>JBBSDG010000050.1:0-16081 GCA_038249635.1 Bacteroidales bacterium | reverse complement strand
GTTTTTCCATCTACAATAGTATAAAGAACTTTTGTCATAAGTATTTTGTTTTCAGGCGCTTTTATAAGATCGGTATTTAGAATTGTAAAATCAGCAACTTTTCCTACAGCAATACTTCCGCGTTCCTTTTCCAAAAACGAAGCCTTTGCAGCCCATATGGTAATACTTTTCAAAGCATCCATTCTCAAAAGGGCATTTTCCATCATATAACCGTCTATAGGTTCACCATGTATGTCTTTTCTGGCAACGGCTGCATAAAAAGTTTTAATGGGTTCAATCCCTTCTATCGGGAAGTCTGTACCATTGGGTAGCCAGCCATTCTGCTGCAGAAGGTGATTGTAGGCATACGCATTCTTAACCCTTGCATAGCCAAGCCTAAGGCGGGCCCAATCCATATCGGAGGTTGCATGTGTAGCCTGAACGGAAGGTATGATATGAAACTGCTTAAACAATTGGAAATCATTTTCATTGACGACCTGTGCATGCTCAATTCGCCAGCGGCGGTCATCACCGGGCTTGAGAAATTTGGCGTAAGTATGCAAAACCATGCGGACCGCCGAGTCGCCAATGGCATGAGTATTCATCTGAAATCCATGCTCATAAGCCCGCTTGCATATAGCAGAAAGATCATCGGGTGAGGTTACCAGGATACCCTGGTTATGAGGGTCATCAAAGTATGGACTTAACAAGCATGCACCCCGTGAACCAAGTGCACCATCGGCATACATTTTAATTGCACCTACTCTGAGAAACGGAGTATGAAAAATGGTATCCTTCATGAAATAGTCAAAGTTTTCTTCATTAGGACTCATCCATGCATCTATACGCAGAGTAATTGCGCCTGATTTCTGTAATGAATCCAGCAACAATATCGCTGATTTATCAAGCCCTGCATCGGTAACCGCTGTTAAACCTGCCTCGTGGCATAACTTGTTAGCCGTTACCATTAAATCGGATATTTCAGATACTGACGGCAAAGGAATTGCGTTCCTGATTTTGTCAGCCATGTCTTCGAGGAAAATACCTGAAAATTCTCCACCTATAATGATTGCCTGACCTTTTTTACCGGGAAAATCTATAGCAGCAGCTTTTATGGCTGCATCGCTTGCTAATAAGGCATGGCCATCAATCCTTGTAAGGACAACCGGAACATCCGAAAAAAGTTTGTTTAGCATTTTGTTATCCGGAAATCTCTTTCCCGGCCAGTTATTCTGATCCCAGCCACGGCCTACAATCCAGCCATCAGGATGGAGTTTTCTGTAATCCACAAGTATTTGCAAAACATCGTCGAAAGAGCTTGCCTGCGTAAGATCAGCATACCTCAATCCTAAAGCAAAGCCTGTAAAATGCGAATGGGCATCGGTAAAACCAGGATATAAAAAACCTCCTTTTGCATTAATATTTTCGGGTGCCCAGTACCGGCTCCTTATTTCGCCATCAGAACCAAAAGCTATAATCTTACCGTTCGTAACCGCAATACAGTTAACTCCCCTGGCTAAGCTATCCGGCGAATAGATTGGTGCATTATAAATTATAAGATCCGCTTTTTTCTTGAGATCGTGGCATGATTCCAAACTCATAATGAATGGTATTAACAGTATGAAAATCAAATGTTTACTTATATTCTTCATGTATATGTTTCCTTGAACTTAATTATCTGTGTAAAAGTAAGATTAACTTTTTTAATTTCCCCTAAAATGCTGTGGTAAAGATTTTAAGGAACACTTCATCAGACTGAATGTTTATAAAGTAACTTGCTCATTGCGTATATAAAAACGAGTTTAAAATGAGTTTTGCCCATGCGATAGAAAGGATTTTTTTTATATCTGATCGTGAATTTAATTTAAATGATTGATTCATCCCTTTCGAGCAGCAAAATAGAATACTGGGGGACTATATAGTATTTCTGTTCGTTGTAAATTATTTCGATGGAACCTTTCATCATAAAAATTGCAAGATCGCCCACTAAGGGTTGCAGTGGAATATACCTCACCCTATCGTCCTTTTTAGGTTTCCATGGTTCACTGTCCTCATCAGGAAGGTAAGGGATTGGAATTCCCGGACCCACTTTTACTACATATCCATTCCGGATTTCTTCCTTTTCGGAATAACCCGGAGGGAGAAAGAGTCCGCTTTTGGTTTTACTTTTCGATGAACAAGGTTTTATAAGCACCTTATCGCCGATTACTATGAGGTTATCAAGTTTATCTTCTGCCATTTTTTTTAATAAAGATTCTGAAATGCAGCTTATTGGAAGCATTTCCAAAAAGCATTGATACCATGCAAAAGTATGACTTTTTTAAGGTACTTTTGCAGTAAGTAATCCAAGGAATATATTTTTAAATGTTGAGTAGTAAATATTTGAAAATGATTGGAATACGAACTCCTAACCCATAAAATTTTAGTATCTACCTGTTAATAATGTTGCTGAAAATAATGCAGAAGGAGAAAGGTTTATATTTCATTTTTACAATACTCATTACCAATAAATTACAAATATGTCAGATTTAATCAGGCTGCTTCCTGATTCAGTTGCCAACCAGATTGCCGCCGGCGAAGTAATACAACGACCGGCTTCGGCAGTAAAAGAACTGCTCGAAAATGCAGTGGATGCCGGAGCATCACAAATAAAACTCTTGATTAAAGATTCCGGCAAAACCTTGATACAATTAATAGATAATGGAACAGGGATGTCGGAAACGGATGCCCGCATGTGCTTTGAACGTCATGCTACTTCAAAAATACGGGAAGCCAACGACCTGTTTTCGATCCGCACGCTGGGTTTCAGGGGCGAAGCTCTTGCTTCCATTGCTGCCATTGCACAGGTTGAACTTAAAAGCAGGAAAGAGGATGAAGAAGTTGGCACGAGCATCATAATTGAAGGATCAAAAGTGAAGAGCCAGGAACCTGTTGCATGTGCACAGGGAACTACTTTTATTGTAAGAAATCTTTTTTATAATGTACCCGCCCGACGTCACTTTCTGAAATCGGATAATGTTGAATTCCGCCATATTCTCGAAGAGTTTCAACGTGTGGCACTGGTTCATCCGGAAATAGAATTCTCGCTGTTCAATAATGATAAACCGGTATTTCAGCTTACCAAAGGAAATCTCAGGCAAAGGATAGTTCATATTTTCGGCAGCCATATTAACGGGAAGCTTTTACCGGTTGAAGTAAAAACTGAACTTGTTTCGGTAATTGGTTATATCGGAAAACCTGAAACTGCCCGTAAAACACGAGGCGAGCAATATTTCTTCGCCAACGGCAGGTATATCCGCCATCCCTATTTGCATAATGCAGTAGAACAGGCCTTTGATGAATTAATACCGGATTCGGCCATCCCATTATATTTCCTTTATATCGATGTTGATCCAACTACAATTGATATCAATATACATCCTACCAAAACAGAGGTTAACTTTCAGCATGGGCAGTTGCTCTATGCTTCCATCCGGACTTCGGTAAAACATGCTTTGGGGATGTTCAGCCTTAGCCCGACCATTGATTTTGATACTGAGCCAACCTTTGATTTTGTAGCGCCTAAAGGCTATGAGCCTAAAGAACCTACAATTACCTTAAATCCTGATTATAATCCCTTCAGAAAGCCTCAAAACTTCCTGAAAGCCAATGCGGGTATGACTCCTAACCGAACCGGCTGGGAAAAGATGTATGAAGGAATTGGCGGTCAGCAATCAGAACAGTCAGGGAATGAAGATAACCGGGATTTTCAGTTAATACCTTCTTCTCAAAATGACCCTGCCCCTGCGCTTATTCCCGAAAATAACCTGTTTGAGTCTAATAAACTTTTCCAGGTACAGAACCGTTTTATTGTTGCAAATGTAAAATCGGGATTGCTTATCGTTGATCAGCAAAAAGCCTATGAGCGTATTATTTTTGAGAGAATAAGTTCAAATGCAGAAGGTCAAGCCATTGCACGACAGCGGGTTCTGTTTCCACAAAATATCCAGCTTTCGGCTGTTGATACCGAAGTGATAACCGAAATTACCGATGATCTCGATAGCCTTGGCTTTGAGATTTCATCCATGGGAGGAGGAACTTTTGTTATCAATACAGTTCCTTCAAACATGCCATCGAACGAAATTATTGATTTTATTGATAGTTTGCTCGAAGATTATAAGAAAGACCGTGCCGATTCGGCGGATGATCAACGTATTAAACTTGCCCGAATCATTGCGGGTAATATGGCTGTGAAGACAGAAAGAACACTCAAAGTTGAAGAAATGCAGCAACTGATTGATGAACTTTTTGCCTGCCAGGTTCCCGAAGTTGCTCCTGATGGCAGCAAGATTCTTAAAATAATACAGGTTCAGGAAATTGATAAACTGCTCAGATAAAGTTTATGAGTGATATTTTAACGAAAAAGTTAAATTTGTACAAATGAAAGCCGGAAGTTAAATTTGGATGTTATTTTACAAAACGATTTAAATGATATTTAACTCAATTTTAAATTGAAACTAAATTAAATAAAACATATGAGTAACGAAAGATACAGCCCCACCGGCTTTGGATTCCTGCCACCGGTTGTTAAAAATTTATTAATTATCAACGGGTTGTTTTACCTGGCCACTGTTGTGCTGGAAGGTACGATGAATATTGACCTTACAGATATGCTTGGCTTGCATTATTTTGCAGCGTCGAAGTTTCAGCCTTACCAGTTCATTACCTACATGTTCATGCATGGCAGTTTTTCGCATATCTTCTTCAATATGTTTGCTTTGTGGATGTTCGGCACGGTGCTGGAACAGGTGTGGGGACCGAAAAAATTCCTGCTTTATTATATAGTTACCGGTATAGGTGCCGCCTTGGTTCATTACCTGATATTTTATTTTCAGATATCGCCTGCTATACATAGCATGGATGTGTTTCTTGCCAGCCCCAATATGGCTAACCTTCAGCAGTTTATTTCAAGCCATCAGTTTAATGTAGGCAGCGCTGCAAGCGATTTTAACCAGGTATTCGAAAATTTTAATCAAAGCTATAAAACCTTGCAGATGGACCCCGGCAATATGCAGGCCATGCAGGAATCAGTGAACTTTGTTACGGCTTACCGCGAGTATTTCCTGAATTTACCGGTAGTTGTAGGCGCATCGGGTGCTATTTACGGGCTGTTGCTGGCATTCGGCATGTTATTTCCGAACTCACTCATTTACGTTTACTTTTTCATTCCAATGAAGGCAAAATGGTTTGTAATTATTTTCGGTGCAATCGAGTTGTTTTCAGGATTTTATAACCAAAATAGTGGTGTTGCACATTTTGCGCATCTTGGTGGAATGATCTTTGGTTTTTTCCTTATTCTTTACTGGAAAAAAAAATCGGACAGGCATAGCACAAACTATATGCAATAGAAGAAAAGATTACGGCGCTTTAAATAATATGGATTTAGAAAACTTGCAGGTATAAATTAATTGAATAAGCAGTGATAAATTACAACCAGTCGTCGGGCGACAGAATAAAAAGTATGCTGCGTATGCAACCTGCTGTTTCACAGCTCATTATTGTGAATGTGGCTGTGTGGTTTGCGCTTCAGCTCCTACAGCTTGCAGGTCTGTTATCATCACCTTCAGGAAGCCGTGGCGACCAGGTTTGGCTTAATATTGTGCTTCAATGGATTGGTGTACCTGCGGCTATTCCTAACCTGATTCAGAAACCCTGGACACTTATCACGTATATGTTTGTTCAGGAAGGTTTCTGGCACTTGTTTTTCAACATGATATGGCTTTACTGGTTTGGTAGGATTTTCATGGAATTTATGCCGGGCCGTAAAATTTATTCGTTGTATTTCATTGGCGGAATTTCAGGCGCATTAACTTTTATACTTGCCTATAATATTTTCCCTGTTTTCGAGGATACCATTGCGCTATCAACAACAATTGGAGCATCTGCATCAGTTATGGCCATAACAATAGCTACCGCAGTTCTTGTGCCTGATTACACAGTGAACCTGATTTTTATAGGACCCATAAAACTCAAACATATAGCTATTTTCTATGTTATTCTGGATGTTCTGATGATCAGATCGGGGAATGCAGGCGGTCATTTTGCTCATATAGGAGGAGCCATTTCGGGCGCTTTGTTTATACTGTTTATCCGGAAGGATGTAGCTCAGCGATTGGGTTTGAACCGTTTAAAATCGTTGTTTGCAGATCCTTTCAGGCGAAAACAATTGCACAAGGTACACAGCAAGGGACGACCGCTGAATGATGATGAATATAACAGGCAAAAAGTACAGAAGCAGCAGAAAATTGATCATATTCTCGACAAAATATCCCGAAGCGGATATTCGAGTTTGTCGGCCGAAGAAAAGGAGATCCTTTTTAACAGCAGTAAAAATCAGTAATAACTACTGGCATTATCGATTTCAATTACGAACAACAAGGTGGCAATAACAAAGAAAAAAACGGTAAAAAAAACGAAGGGAAAGATGTCTCTTGCCACCAAACTGATGGTGGCGATAAATCTTTGTTTTATCCTGCTCCTTTTGTGTTCCTATTTATCCTTATATGTTTCACCGGTTAAATTCTGGCTCATTGCTTTTGCAGGGTTTGCTTACCCGGTGTTTCTGTTATTCAACATATTTTTTGTACTGTTCTGGCTGGTTTTCCTAAAAAAATATTTCTTATTATCCCTCATTGTTATACTGTTAGGGTATAATCAGATTATGACTTACGTAAAATTTTCAGGAGAGGACAGGAAGCTCTCGTTTGAGAACAGCCTCAAAGTTATGACATATAATGTGCGTTTATTCGATCTTTATAACTGGCGCAGCGAATCAAGCAAAACCACCAGATCGGCCATTTTTGAACTTTTTAAATCTGAATCGCCTGATATACTCTGCTTACAGGAATATTACAGCGGAGCAGGGAAACGGGCGAATTTTGCCGACAGTATTTGTCAGAAAGCAGGATATAAATACAGGAATATTGAACTTATCCATAAGGAAAATGAAGGATTGCCTTACGGCCTGGCAATTTTCAGCAAATATCCCATTATAAAAACCTATAAACTGGAATTCCCCAACAGTAAAGTCAATTTTTGTCATTCCTGCGATGTCAATATCGGTAAAGATACCATAAGGGTTTTGAACCTGCATCTCGAATCGATTAAATTTGGTAAAGAAGACTATAATTTTGTGAGCGAAATTACCAATACGCCTGCGGCTAACGATCAGCTAAAAAAAGGTTCCTGGTCCATATTAAGCAAGATGAAGTTTGCTTATATCAAGCGGGCTGCACAGATAGAATCCGTTGCTGAATTTGTGAGGAAGTCACCTTATCCTGTAATTCTTTGTGGTGATTTTAACGATACACCGGTTTCATATAGCTACAGACAGATCAGTAATGAACTGGACGATGCATTTGTGAACGCGGGAAAGGGTGTCGGTCAAACGCATACGCATATACTTCCAATGCTGAGGATTGATTATATATTTCACGCCAAAGAGTTAAAGTGTATTGAGCAAAAAACTATCGACAAAGATTATTCGGATCATTTTCCGGTGGTTGCACGGTTTATACTTCCTTAATGAAAAGGGAAATAGCTGCTCAGATATTCTATCATCTAATGAGATTTTCTAATCAGGCCTGCGAATTTTAAAACTAAGAATCAAGGAATGAAATTTAATCTTACCTCCGATTATGTCCCAACCGGTGATCAGCCGGAAGCCATCAGGCAACTGACCGAAGGCGTTGTAAGAGAGGACCATGCCCAGGTTTTGCTTGGTGTAACCGGATCGGGTAAGACTTTTACGATTGCAAACCTTATTCAGCAGGTTCAGCGGCCTACACTTGTTCTAAGCCATAACAAAACCCTGGCAGCCCAGCTTTACAGTGAGTTTAAGCAGTTTTTTCCAGACAATGCAGTGGAATTCTTTATTTCCTATTACGATTACTACCAGCCCGAAGCTTTTATTCCTGTTACCAATACCTATATTGAGAAAGATCTATCCATCAATGAAGAAATAGAGAAATTGCGGTTGAGTGCCACTTCCGCTCTGCTTTCGGGCAGGCGCGATGTAATTGTAATAGCATCGGTTTCATGTATATACGGAATCGGGAATCCTGATGATTTTAACAGCAAGGTAATTCATGTTTCCAAAGGCGATAAACTGAGCAGAAACAAGCTGCTAAATGCCCTTGTAGAAAGTTTATATTCACGCAATGAATTCGACCTAACCCGCGGGAAATTCAGGGTAAAAGGCGACACAGTTGATGTATTTCCAGCTTCGGCTGATATTGCTTACCGGATTATTTTTTTTGGCGATGAAATTGAAAGCCTGGCTTCCTTTGATCCCATTAGTGGGCTAACGATTGAATCCTTGTTTGAAATTACCGTATTTCCAGCCAACATCTTTGTAACCTCAAAGGAAAAAATGAAGGAAGCCATCTGGGAAATCCAGGCTGATATGGTGAAGCAGGTGGATTACTTTAAAGAAATAGGTCGCCATTTGGAAGCAAAGCGACTTGAGGAAAGGGTTACTTACGATATTGAAATGATGCGGGAGCTTGGTTATTGCTCTGGTATTGAAAACTATAGCCGCTATTTTGATGGACGGATTTCAGGATCCAGACCTTTTTGCCTGATCGACTTTTTCCCTTCGGATTTCCTGATGGTAATTGATGAGAGTCATGCCACTGTGCCGCAAATCAGGGCAATGTACGGCGGCGATCGTTCGCGTAAACAAAATCTGGTGGAATATGGCTTCAGGCTGCCATCAGCATTGGACAACCGTCCGTTGAAATTCGAAGAGTTCGAAACTTTGCTAAGCCAGGTAATTTATGTTACCGCTACTCCATCGGATTATGAACTTAACCAGTCGCAAGGAGTTGTTGTTGAACAGCTTATCAGGCCAACCGGTCTGCTTGATCCACAGATTGAAGTAAAACCAAGCCTCAACCAGATTGATGACCTGCTTAATGAAATTGAACTCAGGACCGTTAAAAATGAACGCGTTCTGGTTACAACGCTTACCAAGCGAATGGCCGAAGAACTCTCGAAATACCTGCTCCGGCTTGGAATCCGATGCAAATATATCCATTCGGAAGTGGAAACACTCGACAGGGTTGAAATACTCCGCGACCTGAGGCTCGGTGTAATTGATGTATTGATTGGTGTTAACCTTTTACGCGAAGGCCTTGATTTGCCTGAGGTTTCGCTGGTTGCAATTCTGGATGCGGATAAAGAAGGCTTTCTTCGTTCGGAGAAATCGCTTACACAAACTGCCGGTCGCGCTGCCCGGAACATTAACAGCAAGGTTATTTTTTATGCTGATAAAATGACTTATTCGATGCAGCGGACCATTGACGAAACAAACCGCAAGCGTGCTATACAGATTGCCTATAATACCGAGCACAACATCACTCCTACCCAGATTATCAAAAGCATTGAAGCTCCGGGACTTTCGGGAAGTATTGAATACAAAACCGAGCCTAAAGCATATGTGGAGAAAGAAATTCTCAGCAGTGCAGCAGCAGATCCGGTTGTAAAATACCTGAATGACGATCAGCTTAAAAAACTTTACGACCAATCCAGGAAAGCGATGGAGAAAGCCGCCAAAGAACTCGATTTTATTGAAGCAGCCCGGCTGCGCGACGAAATGCTTGGCTACAAGGAACTGATTGAAAAGAAAAAAAAGAGCAGATAATGAAAATAGATGAAAATTTGATTATTACAGCATTGAAAACCGCTTTCCAGGCTGGGAAAGCAATTTTGGAAGTTTACAGTGAACCTTTTGATTTTGAATTGAAGGCAGATAAAAGTCCTTTGACAATTGCCGATAAAAAAGCTCATAAAATTATTGCAGAAGGTCTGTCGGAAACCGGAATCCCATTACTGAGTGAAGAGGGTGAGCAAGCCAGTTATGAAATCCGGAAACACTGGAACCAATTCTGGTTGGTTGATCCGCTTGACGGCACAAAGGAATTTATTAAAAAAAATGGCGACTTTACGGTAAATATTGCCCTCATTTCCGGTAAGCAACCTGTTTTTGGAGTAGTATATGCTCCGGTTCAAAAGTTGATTTACTGGGGAAGTGAGTCAGGCTCATTCAGATTTAACACTGAACTTTCAGATAATCTTGAATTTGAGAACTATCAAATGATCACAAACCTTTCAGAAAAACTTCCGTGTATTCCTGAGAGTGACGGATACCGGGTTTTAGGCAGCCGTTCGCATATGAATGTTGAAACAGAATCCTTTATCGATAATCTGAAAAACACTCATCCTGAACTTTCATTCGTATCACGTGGCAGTTCACTAAAATTCTGCACACTTGCCGAAGGCGGGGCTGATATTTATCCGCGATATAGTCCAACTATGGAATGGGATACGGCTTCCGGCCATGCTATTGCGCTTTTTGCCGGTTGTAGTGTTGATCAGGTCGAAAATGGGCTGCCGGTTGAGTACAACAAACCATCGCTTTTAAATCCGTTTTTTATTGCCCGGCGCAAAAAAAATGAGGTCACCTCGCGGTAACCTCATTTTCTATAAAATTATTTTCTGATTATTTAGCACTGATGCTGATCAGTTCAACATCAAAAACCAGAGGTGCATTTGCAGGAATATCATTACCTGCTCCACGTTCGCCATAAGCCAGTTTTGAAGGAATAATAAGTGTGGCTTTACCTCCGGCACTCATCAACGAAATTCCTTCGTCCCAACCCGGAATAACCTGTCCCTGACCAAGAGTAAATTCAAATGGCTGAACCGGTTGCCTGGTTAATGATGAATCGAAGACCTTACCGCTGAATAGTTTTCCTGTATAGTGAACTTTCACTTTGTTACCGGCTTTAGCGTTCGCGCCTTTTCCTTTTACTTTCTCAATATAATAAAGTCCCGAAGCGGTAGGTTTTGCCGTTACTTTGTTATCCTTTATGTATTGCTGAATAAGAACCGGCTCTTTCGCCTTTGCTTCATCTGCAAGTTTTTTGACATTAGCAGCTTCGTCTTTCTGTGCTTTCTCGTTTTCAGCCTTGGTTTTCAGATCAAGTACCTCTATTTCGTAAACAACCGGTGAATATGGAGAAATGATATCCTGTCCACTCATATCCTTTTTGCCTTTGTCGCCAAAACCCATGGCTGAAGGAACTAAAACAGTAGCTTTGCTTCCTTTCTTCATAGCACTTACAGCTTCATCAAAGCCTTTGGTATCAAATGGCTGACCATATTCAAAAGTAATAGGTTTATTTTGATCCAGGGTTGAGAAAATCTTTTTGCCATCAACGCTATAAACTGTGAGGTTAATCTTCACAAAATCAGCTTTCTGTATGGCACGTCCTGCGCCAGGGTTTTGTGTAATTACATATATTCCGGTTGCCGAAGGTGCTGCTGTAACTTTATTTTTTGCAAGATAAGCCTGAATTTTACCGGGTTCTTCACTCTTAAATTTTTCAGCTTTGGCTGCTTCAGCTTTCTGACGGCCTTCTAAGGTCTCGCATTTTAAAAGCTTAATATCAAAATACAACATAGTTGTGCTGTCGATACCTGCCGGCAACTGGGGATACTTTGCTGTTTTGAGAAAGAAATCCTTTGCATTTACAAGGAAGGTAGCACTGTCGCCTTTATGAAGCATTCCAAATGCGTCGTAGATATCACCTTTAAATTCCGATTTCTTAAGGTCGATTTCAAACGGTCGTGGTGAATCTGCTGAGTTGAATAAAACTGAATCCTTTTTAGCAATTTTCAGATAGTAGCGGATGTTCATAGTGAGAATACTTCCTTCAGTTGCCTTAAGGGTATCTTTACTTTTCTCATGAAATTTGTAAAAAATACCACTATCAGATTTCTTGAATCCAGGGTATTTTGAGCATGAAGTGATCATAAATGTGGCAATCACAGCTCCTAAAGTAATTAGTGTTCTGATTTTCATTTTCGTTTTAGTGTTTCAGTTAATTTTAATTATTGGTAAGTTATTTTAAAGAAATGAGTTTAAGTGTATAAATAAGGGTTGATTTGGGAGGGATAAGGTTTTGATCTCCTGATAAACCATGCGCCAGATATGAAGGAATGATAAATCTGACTTTATCGCCAACGCTAAGTAAAAGGATCCCTTCTTCGAGGCCGCTTTCGACGCCACCACTGCCAATTCGGAATTCTTTCGGACCTGTTTTTAGTGAACTATAAATTAATTCGCCTGAAATTAGTTTAACTTCATAATCGAAACGAACTATTTTACCGTAAGCAGTTTTAACTCCGTTTCCTTTTTCAAGAACCTGGTATCGAAGTCCGGTAGAAGTTGTGCGCATATTCCATCCCGAACTAAGTATCAACGTGTCAATTTGCCTATTCTCAATTTCGATTGAATTTTTATTTGCCGCTACTAATTTTTCGTTAATCTGCTCCTGGCTTAGCTTTTTAGTTTCGCCTACATCCTTGTTATTATGGCATGATATCAGACCAAGCACAAATCCTAATGACATAATAATTCGAAACCTGATCATACCTTATTATTTATAATTAGCCAGTGATTTTTGAATTTCATCACTATAAGCAGGCAAAAGTGATTCGAACCATAAGAGTGTTTCGGGCATTGTTTTTAAAATATCACCACCTGCAGCGTTCCGGTGGCCGCCTCCATTAAAATGTGTACGGGCAAACTCATTTACCGAAAACTCGCCTTTGCTTCGCAACGAAACCCTGATGCGGTCGCCACGCTCGGTAAACAAAGCTGCTACAGCCACATTTTGAATGCTGAGCGCATAATTTACCACACCTTCGGTGTCGCCTTGCTGGTAATCAAATTTTTCCAGATCTTCCTTTGTGAGCCATATATAGGCGGTTGCAAATTCAGGCAACACTTTCATATTTGTTCCAAGGCATTGGCCTAGCAATCTCATCCGGCTTTCGGAATAGGTGTCGTAAACCATCCGATGAACTTTTTCAACATCCAGCCCTGTTTTTATCAGGTTGGCTGCAATCTGAAATGTTTCGGGACGGTTGCAGGCGAAACTGAATGAACCTGTATCGGTCATAATGCCGACAAAGAAACATTCGGCCATTTGTTTGGTAATACTTTCGGAGTATCCCGCTTCGTGGATAATCTGGTATAAAAGTTCTGCAGTTGAGGATACGCCGGTAACTGAAAAAATAAGATCAAACTCATTATCAGGCTGAATATGATGATCTATAATTATGCGTGTTGCATCCGAAGCTCTAAGTTCATCCGTAAAAAGCTTAACGCGGCTCAGCGAATTGTAATCCATACAAAAGATAAGATCGGCAGAAGCTATCAGGGCATTGCCATATTCAGGGTTTGAAGCATAAATAGCAGCCTGATCAACTCCGGGCATCCAATGCAAGAATGACGGAAGTTCATTCGGAATTAAGACTTTTGCTTCAATACCCTGCGACAAAAGAAAATGATATAAAGCCAGGGAGGAACCTATCGCATCGCCATCGGGATTATAATGCGTGGTAATAAGCACATCCGTCTTCTCGTCAAGGAGTTGTTTCAAATAGGAAATTGAAGAATCAAAAATGCTCAAGATACTTTTTTTGTATTGGATTATTTTTTTTGCAAAATTACCAATTTAAACATTAGGTTAGTAAGGTTGCGACAATTTAAAACTTACTTTTGCAGCACCATAAATTTTAAGCACTATGTCTGGAAAAATTACATTTACAATGATCAAACCTGATGCTTTTGAAGCAGGAAACACAGGTAATATTCTTCAAAAAATTACTGAAAACGGATTTAAAATCAAGGCTTTAAAGCTTACACAACTTCATAAGGAAGATGCCGAAGCTTTTTATGCTGTTCATAAAGAAAGACCTTTTTTTAATGGTTTAGTTACATTCATGTCATCAGGTCCTATTGTAGCCGCTATCCTGGAGAAGGAAAATGCGGTCGAAGATTTCCGTAAACTGATAGGTTCAACCAATCCTGCTGATGCAGCAGACGGAACCATACGCAAGTTATTTGCGTCGTCGATTGAGCGAAATGCCGTTCACGGTTCCGATAGCGACGAAAATGCACAAATCGAAGCTAATTTCTACTTTTCGCATTTCGACAGGCATTAATTATCCGGGAAAATATTCCCTGTAGGTATTATCCGAATAAAACTCCACGATCTTCAATATTGATTTCGTGGAGTTATTTTTATTTTCAGGACGTAATATTTTAATTTCCGGTATCCCGCTTTTTATCTCCGGTTTATTTTCAGTACTTTCTTTCTCCGGTTTCAGGAATTGATTTTCGAGGTCTTCATGTGTCGTATTTTTTTCCTGTTCGGATGGCGACATCAAGTCGTTTTCAGTGCGAAAAACCGCAGGCTTATCCGTAGTGAGATCAGAAAACAGATCCACAGGAGGCAATTCATGCGGGTGAACAGCATTTAAATGTACGTCATTATTGACGTTGACGGATGATTCAGCACCTCTGAAAATTGGTCCTTTTCCAAATAAAATCCACTCCATGCTAACTTCGGGATAGCATAACAGAATTTTCTGAATAAAATCGAGACTTGCATTATTCCTGCCTGAGAGTATGTGCGATATGCTTGATTTCTGCACACCGATTTCATCTGCAAACTGAGCGGCTGTCAGATTCTTGGCTTTGATAAGTAAACTGATCCTGTCCTTCATTTGTAAACTATAGTTTTGTAAACTGACCACAAATGTAATATTAAGTTTTCAATTATGTAAATAATAAAATCAGGAATAAAAATTTTGTTATTTCACTTGTTTACGTATAACTTATAACTTTTAATAGCACTCATATATTATTAGTAATAAGTATTATAGATACTAAAAATGACTTTTTCATTCTACGGATATAGAAGTTAATTTACTTATAGTATTAATTTATATAATTAACATATTATACTGATTCATAATACTATATATGATTAATAAAATTATAAAAATTCTAATTTTGAGATTTGTAAACTGTTACATTTGTTACTATTTATTTACATTTGTATATTATCCTATTATTAAACCGATTATGTATACTTCAATAGAATATTTACATTTGTATTTTATCAATTTACTTTTGTAAATTATTAGGGATTCATATTTGTATCATTAAAGTGTACAGATGTAAATTAAAGGAAATGTAGAAATGTAAACATTCAAGAATTGAATTGGCAAAATATCTGAAAATACTTTGCTCCTACTCTTTCAGGAATTTGAGTTTCGGGTTTGATAAGCCAACTATCTCATAATCTGAAATCTTAGTCGGTAACTTATAAAATGCATATACTTAAACTCATTTATAGCTTGAATTTCACGGGTATTTATGAATATAATATCATTTTTAAAATTCTAAAGAGGTTAAAAATTATCAATATCGTTCCAAATAACTGTGATTTAAATGTTTAAAGAAGAATTTCTGTTTGTTACTAAATCAATATACATGTAGCTGAAATGTATAATTAAAAGTGTAAGGCTGGAATTGTGGGATGGTTTCACATCAGAGGTTAATACCATTTTTTTTTGTACGAACAAAATCTGTTAATCTCAGTTTTGGAATATTTCAATCCGGGCAAAATTTAAATATCAGGATATCTCCGATGTACCGGCCGAAAAATTGAAATACTGAAATAGTGGCTCAATCAACCAGGATAAAAATCAATTATTACTGGTTACTATATTTTGATAATCTTTCCTGAAAAGGACAGCAACCCATTCGATAACTTCAGAAAATACATTCCGGAAGGGATGTCCTTTATATCATTGATTTGAAAACTAAGGGCTGATCCCACATCATGTTGCATGGAATAAATTACCTTGCCTTGCAGATTGATAATTTCGAAACTGTACTTTCCTTGAATTGAAACCGGAAAACCAATTGTTACATGGTCGTTTACAGGATTCGGATATATAATAAGGGATTTTGCCACAACATCCGAATGAACTGAAAGGATTTGTAGTGCCAGACTGTAATCAGGAATTCCATAGCCAAGCAATGAATCAGGTTGGCTAACCTGGCTTGCAGTGGTTTTAATTGCTTCGATGATTTGCATATTGTTCAAGTGTGGGTTTGCCTGCCACAGACAAGCTGTGATTCCGCAAATAATTGGGGATGAAAATGAAGTACCGCCTGCCAATGATAAAACTCCACCAG
>JBBSDG010000049.1:0-16276 GCA_038249635.1 Bacteroidales bacterium | reverse complement strand
CGGTTGCGGATAAGTCCGGTGGCTTCCATCACAGCGTTTACGTCCATACTATTCCTGAATTTACGGAAATGGCTGTGAAAAGTGAGCATTTCCTCCAATGTAAATTCTTCGATAAGTTCCAGATACGGGCCGCTGAAAGTTACGTGCCTGAAGAAGTCGTCAACCGGAATTTCTTTGTTATTATGGCTGTATGTTATTGCACCTCCCGAAGGATGAAGATGCCCAGAGATAATCTGCAGTAGTGTTGATTTGCCCGACCCATTGGAACCAAGAATTGCATACGCATTTCCTTGCTCAAATTTGAAGTCCACATCCCTGAATATCCATTCGTAATTAAACTTTCTGCTTATTTTACTCAGCGTGATATGCATGGATTTTTTAGTTCAGGAATTTAGGAATTGGGTCTCAAAAAAAACTGTAAAAATTGTGTTATAAAGTGATGGATGCAATGGAAATCCAATATTTTTTACCGGTGGCAAAACGTATTTTTACCGGCAATCAAACCTGTTATCTGGTTTCAAGCTTTCAATCTCAAACGTTGAGTTTTATTCTCTTGATTTTGAATAGCCCTTCATTATACCTCTTGTTGATCGGCCAATAAACGAAAGGATATCATCTCTTTCAACAGTAGGGTGCATAGTGGTTTCCACAATTTCGACGGCACGGCTAACATTGTATCCGCTAAGGAATATAATGCGGTAAATATCCTGGATTTCATTGATTTTTTCGTTCGAGAATCCTCTGCGACGCATACCAACTGAGTTTATTCCAACGTACGAAACCGGTTCGCGGGCAGCTTTGGTGAAAGGAGGTACATCTTTACGCACCAGCGATCCTCCCGAAATCATGGTGTGCTGGCCAATAGAAACAAATTGATGGACTGCTGTAAGCCCGCCGATAATTGCATAATCGTCAACCGTTATATGACCAGCAAGAGTAGCGGCGTTAGCCAGGATGCAATTATTACCTACAATACAATCATGAGCTATATGGGCATAAGCCATGATAAGGCAGTTATTCCCTATCACTGTTTCCATCATAGCCTTGGTACCCCGGTTAACCGTTACAAATTCTCTGATGGTGGTATTGTCGCCGATTCTGACTATTGAATTTTCACCTGCATATTTCAGATCCTGCGGAATAGCTGATATTACGGCACCCGGAAATATGCGGCAGTTTTTTCCGATACGCGCACCTTCCATTATAGTAACATTGGAACCAATCCAGGTGCCTTCGCCGATCTCAACATTTTTTTCGATGTTTACAAACGGCTCAATTACCACATTTTTGGCAACATTTGCTTGCGGATGTACGTATGCTAGGGGTTGGTTCATGGGTTTGTGGGGTTTCGGGTTTGAAGGGTTTCGGGTGTGAAGAGTTTCGGGTGTGAAGAGTTTCGGGTTTGACGAGTTTCGGGTTTGACGAGTTTCGCTTTTGAGAAGTTTTGAGTTCCGGAACATGCTACCAGGCAAATGCACAAGGCACTTTGCCCCGAGCACCAGGCATTCTTATTTTCTTTTTACTATCTGTGCCATCAACTCAGCTTCGGTAACAATTTTGTCACCCACCCAAGCTGTTCCGCGCATATGGCAAATACCACGGCGCACGGGCGAAATCATTTCGAGTACAAATACCAGGGTATCGCCGGGAACAACTTTCTGCCTGAATTTAACGGCTTCCATTTTCAGGAAATACGTTATATAGTTTTCGGGATCAGGCAATGAATGCAGAACAAATATTCCGCCTGTCTGAGCCATGGCTTCAACTTGCAGTACTCCGGGCATAACCGGCTCATTTGGGAAATGACCTACAAAAAACGCTTCATTCATAGTAACGTTTTTTACACCTATTACCTGTTTGTCATTAATTTCCATGATTTTATCAACCAGGAGGAAAGGTGGACGGTGTGGTAATATTTTTTTTATGTCATTGATATCGTAAACAGGTTTTTTGTTCAGGTCAATTTTAGGCCCTTTAGGAGCATTTTTTATATGTTCGCGTATGAGTTTTGCAAAATTGGTGTTCACCAGGTGGCCGGGTCGAGTGGCAATTACATGACCTTTAATCGGCATCCCAACCAAAGCCAAATCGCCGATAACATCCAGCAGTTTATGCCTGGCAGGTTCGTTATGAAAACGAAGCTCAAGGTTATTTAAAATGCCTTCTTTGAGAACAGTAATTTTGGGTTTGTTAAAATGCTTGGCCAGGCTGTCAAGTTCGGCTTGACTGAGCAGACGTTCAACAAAAACGATAGCATTACTTACATCGCCACCCTTGATAAGGTTGTTGTTGATAAGGAATTCAAGATCGTGCAAAAATACAAACGTGCGGCAATCGGCAATTTCATTCCTGAAATCCTCAATATCGGCGATGGAAGCATATTGAGTACCCAGGATGCGTGTTTCAAAATCAATCATCACTGAGAGCCTGAAATTATCGTCTGGTACAAGTACCATTTCGCTTTTTCGCTTTGCATCGGTAAGTGTAAGGGTGTTCCTGAACTCGAAGTATTCGCGCACAGCATCCAGTTCAATAATGCCAGCAGTATCAAGGGCAGCCACAAAGAATCGTGCGCTACCGTCCATTATGGGCATTTCCTCATTGTCAACCTCAACCAGTATATTGTCGATTCCAAGGCCGGCAACCGATGCAAGTACATGCTCGATGGTAACAAGCCTTACTCCTTCATGTTCAATGGTTGTTCCGCGTGATGTGTCAACAACATAATCCGCTATCGCATTAATTACGGGTTTTCCCTCAAGATCTACACGGCAGAATTTAATGCCATGGTCAGCCGGGGCTGGTTTGAACGTTAAAGTAACCTGCTTGCCTGTATGTAATCCGGAGCCTTGTATGGTAACAGGCTCTTTTATGGTACGTTGTTTATCGAACATATGCTGTAATAGTAAACATGTAATACTTAGCTGTTTTTTTCGTCAGTAACTTTTTCAGCTTGTAATTGTTTTATCGTTTTTTCGAGATCTCCGATCCGGTAATATAACTTATCAAGGTTATTGAAAATGGCAATAATCCTGCGAAACCTGCTGATATCAATAGCAGGTGCGCCCAGAAGCACACTTCCGGGTTTGGTAACGCTGCCGCCTAAGCCTGCCTGTGCCCCGATTTTAACATCGTCGGCAATTACCAGATGACCTGCAAAGCCAACTTGTCCTCCTACCATCATGTTTTTACCAAGCTTAGTAGATCCTGCAATGCCGGTTTGCGCAGCAATTACTGTATTCTCACCAATTTCAACATTATGGCCAACCTGTATAAGGTTATCGAGTTTAACACCGCGGCGTATAATGGTTGAACCCAGAGTGGCGCGGTCGATAGTGGTATTTGCCCCGATTTCAACATTATCTTCAATAACAACATTCCCGATCTGGGCAACTTTCTTATAGTTGTTATCGCTCTGTGGTGCAAAGCCAAATCCGTCGGCACCAATTACCGAACCGCCGTGAATGTTGCATTCGTTCCCTATAGTGCAATCGTAATAGATAATAACACCGGGATAAAGGGTAGTTCCTGATCCTATTTTAACATTTTCGCCCAAATAGCTTTGCGGGAATATCTTTACATCATCACCAATAACTACATTGTCGCTTATAACTACAAAATCACCAATATAAGCATTGTTGCCAATTTTTGCCGATTTTGAAATTGACGACAATGATGAAATGCCGGTTTTGCCTTTCCGCATCTTATCGTAAATCTCCAGCAGGTTGGCAAAAGCAATATATGGATCGGCAACACGAATGAGTGTACACGAAAGTTCCTGCTCAGCTTCAAAGTCGCTCTGAACCAGAACTATAGATGATTTGGTAGTATAAATAAATGGGTAATACTTGGGATTAGCCAGAAAACTTAATGCCTCAGGTTCGCCATCTTCGATCCTTGCTAAACGGTTTACTTTTATGTCGGGGTTTCCGTCAATTTTGCCACCTACAAGGTCGGCGATGTCTTTTGCAGTAAATTCCATCAGGATCAATTATGTTAACTTCCAGTTGGTTTAAAAAGTTTGCAAATATAGATATTTTTATTGACATGAAATTCACATGTTTATAACATCTATTTAACATGTGTTGCTACTTATCGGCCCATTTGGGGAAGTAGGTGAAAAACTTTGAAACAGTTTTATTGTAAATGGCAATATTCAGTTGTTCTGATAAGCCCGAAATATCCCATCGCTCACCGTTTTTATCAACAATTGTGATGCGGTCGTTGTTAGGATCGTAGGCACTGTTCGAAATTTCGCCCTGCCCTGAAAAGTAACTGTATTCTTCGCCGTTTAACTTTAGTTTTTCTGTGATCCTGTTCCTGATTTCCCTCGTTCTGTCGTCGGTTAAAGGTGCTGAGGTAATCACAACCCTGAAAAGATTCCTGTTTAATAGTGATTTGCATAATAAACTCAGGATAGCATCGCGGTGTAACGACCATTCCTTGATTGCACTGTAAATGTCGTAATCGTCGAGGGTAGCAAAAATGGAAAGAAGTGAAGGGGAAGATAAAAATTGTTTTTTTTCGATTTGCTTACTGAGGAAAAAAATCAAAGCTGACGAAGCCGTTATTTCCTCGCCTCCGGTAGCCAGTACTCTCGCCCTGTTCAGTATGCTGATGAGCATATATTCAACAGCAAGTACTGTTTTGTGATAGTAAACCTGCCAATACATAAGCCTTCGGGCAACGATAAATTTTTCGATGGAATAAATGCCTTTCAGTTCCACGGCCAGCTCATCATCATCCACAGTAAGCATTTTAAGGATACGGTCGGTGCTGATAACTCCTTCGCTTACACCGGTGTAGAAACTATCGCGCATAAGGTAATCGAGCCTGTCAACATCAAGTTGACCCGAAACTAACTGATGAAGAAATTTACGTGGATAGGAGTTTTCGAAAATGGCAATGGCCATTTCCAGTTGGTTTCCAAATTCGACATTCAGATGTTTCATAAACATCAGGGTTATTTCCTCATGCGATATTCCCAGAACAATATGATGTTCGAGGGCATGTGAAAAAGGACCGTGACCTATGTCGTGCAATAAAATAGCCAAAGTTGCTCCCTGCGCCTCTGCCTGCGATATCTCAAATCCTTTCGAACGGAGGGTTTCTATGGCCTGGCTCATCAGGTGCATTGCCCCGAGAGCATGATGGAAACGTGTATGCAAAGCTCCCGGATATACCATCGACGCAAGTCCCAATTGCTCTATCCTTCGCAACCGCTGAAAATAAGGATGCTCAATTACATCAAAAACAAGCTTGTCGGCAATGGTGATGAATCCATAAAGAGGATCGTTTATAATTTTTCTTTTAAAGGCGGGAGCAGTTGACACACTATTATGTTAAATTTGTATAAAAGTCAGGTTAATTAAGCAATTGACACAATAAAACAGACGAAAACAGCATTACTTAGTCTGTATCAGAAAGCAGTTCGAAAAACTGAAATCCGTAATTTACCTGCCATTTCTGCAAAGATAACAAATGCCTTTACTGATTGTTATATAATTTATTGATAATTAAATAAAAATGGAAAACGGAGTAATATTGTGGGCCGACGACGAAATTGATCTTTTGAAACCTCATATCATGTTTCTGAAGGACAAAGGATATGAAGTGCTTACCACCAATAATGGTGACGAAGCGATTGATGTGTTGAAAGCCAAAACTGTGGATATCGTTTTCCTCGACGAGAATATGCCAGGGTTATCAGGCATTGAAACTCTGTCAATCATCAAAGCCAGCTATCCTAACTTACCCGTGGTTATGATCACTAAAAGTGAAGAGGAGCATATTATGGAAGATGCCATTGGTGCAAGCATTTCCGATTACCTCATTAAACCGGTTAATCCGAAGCAGATACTGCTTAGCGTGAAGAAAAATCTCGATAATAAGCGGCTGGTGAGTGAAAAAACCACTCATGCTTACCAGATGCAGTTTCGTAACATTGGCATGGAGATCAGCAACCGGCTCGATTTTAACGAATGGATTGAAATATATAAAAAACTTGTTTACTGGGAACTCGAACTCGAAAAAGCACAGGATCAAAGCATTGTTGATATCATGCGTTCGCAGAAAGACGAAGCCAACCAGGTTTTTTGTAAATATGTTGAACGCAATTACCTCGACTGGCTGAATGGCCGCAGTGCCGATAAACCTGTGCAATCGCATACATTACTGCGCGAAAAGGTTTTTCCTTTGATTAAGGAAAATTCTTCCATGTTCCTCATCCTTATAGATAATCTTCGTTACGATCAGTGGAAAATGCTTCAGCCGATTTTTGAGGAATACTACCGTGTTGAGCGCGACGAATTGTATTACAGCATTTTACCATCAACCACGCAGTATGCCCGTAACGCATTGTTTTCGGGGCTTATGCCAACCGAAATCATAAAAAAATATCCAAAGTATTGGATTGATGAAGATGAAGAAGGCAGCAAAAACCAGTTTGAAGGCGAGCTGTTGGGTGAAAATATGAAGCGATTCGGTCACGATGTTAAATATTCCTACACAAAAATTCTGAGTCTCAATGCAGGACGTAAGTTGGTGGATACACTTCCAAACCTGATGGACAACCGTTTTAATGTAATTGTCTATAATTTTGTGGATATGCTCTCGCATGCCCGCACCGAAATGGAAGTAATACGCGAACTGGCCGACGATGAAGCCGCATATCGTTCTTTAACGGTTAGCTGGTTTGAGCATTCACCTTTGCTCGACATTATTAAATTTCTTGCAGCAAAAAAGATACCTCTTATTATCACAACAGACCACGGTTCAGTGAGAGTTGGCAATCCGGTGAAAGTTATCGGCGACCGCGCTACCAATACCAATCTCCGTTACAAAAACGGGAAAAGTCTGAATTACAATAAGAATGAAGTTTTCGAAGTCAAAAATCCGGCCGAAGCATTTCTTCCCCGCACCAATGTAAGTACCGCTTATCTTTTCTGCCGTGGCGTCGATTTTTTCGCTTATCCCAATAATTATAACCATTATGTGTCGTATTACCGCGATACCATTCAGCACGGTGGCATTTCGATGGAGGAAATTATGATCCCTTTTATTTATATGAAAGCGAAATAGCCGGTTAAGCCTGGATATAAAAACAGAAATGAACAAATGAT
Source organism: Bacteroidales bacterium (assembly GCA_038249635.1). Lineage (GTDB taxonomy): Bacteria > Bacteroidota > Bacteroidia > Bacteroidales > UBA4417 > UBA4417. The sequence goes on along the minus strand of JBBSDG010000049.1, from coordinate 9,155 downwards.
ATTAAATTAAATCCGGTAACGGGAAAGATGAGAGCGGGATGTGAAAATCTTCCGACATAAAGATCATCACATTTCCAACCTTGTGCTCAAAAGACAAGCTCATCTTTCCAAATCCGGTTTAAATTTACACTTGCTTATGGCCAAAATATACACCTGTAAATCACCGGATGAATTACATCCCATCGCCGCAAGGCTTATAGAATATCATAAAGGCAAAAGGATTTTTGCTTTCCATGGCGAAATGGGCGCCGGCAAAACTACCTTTATCAAAACCATATGCGAATACCTTAAAGTAGCGGATACCGTTAGCAGTCCGACTTTTGCAATTATAAATGAATACGTTACCGAAGATTCCGGTATCCTTTATCATTTCGACCTTTACCGTATTAAAGCCTGGACCGAAATGCTTGAAATCGGTTATGAAGACTACTTTTACAGCGGAAATTACTGTTTGCTGGAATGGCCCGAAAAAATCGTAAATTTGTTACCTGAAGAAACGGTGCATGTTGATATTGTGGTTTCGCCGGATGGCAGCATTCGCACTATTACTTTCTGATTTTTTGAAAAGATACAGTTATGGTACAAAATAACTATTCAGGCGTATTTCATTCAGGGCAACTGATTCCCCAGGAGGAACGGCTGGAAGTGAAACGCGGACAGAAAAACCTTGTAATAGGCGTTCCAAAGGAAAGTGCGTTTTCGGAAAACCGAATTCCACTTGATCCTGATGCCGTTAGCTTGCTGGTTCATCACGGCCATCAGGTACTTATTGAGGCTGATGCCGGCAAAGCCGCCCATTTTGCGGATTCCGAATATTCCGAAATGGGTGCCGAAATAGTTTATGATACCCGCAAGATTTTTACTGCCGATATTTTACTTAAAATTGCGCCTCCTACCCTCGAGGAAATTGAAATGATGGGAAATAAACAAACCGTTATTTCGTCCATACATACATCGGCAATAAACGAGGAGTATTTCAGGCGTTTGCTGATAAAACGTATTACCGCAGTGGCTTTTGAGTATGTTCAGGATAAGGCCGGTACATTCCCGATGATACGTGCCATGAGCGAAATAGCCGGCAATACTTCCATGCTGGTTGCTGCCGAATATATGAGCAATCCCGAATATGGCCGGGGTAAAATGCTTGGCGGGTTCTCGGGTATTTCGCCTACCGAAGTTGTTATACTTGGTGCCGGTACGGTTGGCGAATATGCAACCAGAGCCGCATTAGGCATGGGTGCTTTTGTGAAAATTTTCGACAACTCAGTTTATAAACTACGCCGCCTGCAGAATAACCTGAATACCAGGGTTTACACTTCGATGATACAGCCACGTGTATTGCTGAATGCACTTCGGTCGGCTGATGTGGTTATTGGTGCTATTCACACAGCATACGGACGCACTCCTGTAGTTGTAACCGAGGATATGGTGCAGCAGATGAAATCGGGAGCTGTAATTATTGATGTAAGTATCGATCAGGGCGGCTGTTTCGAAACATCCGAAGTTACCGATCACCGCAATCCGGTTTTTAAGAAATACGGTGTAACCCACTATTGTGTACCGAATATCGCTTCAAAAGTTCCTCATACTGCTTCGTATGCACTGAGCAATTTCCTGTCGCCCATTATATTACGCTTCGGTGAAGAGGGCGGCGTCGAAAAGGTTTTACATTCCGATTATGGAGTGCGGCAAGGCGTTTATCTTTTTAACGGGATTTCAACCAATAAATACCTGAGCGAGTCGTTCCATCTTCCATTCCAGGATATCAATCTGCTGATGGCTGCATTCAGGTAAAACAACAAGTTTTTCGTTTTGTTCCCAACCTCAACAAAATAGTAATGTCTTTTGCATATTGGCATCATGTAAATGCTGAATTCTTTATGATTGCCAGACTTCCGTTTAATGTTGAAATTAATCTTCATTTTAAGTTGGCAACAATGTGTTAAAAACATTTCAGCTAAAAGTCCGTTTATCTTTTATCACTAATACATTATCACACAGCTTAACAGTCGATGGGGAAAATACTTACATTTATAGTGATTTCAGGTTTTTTTATTCTGTTTTTCCAGCCTGCCTTTGCTGCAACTTCCGGTGAGTCCGACCAGGGTAAAGTTACCCTTAGCGGATATGTTCGCGATCAGTCGAATGGTGAAGTACTTACAGGAGTTACCGTATATTGTACTGATACAAAAACCGGCGCTGTTACCAATTTGTATGGTTTTTATTCCCTTGGTTTCAAACCCGGGAAATATACAATACGCTATACCTATGTAGGGTTTGTTACCCAGGAAAAAGCTATTGAGATGGATAAAAACACCACCCTCGATATCAATCTTGAAATGTTGCAGATGCAATTGGGTGAGGTTGTGATTACCGGTAAACGTACGGATCAGAATGTGCGTTCGGCCGAAATGAGCATGGTGAAGATGGACAGTAAAACCATCAGGAAAGTTCCTGCTCTGTTAGGCGAAATTGATATTGTGAAAGTATTAATGCTTCTGCCGGGAGTTCAGTCCACCAGCGAAGGTTCAACAGGGTTCAGTGTGCGTGGTGGCAGCGCGGATCAGAACCTTATCTTGCTCGATGAAGCCACCATATTTAATGCGTCTCATCTTTTGGGGTTCTTCTCGGTGTTCAATAACGATGCCGTAAAGGATGTTACCTTGTACAAAGGCGATATCCCGGCGGCTTATGGAGGAAGGCTTTCGTCACTGCTTGATGTGAGGATGAAAGACGGCAATTCCAAGAAATTCAGCATGACCGGCAGTGTTGGGACTGTTTCGAGTAAACTAACGCTCGAAGGGCCTATTGTTAAGGATCGCACAACATTCCTGGTTTCGGCACGACGCACCTATGCCGACTTATTTCTGCCTTTGGCCAAGGACGAGAATGTGAGGAAAAGCAAGTTGTATTTTTACGATTTTAACCTGAAGCTTTCGCATGTAATAAATGAAAGCAACCGGCTTTACTTTTCGGGATATGCAGGGAAAGATACATTCAAGAATGAGTTTGCCGGGCTGGAATATGGAAACCAGACAGCTTCGGCCCGCTGGAACCATCTATTTACCAGGAAGCTTTTCTTTAACCTCAGCCTGATATTTTCAAACTACAATTACGGGTTAGGAACTCCCGAAGGCGAAGCCACATCATTTAAATGGACTTCGAGAATGCGGGAATATTCGGCACGTTTCGATTTTACGCATTATCTTTCTGCAAAGCATACCCTTAAATATGGTGGAACCACCATGTACCATGAGTTTTATCCCGGTTCAGCCGGCGGGTCTGGATCCGAAACTGCATTTACCGAATTTATTCTGCCCACGCAATATGCATATGAACATAGCCTGTATGCTTCGGATGAATATAAAATCACTGAAAATTTCACGGTTAAATACGGGCTTCGGTTTGCTATGTTTCAGAATGTAGGATCGGGAACATACTATAATTTTGATGCAAATCACATTCCTGTTGATAGCACTGTTTATGCAAAAGGTGATTTATTTCACACCTATTCCAATTTGGAACCCAGGGTTGCCTTCACTTACCTGCTAAACCCAATATCGTCGGTGAAAGGCAGTTATTCGCATACTGCACAATATATTACCCTGGCTCAGAATTCAACAGCCGGAACACCGCTGGATATATGGTTCCCTGCAACTCCCAATGTGAAACCACAGATGTGCGACCAGTTTGCCCTGGGCTATTTCCGGAATCTGAAAAACAACATGTACGAAGTCTCTGCAGAGGTTTATTATAAGGATCTGCGGAATGTGATCGATTTTCGCGATCATGCGCAGTTGCTGCTTAATCAGTACATTGAAGGTGAATTAAGGATTGGTACCGGATATTCCTATGGCGTTGAAACTATGATACGCAAAAACGATGGCAAACTCACGGGCTGGATCAGCTACACCTATTCAAGGGCATTCCGTATGATTCCAGATCCAGATATTACTGGTGGCGATAAGTACCCTGCTCCCTACGATAAACCAAATTCAATCAGTATTGTTGCCAATTATGATTTCTCAAACCGCGTATCCGCATCGGTAACCTGGGTTTATGCAACTGGTCTTCCGATTACTCTCCCAACAGGAAGAGCTGCGATTGGGGGTGAAATTATTCCCATTTATTCGAACCGCAATGCTTACCGTATGCCCGATTATCATCGCCTTGATTTGTCCGTGACACTTAAGGGAAAAGAAAAGCCGGGCAAAAAATGGCACGGTGAATGGAACTTTTCCGTTTACAATGCATACAACAGGCATAATGCCTGGGCAATTAACTTTACAACCGATGCTAAGGATCCGAATATTACCTATGCTGAGAAGACATATTTGTTTGCTATAATTCCGGCAGTGACATACAATTTTAAGTTTTGATAATGTTTGAAAAGTTTGAAGAGTTTAAAAAGTTTGAAGAGTTTGAAGAGTTTGAAGAGTTTGAAATGTTTGAATAGTTTTAAGCCCTGCAAGGGCGCCATCAGTCAACCATGGGTGCAGCCCATGGAAAATCAACGATGGGTGCAGCCCATGGAATAACACCACACCACAGATGTCAACCGAAAACCCAACCCCAAATCTCTAACTCCTGATCAAAAAAATGAAATACATAAAATCACTCATAACAATTCTTCTGATATCGGCACTGGCAGTTTCTTGTACAGAGAAGATCGATATAAAATTGGATTCGAGCTTTGTCAGGCTGGTGGTCGATGGTTCAATTTCAACGGATACAATAGCACAAACAGTATTACTCAGCACAACTTCGAGCTACTATTATAACCAGCCATCACCAAAGGTAACAGGCGCAACCGTGAGCATTACCGATGGAACGCTCACATTTAATCTCAAAGAAACCAGTCCCGGAGTTTACAATACTGAGCCATCTGTTCATGGGATTAACGGTCACACATATACTCTGAATATAAAACTTGCGAGCCCAATTGGCGGATTTTCTGATTACACTGCGTCCTCGAAACTTAATCAGGTAACTAAACTGGATTCTATCAGTTTGCTGTTTCATCCCGAATGGTCGAAAAATGGGATTTGGGAAGTAAAATGCTATGTTTTGGAACCACCGACCGTTGATTTTTACCGGTTTATGATTTCAAGAAACAGTCAGATGCTTACCGATTCGCTGTCAGAATGGTTTGTAACCGACGATAAGTTATTAAATGGAAATTATACCAACGGTATCGGGATCGGATTCCTCGACCAGGGTTCACCCGATCAAGGTCTGAAAGAAGGTGATATTATTACGGTTACTGTAAATGGCATTGGCAAAGGATACTTTGATTTTGTAACGGATGCCCAGGTTGAGCTTAGGGGTTCAAATCCATTGTTCAGCGGACCTCCGGCCAATGTGAAAGGAAATATCAGTAACGGGGCTATCGGCTATTTCGCGGCGTATTCAGTTACACGATCCTCAGCTATTACTCCGGCAGTTAAGTGAGAAGCTGGAATTAAAAAACTTTCGGGGTACTTAGGAATGTGGATATCTGATTTTAACACTCAAAACTAGGATATACTAAAAACGCCTTCATTTTTATAAATTCATTTCGAACTTTTAAACTTCTGAAAGGTTTTTTCATTTGAAATTAAGTGTTTATGTTGGCTGATGGTTAAACGATATAAAAATTAATGCACGATATTGAACCATATTACAACTGGCAAAGCCTTTATTTAGCGTCGGAAGATGAACGCTCGCCTTTTTATGGCCGGGAATACAGTGAGTTTGAATTCACCGGAAAAGTTTACAATTATCTCCTTCACCCGCAGTGGGATTATATAGGATCTGAAACGCTGTATGTGAAATTGTTGTATGCTGATTACGACGATGCTTTTTGTATCATTGAGATGATTGGGGAATGGAACGATTGCCTGTATAACGATATCATGTTTTTGTATCGCAATGTAATAGAATCACTTCTCGAAAAAGGTATCCGGAAATTTATCCTGATTGGCGAGAATATATTGAATTTTCATTATTCCGACGACGATTACTACCAGGAATGGTTCGATGAGCTGGAAGACGGATGGATTGTGTGCCTTAATTTCCGCGGACATGTAAAACAGGAACTCGAAGCCGGGCATCTCGATTATTATATGGCCATGGGCGGACAGTTTGATAACCTTCCATGGCGCACCGTTTCGCCGCAGAAATTATTTTCGGTTGTTGAACAGCTTATAACGAGGAGGCTAGGGGAATAAACGGAAAGTTGTAGCTAAGTGATAAAATGAATGCCAGGGTTATACAGATATTTAGAAGTATTGGATTAGCCACATTGAAAAAAAAGAGTATTCTATTTCTGATTTATTTTGATATGTTTTATGGAAATTTAATTGTGATTGAATCTGCTATTCATGAATCTATAAAATTTGCATGATGAAACAGTCTTTCTTTTTAACCATAAGTCTTTTTTTACTTTGTGCGGTGGCTTTTAGTCAGGACCTGAGAATTAATTTTGGCCTGAATCAATATTCAATTTCAGAATCTTCTGAGATGATTTTGAAAAACAAATTAATGCGATTTCAATATTGTGATTCCATTTTGATTATTGGTTATGCTGACACAATTGGAACCGTTAGCTATAATATGGAATTATCAAAAAAGAGGACTGAGAGCATTAAGAATTGGCTTGTTATGAACAGCGTTAATCCACGGGTTATACAAATCTGTTGGAAAGGAGAATCAGATGTAATTGACTCCAGACCTGATTCATCAGACAGGCATGCTGATATTTTCGTGTTTTCAAAGCATAAGGAAAAGTCAGAAAAAGATGAGCAGTTTTTTAGTATAGATAATTCCAGGGATACGACCGTTTATGGCAGAAAAGGAACTATTGTTCGGATTCCTGCAGGTTCAATACTGTCTCACGGAGGCAAGAGCAGAAATTTGTCTGAGATTATTCTTAAAGAATATTATTCTATTTCCGATATTTTGTTAAATCATCTTTCGACCCGGACTGAAACTGAAATACTTGAAACCAGAGGAATGATAAACCTTCAAATTGTTCAGAATGGTGAGACATGTACCATAAACCCTGAAATTCCTATTGTACTGGGATTTCGGAATACCAATCCAAAAGATGATGGTATGAGTCTCTTTTATGGAAAAGAGAATCCTGACAAAGAAATTATTTGGGAATTAGCCGAAAACCAGGTTCAAACTGATAAAGCTTATGCATATGTGATTGTTGAAGAAATGCCCACATTTAGTTCGGCACTTTATAAAGATTTCAATAGCTATGCTGAAGCTAACATAAAATACCCTCCAGAAGCTACTGATAAAGGTATTTGTGGTATAGTTTACGTAGGCTTTACAGTAGATGCTTCGGGAGTTGTACGAAATCCCAGCATTCTGAGAGGAGTTCATCCAAGCCTGGATGCCGAAGCTCTCAGAGTTATAAGTGAGTCACCAAAATGGAATCCGGGAAGGCAAAACGGAAAGAAAGTTTCCGTACTTTATAATTTTCCAATTTACTTCAAGTTGAGTAGTGACTGTGATTGCAACAATAATGGGGAAGGCATATCATACAACGATTCAACTTTTAAGACTTCAGATGTCAACAAATTAAGTCGTTACATTTTTAGTACTCTTAAACTTGGTTGGATTAATTGCGATAGATTTGTTTATCAGAATATTCCGTTAACAACCTATAATTTGAGCGTAAACGTAAAAGGCGATATTTCAACATTTATGATTTTTGAAAAATCAAATTCAGTTCTTACAGGCAGTTTGAGGTCAGGAAAATATGTCTTCAACCAGGTTCCCAAAGGTGAGCGTGTAACAATTGGTGGAATTCTGAAACTTGGAAATAAAACTTTCATTTCAACAAAAAAGACTACGATTAGTAACATTGTTGAAAAACTTGATAATTTTGAAGAGATTTCACTCATGGACTTGAATGCCAGGCTGGATTCACTAAAAAAAGATTTTTAAAACATATTGGTTTCACTGGAATCCGCAATCCGAAACTTCGGCTTGGTTCGGCTGCGCTCACCAACCATCGCTCAGTGTCAGAAACAATTCCAACATCCGACATTCCAAATCAGAAATATTTTAAACATGAAACAAGCAGCAATCCTCACTATTCATGGCCGTGTGCAAGGCGTTGGGTTTCGCTATTTTGTAAAACTGAAAGCGGATTCGCTCGGAATCAGCGGTTTTGTCAAAAATCATCCGAATGGAATTGTTTATGTGGAGGCCGAAGGTGAAACCGAGCAGTTGCAGCTGTTTATCCGTTTTTGCCAGGAAGGCCCATCCCATGCCTGGGTCGAAAAGGTTGATATACAGGAATGCCCGGTGCAGGATTTTAGGGAATTTGAAAAAAGATAATAGGATAGATTTTTATATTAACGGCGGGTTCAGGATATTAAATAACCGGACTTTTAAAAGCAAAAAAGCAAATCAGTTGTTATAGTACTGATTTCATTCAGTTTATCTGGCGGAACATCAGCATGACAAATTGATTGGGGTTTAATTCGTATCAATAAACCTTAAATTTCATTGCTATGCCTTACGATTTTTCTCTTACAAGTGAAGTCCTGAACAAACAAACCGTTCATTTTGCACAGTTGAATGGCAGCACACAGCCAAAATTTATTGTTGGTAAACGCACTAAATACGGTGCTAACTTTGGATTGATAAACACCCAGATAAGTCCGGGCCTGGTTTATGATCCTGCCAAAAGTGCTGCGGAATACGGGTTCTGGGCATATTTTATCCATCCAACTTCACAGGGCGAAAGTAAGGGCTCATTTACCTGCCTCAATACGTATGATACGGCAAAATTTACATTTAGTTTCATGCAGTATGGTGCACACGTTCCTAACGGCGATTTTGTGAGGCTATTTAAGAAATTGCTTGCCCTGCCTAGCGCCGGTGAGTATTTCTCAAAGCTTTTAATAAAGGATAAAAGAATTTTTCTCAACAGTGGAAATGGTGTGCTTAAGCAGCTTGAAAATGATACATCAAACCAGGCGCTGATGGATTACCTGAATCCCACATTAAATGATGTCGAAATCCAGGAGCTGGCTTGTTCCGCCCGATTTGTCCATTGGGCTACCTATGATCCGGTTCATCGTAAAACACAGGTAGAGGCTGCAATTGAGGGTTATAAAAACAATATGATCATCTATCATAAGAGGTATAAT
>JBBSDG010000048.1:0-16285 GCA_038249635.1 Bacteroidales bacterium | reverse complement strand
GTTCAGATAAGGAATGATTTCTTTGGTCACCAACATCATAGTGGTCAGATTAATGTCAATCAGCGTTTGCCAATAATCCAATTCAATGTCGCCAACCAAACTTCGCTTAACAATCGACCCGGAGTTATTGACCAGAATATCGAATGTACCCATAAACTCAACAGCAGCTTTAACGCAATCTTTAACTTCCTTTTCATTCGTAAGGTCAGCCTGCAGACAAATTGCCTTTTGTTTATTTTCTTCAGCCATTTTCTTCAGCCTCATTGGTTCTTCTGCCGAACTAAAGTAATGCATACAAACATTGCATCCTGCTTCGATCAATGCTTTTGAAATTGCAGCTCCAATTCCTTGGGAAGTACCTGTAATAAAAGCATTTTTACCTTTTAGTTTATTCATCATTTCTATAGATATAAATTCATTTTTTGTTTTTGTAATAAACTTGCTCTGGCAGGGTGGTAAGGGCGGAGATTTTAGCGATCAACACGAGCGCCTGCACCACCTATTAATTTTTCCACTTCTGATAAGGTAGCCATGGAGGTATCGCCGGGAGTAGTCATAGCTAATGCACCGTGTGCAGCACCATATTCAACCGCTTTTGCACCATCGTTGAACTCCAGAAAACCATAGATTAATCCTGAAGCAAAACTGTCGCCGCCACCAACTCGATCCATGATTTCAAGGTTTTCGCGATGTTGGGCTTCACGTATCTCACCTTCGGAATAGCAAATAGCACCCCATGAATTTACCGTTGCAGATTTTACTGTACGCAATGTTGTGGCTATTACCTTAAAATTTGGAAATTCTAATATTGCATTTTCTATCATTTTTTTATAGCCCGACAAATCTAATTCTTTCAAATTTTCATCGTTACCTTTAACTTCCAAACCTAAACATGCAGTGAAATCTTCTTCGTTACCAATCATTACATCCACATATTTGGCAATTTCACGGTTTACTTCCTGCGCTTTTGCTTCTCCACCGATAGCTTTCCAAAGGGATGGACGGTAATTTAAATCATAAGAAACAATAGTCCCGTGTTTTTTAGCAATTTTTACTGCCTCAATAACAGTTTCCGCTGCCGATTCAGATAGTGCTGCGAAAATACCACCGGTATGCATCCAGCGAACTCCTAAAGTTCCGAAAATATGTTCCCAGTCAATATCACCTGGTTTTAATTGAGATGCAGCAGTATTTCCGCGATCGGAAACACCTTTTGCTCCGCGGATACCAAAACCTCGTTCAGTAAAGTTTAACCCATTGCGAACCGTACGGCCACAACCATCGTAAGCTACCCATTTTACAAATTGGGTATCTAGTCCGCCCTGAAGCATAAAATCTTCTATTAAAGCACCTACTTCATTGTCAGCCAGTGCTGTAATAATAGCGGTTTTTTTTCCAAAACATCTTCTCAGGCCGCGGGAAACGTTGTATTCACCACCACCTTCCCAAGCCCTGAACTGTCGTGTAGTTCTAATTCGACCTTCGCCAGGATCCAGTCTTAACATAACTTCGCCAAGTGAAATACAATCGTATGTACATTCTGATTTTGATTTGATATTCATCTCGATATGATTTAAAAATTTAAAAATACTCGATTAATGCCACAATTCCGTTGTACGAAATCAGGCAGGAAAAAAGCAGGGCTGAATATAACCCGATATTTATTCCAATGCCGGTTTTGTATTGACCCATTATCTTTTTATTATTCACCAGAAGGATGATACCCAGAACTACAATCGGCAATACAAATACATTGAATACCTGTGATAGTATTTGCATCTGGATTGGATTTGCTCCAAATATGGGGACGATCAAAGCCACAATTGATGCAACCGCTGTAATCAGCCGAAACTGCCGTGAATTCGTGTCCAGCTTCCCCGACTGGTAATCGGCAATCAGCAGCGGGGCGATAAGCAAGCAAGGGAAAATGGATGATAAACCGGCACTCAGAGTGCCAAAAAAGAACAGCGCGAGGGCAAACCTTCCTGCAATTGGTTCCAGCGTATTTACCATGTCGAGCACCTTAGTAACCGGATGCCCCTGATGGAACAAAGCGCCGCATGCAACCGCCATTACTGATCCGCTTATGAAAAAAATCAATATTGCTGCAATTATTGAATCTTTCTTCTGTTGTTTCAGATTGGCAATCGTCCATCCTTTGCCTTTTACAAAAAGAGGACGTGAAAGAAAAGTCGCTGCAGCCATAGTAGTGCCAACAAAAGCAGCCACCATCATTTTACCGCCTACCACATTTGGAACCGAAGGCACCAGACCTTTAATGACATCAATCGGAAGGGGGAAAACCAGGAAAAGAGATAAAATAAAAGAAAGACCCATTATGGTAACAAAAATGACTAGGATCTTCTCGAAGAAAGTGTATTTTCCAACCAGTAAAAGCGAATACATAATCCCGATAATCACAACCGCGATGATCAGGACTGCCAGGTATTTGTGACCAGCCAATTGTGGAAAATAAATCGAAAATATTTCGAAAATAAGATTTGCTGATATACCCAATATTCCCATTAATGAATTCCATTGGCCGAAGGATATTCCGATGATAATTAATATTGCCAGCAATTTGCCTCCTTTGATGTGTTTTTTGAAGCTATAGAGGGCAGTTTCACCAGTAATCAATGTGTAATTGCCATAGGCAAACATTAACACACCCGAAAATATGCAGCTCAGTAAAAGCACCCAAAGCAATTGCATTCCGTATGTACTTCCGGCAACAATCATTGATGTAACACTTCCTGTTCCAATGGTGTAACCAATTGCAAAAATACCTGGTCCGAAACTCAGAACAAGAATAATAAAACGATTTAAAAATGATTTTTTGGTTTTGATATTATTCATTTTTAGTCAACTTGAATGGTCCTGTCCAGATATAGGTTTTTCCGTTTGATTCAACAGAATGCTTCGCTCCTGCCGTTGCATCTTCATTGGATAAAGAAAGGGTCCAATTATTTCCGGCTTTATCACCGAACGAAACCAGGGTGTATTTTTTATTGTTTAGCAGCATATTCAGATCAGTGATGCTGCTGTATGAATTTGAAGCTATTTCATTAACCGGATCATAATGCCCGTGCGATTCGATAAGCGAAACATAGATGGCATTTTTCTGGTTATTTTTCCTGATCACAAATGCCTGGTCATGGCGGAGGTTGAAAACAGGATCTTTCGCCCCGATTTGTGTGAACAACAATGGATCATCAGGAGAAACCAATGTTGTAAGTGTATAGAATCTTTCGTTCGAGAACCAACTCAGTTTTGCATTCTTATCCTGCGAAAGACCTTCGCCTGTTTTCCAAAGATGCTGGTATCCGAAAGCCTTACCCAATGGCGAAAGTACATCGGGAACAGTATATTTAAAACTGGTATTCATCACCTGACCCATAAAATAATACGGGAGGTCGTATTGGTTTTCCTGATCGGACTGAACGCAAAAAATATCAATGACCAGCGGTTTTTCAAATGCTTTATCTTCGATAACAGCCATAGTACGGTGCATGCTAATTCCGGGATACGCATTAGTATCTTTGGCACTCATGATTTGTATGTTCTTATCGCCGGCATTAAAAAAGTAAGGATAGGAATGGTATTTATTGCCGGTTTCGAAATCACCTTTATAATCGGAAGTTTCATTAACAACCAACGTATTATGCGCTATGGTTTGCTTGGCCCAGGTATTATTCTCGATGAGATATCCACCGCCATATTTCTGGTCGATATTAACATATCGTGCAACGCCATAATCCTGAATTACTTCCTTCCCTTTGTCGTACATGGAAAAAGACAGCTTGTCGAAATGACCGTGTCCCATTCCCTGCGAGGTGTATTTCATCACCAGGCATAACTCGTCAGCCTGCTTGCCGACGCGAATAATTCCTACTCCGCCCTGTTTACCATCCGGGCCATCTTTCAATTCAATTGATTTTTTTACAAATGGTTTTTCAAGTCCTTCTTTCAAGCCTTTTGCAACGGACAAACCAGTATTATCACGCAATACCATGTTCTGCTTCCTGGCAATGGATAAAAGTTCAGGATTCTTTCCGTCGAAGTGATAAACAATATCTACTGCCGATACCAATTCGCGTGATAGATACGACATTCCTTTTTGTGCATCATTGATTGGAAAGAACTGCCCTTCCGAATCCGTCATATTTAAAATGGAAAAAAGAGATTTAGAAAGAATATGATCGCGGTACTCAAATATTTTGAATTCGGGACGACAATTCTCGAGTGACTCGGCAAACAGCATTATGGGATACAACGCATACCGCTGGTAATAAGCCCCTTCTGTATAATATCCATCGGGAGAAAACAGATAATCAAGCTGAACAAAGTAACCAGCGCCCGGTTGTCCCGGCATTTTTATCAATCCCCCGTCATTATCTCTCTGATCCTTATCAATGTTATCCTCTTTCAATCCATATAAAGCCCTGTCAATCAATTCCTGGTCATTCATTACCAGGCCGATCATTCCAACAGCGGCAATGCCCCAGGTGCTGTGATTGTGAATACGGTTAAAAAACTGAGGGTTGCCTACCGAAATGTAATCGGCAAAAGGTCTGAATAAATCACGCTCCAGTACTTTCCTGTTATCTGGTTTCAGCCAGTCGTAAACACAATCGTAAGCCTGGCTCATGTATACAAGCCAGTTGGCATCATTTAAACATTGCCAGAATATTTTACCACGAGCATACGACCGGGTTTCGGGATGTTTTGGAAGCGTTGAGTACATTTTCGCATATTGCATCAGCATATCACGAATAAATGCAGCATATTTCTGATCGCCGGTAATCTGAAAAATTACCCCGGCTTTCTGAAGGATTAAATAGTTTTTTTTGTGGCGTTCATGCGTATAGCCGCCCGCCATATCTTTAGGTATTGGGACCTGAATACCATTTGCCATGTCTTTGTCAACTTCTTCAATGGCTTCCTGAAGTGATTGATTTAACAAGGGTAACTTTTTAACATTTGATTTAATTTCTGAAACTCCTTGCGAAGTCAGAACCAGTCGCGGATGCGATTGACCATACCCTGATCCCACGATAAGGACAGTCAGAAAAACTACAAGGAGGAATTTAACTCGTATCATAATTATTGAAATTCCAGTAAAAGTCCAGATAAAAAGGACACTAAAATAAATAATTTGTTTTGAAAAACCCCGGGAGTACAAGACTCCCGGAGTTTCAACCAAAAAACCTGGTAGAATCAACCAACCAAACCAATAAAACCAGAGTCAATTTTAGGGGAAAGCCATTCCTCCGTTAATGTCAACATTCAACTGGTATGGAATGAAGCATCCTAATTCTTAGGTATACTTCTTATATTCCTAACGCCTGACCTCCACCAACCTGGATGGTTTCAGCAGTTATAAAAGAAGCATCCTTACTTGCTAAGAAAGAAACAACCGAAGCAACCTCTTCAGGTTCACCTAATCTCCCCAACATAACACTACTTTTCCATGTAGCAAACACTTCTGGCTTAGTTGCTTTAATTTGAGCATGGAAAGGCGTATCAATTGTACCCGGAGATACGGCATTTACTCTAATTCCATATTCAGCTAAATCTTTCGCTAATGCTCTTGTAATTGCTTGTACTCCGGCTTTGGATGCTGCATAAACACCAGCTCCAGGTCCTCCGGCATTCCATGCTGCATTAGATGTGTAATTTATAATTGAAGGACTTTCTCCTTTTTTAAGAAAAGGAATAGCGGCTCTTGAAGCAAAAAATACTGAATCAAGGTTTAATGCCATTACGAATCTATAAAACTTAGTAGTCATCTCTTCAAACCTGGATCTTCCACCTAATCCACCAGCATTATTTACTAAAACATCAATTTTACCGTACTTCTCGCCGATTTTTTTAATATTAGAAGCTACAGCCTCTTCGCTTGTAACGTCAAAGCTATAATACTCTGCCTTAATTCCTTCTTCAGTAAGCTCTTTAACTCGCTCAGCTCCTTCTTCATCTTCAATACCGTTTAAAACAACAGTGTATCCGTCTTTACCTAATCTTTTTGCTACCTGGAAACCAATTCCTCCGGTTGCTCCAGTAATAACAGCAATTTTTTCTTCTGATTTCATTTTTTTTGAATTTATTAGTAATTAAAATTAAATTTCTTATTTGATCTGTTCAATCGTACCTACTGTGAGGTAAACTGATAGCAACGACAGGGGAACTAATGCAGCAAGTAATCCGAACAACAGCGGCCAACTTGAAATCTGACCTGCAAAGAGTATGGCTAAAATAGTACCCAAAACTGCGGCAGCACCTCCAAAACCTGCTAATGAGCCTACTGATTTCCCACAATGTAAATCACTGGGTAAAGTCTGGATATTTACAATGGTAAATTGAAAGCCTCCAAGTACGAAAGCCATTAATATAACGGCAAAAACAGCATTTGGAACCATCACTGCAGCAATTATCGATGGAACAATAATTATTCCACCCAGTAGCATGGCAGTTTTTCGGGCTTTATCAACAGTGGAACCTTTACGAATTAAATATCCTGAATACCACCCGCCGGAAATACTACCAACCATTGCGCCTACATAAGGAATCCATGCAGAAAATGCCAGTTCTTTTATATTTAAGTTGAACTCTTCAACCAGATACATAGGCAGGAAGGTTACAAACATCCACCAGATAGGATCAAGGAAGAAACGACCTAATATTACAGAGTAATTCTTTTTATTAGTAAGTAATTGTCCCCATGTTTTCGCAACTTCATTCGTAACTTTCGATTCGGGTTGATTGCTCAGGATATAATCACGTTCTTTTTCTGTTATCCATTTATGTTCTTTCGGGCCTTTTTTGTTAATAATTAGCCACGGAATAATCCATACAATACCTGTAGCACCGACCACTACAAAAGTAAGTTTCCAACCTATTGCTATGTATAACATTAATATAATGATGGGCGCAAGAATGGAACCAATAGATGCAGCAGCGCCAAAAAGTCCCTGGGCAAATGCACGTTCATTTTGAGGAAACCATTCGGCATTGCTTTTAGTAGCTCCCGGCCAGGGCCCGGCTTCTCCTAACCCAAGCATCATCCGGAATGATGTAAGCGATAATTTCCCCCGTGACAAGGAAGTTAACGCATCGGCCACTCCCCAAATTAAAACGGAAACAACAAAACCGCGACGCGTCCCTATTTTATCGTACAACTTACCCGAAAAAAGCTGACTAAAACCATATGCAATCATAAAAAAAATGGTAATCAACCCTAATTGGTCTTTAGCTTGTTTTGAAGCAACATCGGGCGATGCATCCTTATCAACAATGCCCAATTCATATGCAATACCCTGACGATTTACAACAATCTGGCCGTCCTTTTTAAAAGTAATATTTTCAGCCTTCTGAATAATTTCGTCTCCTTTTTTCGGGACCAACCGGTAAGTATTATTCTCCGCGATAAATTGCGCCTGATTTACTTTGAGTTCCTCATCAATCTGACCGACAAGTTCGTATTCAACATTGGACACCCACATGTAGTTGAGCGTTCCTCTATCAAGGTAATTGATTATGGTGATAAGCATTATCAATCCAATGATCCACCATCGTAATCCTTTTACTTTCATAGTTTTATTTATTTCCAAAGTAAGAAACTGTGCCTCCATCTAAAAAGTCCTGCCTTACCGGGCTGAAAACATCAATCAATATTCCGGTTTCGAGGCATAATGCGCCATGAATTATATTGGGTGGGATATAGAAAGAATCCCCTTCGAGGAGCACTTGTTTTTTGTCGCCGATGGTAAGTTCAAAAGTTCCTGCTACTACATAACTGGTTTGCGAATGAAAATGCTCGTGAGCTTTGCCAATGGAACCTTTTTCAAATTTTACTTTTACAAGCATAATTTTATCGTCGTGGCCCATGATTTGCCGCGAAACGCCTCCTCCCAGGTCCTCCCAAGGCATTGTTCGTGTATTGAAAAATAAATTACCGCTCATAATTGTATGTTTTAAATGGTTATTAAATAAATTTCAGCTTGACTGTATGTCCCGGTGAATCTTAATTTTACTTATCACTCAGCTTTATGAGTGAGGTTGGTTAATTCGTAACTTTTATTATTGGAAACAATATCACCTGCAGGGAAAATATTCAGATTATCTATCAGAGTTACCGGCTCACCGTTGGATAAGAAGAGGCGAAAATCAGCACAGTTGTTTAGTTTCAGGTTGTTTACTTTAGCCACCTGGACACCGTGCAGGTAAATCACATTTTGCCCGGAGTTGCGGTTGCCTTTTCCGCAGTTGGTCATGGAGCAATTCAAAACCCTGACATTCGGGCCGAAGGTGCTTTCGTCAGTACCTCCGCGGTAAACGGTCAGCACTGAATTCTGTACGTCGGTAAAGTTGGAATTTTCAAGTACAATATATTCTGCATTATAAATCCCCAGGTCTTCGTATTCCTTGTTAAGTTCCAGCACATTACCGTTTATATTTTTAAACTCGCAGTTGCGGATGACGATTGAATCGGCCATTGTATTCTTATATATTTTCAGGAAATCGAATGCATAGTTAACGTCGAGATCTTTCACCGTGCAATTTTCGACAATCAGTTTATAGTTGCGGTTCATCGAATATTTGCTGGTGCTAATAATGCTGTTACCAGCCATATCGGGCGAAGTTTTGCCGCTGATTTCCAACCCGGAAAGCTTTAATGCGCTTTCATTTTCGATTGAAAACATACTGTTTTTCTCGGTCATAAGAACCGGTTTGGAATTGGCTGCTGCTTTAATAGTTAAAGCATGCCTGATAAATATATTCTTTGTATTAGGATACTCTCCGGTTTTAAGTAGTAAAATGTCGCCGGTCTTCGATTTGCCGACTGCTTCTGCCAATGTGTTTTCACCGGGTTCCACAACTATCTGTTTTCCTGTTCCGAATTTCATGTCGCCCGATTTATGCGGATACCAGCTTACACCGGTATTTTCGGCCGTTGCCACAGGCTTTTGAAGGGTACAGCCAGCGTTTTTGATGGCAGGGCTTTTTACCATTTCCAATCCATTCGCGTTGGTGTATAGTTGCATTGGCACCACATCGATCCCTTTGTCGGTTATGGGTTTCACACCTACATTCAGGTAATTGTTGGTAAACGTAATCCCACTGATATCGTCATAGGTCGTAAATATTTCCTTAGCGCCTGAATGATAAAAAATATTATTTTCAATTTTAGTGTCAATCGGAACGGCTGTGCGTTCTTTGTCGCTGCCGGAACAGAGCTGTATATAATCACAATCGATAAAAGTGTTGTTACTAAAAACACCTCCAACAACCTGGTTGTAGCGGTTGATTGGTGAATTGGGCACGCCGTTCATCACAACCAAGGCTCCGCGAAAACGATATCCCGTGAGCTTATAAAAATAATTGTTGATCGCTTTGTTCCTCTTATTAATAATACGGACTCCGCCTGTATTATCTTTCCCGTTCCCAAAGAAAAAATTTCCTTCGGCAAGGTTATCGTGCCCATGGCGGTAAGTGAGTGTGCCGGCGCATTCATAAAATGTGTTATTGCGAAATACATTCCAACAACTTTTATTCGAGATAATTTCGTGTTCCCCGTCGCAACGCTCAATATAGTTGGCTTCGACAAGGGTTGCTGAAGTTGTGAGTGAATACGGGCTGGTACCCAGTCGCAGGGTTTCGCCGCCGTTGGAACCCAGGTTTTGCCTGAATCCAAAATAGTTGTGATCGATTTCATGATGGTTTTCGCGGCAAGCCTCATCAACCAGCCTTACTGCCATTGTAACGCCCTGGCTTCTTTTATCAACCAGGTAACAATGATCCACACGGTTGTTTTTGCCATATATAGCTACCCAAAGTTCTGTTTCAAACCGCTCAGGATTATTAAAATTATCGATAACACATTCGGTTAATCGGCAGTGATTGCCATACACACCTTCTTTTTCGCGAAATGAAATTGCTTCGTTGGTGGGTGTATATCCATTCCTGAATACAAGACCGGAAATAATGAGGTATTCACCTGAAATCCTCATGTTCGATATGCCTTCGATAAAAACTTTTCCTTTTACTTCGGCCGTGATTTCGATGGGTGTTTTTTCGGTCCCTTTTGCATTTAACAGTATTTCAACATTTTTCCAAATACCATTGGCCAGTATGATTTTTCCGCCTGGCTTTACTGTAGCCACGGCAGCATTCAGCTCTTTGATATTATTTACTTTTACGCCCAGCACTGTATTACATGATATCATGCTTATAAGAGCAAAAATCAGGAGTATAGAGCTCCGGGAGTTATTTGGTCTTTTTATGTAATTCATCATTTTATGATTCTTAAGATACATTTTATTCTTCAATTACAACCATCCTCCCAGAACAGAAAGGTCGCGTTTCATTGCCGAAGTTACTACTTCCGGTGGTACCGTTAACTTAAACGCACCTTTATCAGCTCCACCCAATTCATATTCGAAATGCATGGTAAAATCGCCGGCAATGTTTAATTGTTTTAGTATTTTAAGGTAGCGATCAAAGTCTACCATTCCTTCGCCTAAAGGCACATTCACAGGCTGCCATTTGTTTTCAACCTGTTTCCAGATAAAATCTTTCAGGTCGAGGCTGTTGATTTTGTCGGACAGAAAATTCATGGTTACCGGCCATGATAATCCTCCTTCTACCGTCGCATGCCTGATGTCGTATCGAATGCCTAAATATTCAGGATCAATTCCCTGGAGCATTAATCCCATATCCCAAACTGCTCCTCCAACCAACTCACTTGCTTGATTCTGGTAAGCTCCTTTGATTTTAAATTGTTTATTCAACCTGGCAAGTCGTTCAAGTTTACCGTTTATTAATTTCAGGTTTTCTTTTACTGAAAAAGCAGGATCGTAACTTAACCATCCCATGCGGTAATTTTTAATTCCCAATTCGGAAGCTTTTTGTAGTATCGGAATGGTAAACGGATCGTCAGGATCAACAATGGCTGTTGTTATGCGGTCAATCAACAAGCCATTTTTACGAATTGCATCTACGGCTTTCGGAAGATCTGTATTTACATTTTCCGGAAGAACATGCCCATCGGTCCGCACGGTAAGGTCAATTCCATCAAACCCGATATTTTTTGCCGTTTTTGCCATTTCAGCGTAACCGAGCCACTGCAGATGTTTTGAGAATAGATGAATTTTTCTTTCTGAAACTGAAGATGATTCAGGCTTAGGTTCTTCGGCAAACAGATTTAGCGGACCTGCGAGAACAATACCAGCAGAAAAAACAGATACTGATTTGATAAAAGACCTTCGGTTTTTCATTTTTTTTCTTTAAAAGTGAGGGGATACATCCGTATCCCCTTACTGGTTTAAATCAAAAAGCAAATTATTGATTATATCCTGGATTTTGAGCCAATTCAGGGTTTAAATTGCGTTCGCGTTGCGGAATTGGTAGTAGTAAAGCAGTTGAACTATAGGCGAAATTAGGCTCGCCCTTTGTTGAAAATGCTCCCAATACTTCATCTGCCTTACCAAAGCGGATCAGGTCGTATAAGCGCTGGTTTTCGAAAGCAAATTCAAGCCTCCGCTCTTTCAGCAAATCATCTTTAGTAACTGAAGTAATACCACTAACGTCGAAGCCAGCCCTGCTGCGAATTGCTTTAAAAGCGGCAACAGCTGTTGCATCTGAAGTGGTTGTGTTACCGGCCATAATGGCTTCGACCTGCATCAGCAATACATCAGCATAACGGAGAACAATCCAATCGTTACCTGCATATGAGGCATTGGAGGAGCTTGAAACGTATTTCCCGCATTCCCAGGTGCTAATCGCTTTTTCGAAATAGAATGTAGCTGATTTTCTTTTATCAACAGCAGTATCCATAGCTGACATCAGATCTTTGGTTGCAAAGTTCAACCCGGTGGCACGCCCTTTTGAAGTAAAGTCCAGAGAGTATAATTCGCTGTCTGTTGCATTGTCATTTATATATTCGACTGCAAAAATGACCTCATTATTTAGTTCTTTATAGAATATATCTCTGAAGGTGGGCATCAGGCTGTATTCAGTAGAACTAACTGCTGCGAGAGCTGTGTTTGCAGCACCATAATCGCCTGTGGTGAGATACACTTTGCCAAGCAATGCATTAGCTGCGCCTTTGGTAGCCCGTCCTACGACTGTACCTGCCTTCGCCGGAAGCATGCTTGCGGCATCCTTGAGGTCGTTGATAATGGAAGTGTATACTTCGGCTTTGGGGGTTCTGACATTGTATTCCTTATCCGCAGCAGATATTACCTTGTTGATAAGGGGTACATCGCCAAAAGCACGGACCAGGTTAAAATGGCACAAGGCCCTGGCAAACTTTGCTTCTCCTTCGAACTGGGTCTTTTTAGCAGCATTAGTAACTGCATCAAGATGTCCGAGAACCGTATTTGCTCTGAATATGACATTGTAATTGTTCGACCAGTAAAGAGAAACCGTGCTGTTTGCCGGATCAACATTCATACTCTCGAACTGGGCGCCTTCACCCTCACTGGTTCTGGTTTTCCCATTATCAGAGCGTATTTCGGTGACTGCATATTCGGTTTGAACCATGGCTTGCAAGCCATCGTATATGGCGTAAACCCCGGTTTCGACCTGCGCAGTGTTGGTATAAAAAGAGTTGCTCCCAATCTCACTGATTGGTGACAGTTCCAGGCTTTTTTCACAGGAACTCAAAAGGAGTAACCCTGCGAATAAACTGATTAAGATTTTATAATTTTTCATAGTATGGTTCCTTTCCTAGATTAAAACTCAAGATTAATACCAACAGTAACGGCTTTTGCTATCGGTGCAGCGCCAACCTGGTATCCTCCCCGAAGTGGACTGATGATATTGTTTGAAGATGCTTGTAAAAGACCTTCAGGGTTAAAGCTGGTATAGCCTTTCGACATCAGGTACATCAGGTTCTGCCCCGAAGCATATACGCGGACTTTTGCTATTCCAATCCGTTTTGCTATGGAATTTGGCAGGGTATATCCCAGGTTAACCGACCTCAATGCAACATAAGAAGCATCCTGTACGCAATAATCAGTGTATATCTTTTCACGAACCATTGCTTTGTCAGGGAATGTTGTTACATAATCCATGTTTGAGGAAAACTGGTTTTCAAAATACTGCGGATCCATATTTCTGACTTTAGCGCCGTGTGATCCCTGGAAGGTAAAGCTTAAATCGAAAGATTTATAGTTCAAATTATTCGAAAAGCCCCAAACAATTTTAGGATAGGGTGAGCCTAAGATGGTGCGGTCATTGCCGTCAATTATACCATCAGGAACACCATTGGGTCCCGAAATGTCTTTCACATAGCAATCCTGGCTTGTTGCCCCTATTGGGTAGAGCGGTTTTTTCAGGTATTCGTTTGGAACATCCTTTTCGTATATATATCCGTAGAATGCAGAGATTGGATGGCCTTCCAAAGCTATGTATTCAGCCGGGCGTTTAACATCAACATAAGAAATCAGTCCATTAGCTCCTGCAAAATCAACCAGTTCATTTGTATTATGCGAAATGTTTCCTGAAACACTCCAGTTGAAGTCGTTGGAAGTGACGATATTTCCTGTCAATTCAAGTTCTATACCTGAGTTTTTAACTTCTCCGATATTTACAGTAGTTACAGTAAACCCGGTTATTGAAGGTATTTCCTGGTTGAGTAGCAGGTCTTTGGATGTACGGATGTAGTAATCAAAGGATAAAGTGATCCTGTTTTTCAACAATCCAATATCAATACCAGGGCCAATTTCAATCGATTTTTCCCATCGCAATTCAGGATTCTCAATATTTGCCGGATTAAAACCGGGAACAGCAGTTTCATTTAGTACAGCAGTAGCAGGCGTCAAACGGGCTATAGAGCCATAACGACTGATTCCGGTATTGTTACCTGTAATACCATAGCTAAAACGAGCTTTCAGATTCGAAATATACGGGTTGTCCTTTAAGAAATCTTCCTGTGATACTCGCCAACCCACGGAAGCTGCAGGGAAAAATCCAAATTTGTTATCCTTGCCAAAACGCGAAGAGCCGTCATAGCGGGCACTTAACGATAAAAGATATTTGTCACTGTAGGCATAATTTAACCTGCCCAGAAATGACGAAAGCAATTCTTCTTCTTTAAAGGTGGTGGCACTTGCGATTGTACTTGCTGCATTAAGGGTATGAATATAATCGAAATTATAACCTGTTCCGGTTTCTCCGGATGAATAAAGGAACCATTTTTCCATCGCATAGCCTGCAACAGCACCAAATGAATGTTTGCCTATTTCATTATCATAAGCGAAAATATTTTCATTCACAATATGCGTATTTGTATTGGTGTTGTAGGTTGAGGAAGTTCCTGCCGGTCCTTTCAAAAGTTTGGTTCCATCCCAATTCTGCGTTTGCATGTTATCGTAATCAGCTGCAACTGAAGTTTTGAATGTCAATCCCTTAGCCAGGTTAAGCCTCATATAGGTATTGGTGAATAGTTTGAGATCAAAATTGTAATATTCACGTTCCAGGACTTTTGCCAGGGGACTCTCATTGGTAGTAGTACTGATGTTGGTTCCTGTTGTATTTTCGGGTAATACATACCCATCAAAATAAACCTCGTAGGCATAATCGCCAACCTGAACATTGGGATATTTTGTTTTATTTACATATTGAATGTTATTATCATCAATATATTTGGGCAGCCAGGGTGATTGGCGGTTGGCATCGTGAATTCCGATCGGGAATACCCATTGATTGGTATAAGAAGCATAAATGTTTCCCCCAAACTCAATCGTTTTATTCACCTTGGTGTCGACATTAAGCCTGAAATTCATTTTCTTATAGGAATCTGTAAGTATAACTCCATCATCTGTCATATAACTTCCGGAAGCAGCAAATTTTGTATTTTCACTTCCGCCTAACGCACTCAATGAATAACTCTGGATATTGCCACCGTCGAACATAACATCAGTCCATTTGGTTTGGGTGCCAAGTAAGTTTATATACTTTGCCTCATCGGTAGTAGTGCCGTAATAATCCAGGGATGCTTTTGTCCAGTCAGAGATGGATGGAACCGTCTGGTATTTAGCAGCAAACTTGCTTCCATAAAATGCGTTGAAGCTGAATTTGGTTTTACCGGCTTTACCTTTTTTGGTTGTCACCATAATAATCCCGTTTCCTCCACGCGAACCATAAATAGCTGCTGAAGCAGCGTCCTTAAGAACTTCTATCGATTCAACATCGTTCATATCGATACTTCCAAGGTAACTTGCCGAAACTACAACTCCGTCCATTACTACCAAAGGTGCAGCATCAGCGGTGATTGAACCAATTCCACGAACCCTGATGGTTGGGCTGGCTCCTACTTGTGCATCGGTTGTTTGTATTGTAACTCCCGATACTTTACCAATCAACGCTTCGTCAGCGCGTGATACAGGAATTTGCTCCAGTCCATTGGCTGAAACTTTAGAAACCGAACCGGTTAAATGTGATTTCTTCTGAGTACCATAACCAACTACTACAACTCCTTCGAGTTGTTCGCTTTGAATTGCAAGATGGATATTAATTGCATTTTTAGCGCCAACCGTTATTTCCTGCGGTGTATATCCCACATAGGAGAATACCAGTACATCGGTTGGTTTGGCTGTAACTTCGAATTTACCATCGAGGTCGGTTAACGCACCGGATACTGTTCCTTTAATTATTACACTGATCCCGGGAATGGGTTGATTGCTTGTACTATCTACAACTGTGCCGGTGATTTTCCTGCCGGTTGTCTGGTCGTTTTGTGCCTGTAAAGAACTACTTGCCAGTGTGATAGTCAAGAGTCCCAATAGAATGCAGAGGAATGAAACCTTTTTTTTGAATAAATTTTTTAACATACTCATCTATGTTTATTAAATTTGCACTCAATTAATGTGTTACGCATCGCATATTGTTATGCATAATGCAAAGCCCCTGATTTCCTTATATTAAGGTAATGACAAACAGTCTTTTGCAGAGTTTGGATCCTGGCAGATGTTGCTCATGAAAAGCTGTGTGGAGGCTTAAGGGATTAGTCATTATTTGACTAATCCTTTTTCTTTTTAACTTGTATTATTGTACATTGCTGTGGGGTTTACGATTTATAAGTTAAACTAAATTTGATTACTTCTTTTAAGTGTAGCATCATAGCTTCTTCGGCTTCAGCTGGTTTTTTATTTATGATGCAGTCCAGAATGGTCCTGTGTTCTTCCAATGATTTTAAATTACGTCCTTCGCCACATACATTCAGTTTGCGGTAAACAGTAATAATGTCAGGAATAAGTATCATCATCAAAGATTTTATAAC
>JBBSDG010000047.1:0-16564 GCA_038249635.1 Bacteroidales bacterium | reverse complement strand
GACGAAACTCTGCGTATTATAACCACACAATATCCTGAACATCAGTTTCTTTTTTACTTCGATCGTAAACCCGATACCTGTTTTCTGTATAATTCAAATGTAACAGCAGTGGTGGTACCTCCGCAGGCCCGGCATCCGCTTTTATTCCTTGCCTGGTTTGAAGCATCTCTTCCGCTACATTTTTTACGCACCAAACCGGATATTTTCCTTTCAATGGATGGATTTCTTTCATTAACCACTCATGTGAACTCTGTTGGCGTAATCCACGACTTGAATTTTGAGCATTTTCCTGAAGATATTCCTTTCCTGGTGCGGAAATACTATAAGGCTATGTTTCCGAGGTTTGCGCAAAAAGCTACTCGAATTGCCACTGTTTCGGAATTCTCAAAATCGGATATTTCTGAAAAATACCATATTGACACATCAAAAATAGATGTGGTGTACAACGGGGCAAGCAGCATTTTTAAGCCTTTGGAGGAATCTTTCAGGCAGCAAACCAAGAAGAAGTTTTCGATGGACAATGAATATTTTTTCTTTGTGGGTACGCTTCATCCACGTAAAAATCTGGTTAACCTTTTCAAAGCTTTTGATCTGTTTAAAAAGAGTGATTCCAAGGGGATAAAACTTGTGTTGGCCGGCGCACGTATGTGGTGGACTGATGAAATACGCCTGGCTTACGAAGGAATGGGATACAGAAATGACGTTATATTTACCGGCCGGGTTTCGGATAAGGACCTGTCGGAACTCATGGCTTCAGCTCTTGCATTGACTTATGTTTCGTATTTCGAAGGATTTGGCATTCCGATCCTGGAGGCTTTTCAATGCGATACTCCGGTAATAACTTCCAATATTACTTCTATGCCCGAAGTAGCAGGAAATGCAACCATTTTAATTGATCCTTTTTCAATAACCTCCATTGCTGAAGCCATGCAGAAGATTGCCTCAGATGCAGTTTTCAGGAAAAATCTTATTATAGCCGGAAGAGAACAGCGCAAAAAATTTTCGTGGGAACAAACAGCGGCGAAATTGTGGGTATGTGTTGAAAAGGCGATGGAAACACAATAAACAAACAATGGTTATAAATGGTCTATAAATGGTCATAAAATCGTCATTCAATCGTAAATGGATATTCGTAAATCCTAAATAATTCACCTAAATCACATTCACTTCCATCTCTAATTTTACGCCAAAGCGTTCATAAACAGAATTCTGAATACGGTGAGCCAGGGTTAAAATATTGCTTCCGGTAGCGTTACCATAATTTACAAGTACCAATGCCTGGCTTTCGTGTACGCCAACATCGCCTTCGCGGAAGCCTTTCCATCCGCATTGTTCAATAAGCCATCCGGCTGCAAGTTTTATAGTATTATTGCCAAACGGGTATGAAACCATTTTTGGAAATGCTTCCTGCAGTTTTTTGGCAGTTTTCTGATCAATCGCAGGATTTTTAAAAAAACTGCCCGCATTTCCCAGCAGTACAGGATCGGGCAATTTACTTTGCCTTATAGTACAAACAGCTTTACTTACATCGGATATACCCGGATTTTCAATCTGCATTTCGGTCAATTCCTGTTTAATGGCACCGTATTCGAGGTGTACAACAGGATTGAGCTTCAGTTCAAAAGTAACCGACCATATTGCAACTTTACCTTTCAGGTCATGTTTAAAAATGCTGTCGCGATACCCGAACTGACAATCATCGCGACTAAAAACTTTAACTTCACCTGTTTGCAGATCAATAGCATCAACCGAAACTATACAATCTTTCACTTCCACACCATAAGCACCAATATTCTGAATCGGGCAGCTCCCCACATTTCCTGGAATAAGCGACAAGTTTTCGATTCCACCAAAGCCCTGATTAACGCAATAAGTAACAAATTCGTGCCAGTTTTCACCGGCAGATGCTTTTACCAAAACGGCATTTTCGGTACGATTAACGATTTCGATACCATGATTTATAATATGAACAACAATTCCCTTAAAGTTACCTGTAAAAAGCAAATTGCTGCCACCTCCAAGCAACAATAATGGATGCTGGTTAAGTTTACCTGACTCTATCAAATCACGCAATTGAACAATACTGTTAACCTCAGTAAAAAACCGGGTACTGGATTCAAGATGAAAGGTATTGAATTGATGAAGCGAAAAATTTTCTTTGATATCGGGATAGAGGAGCATGAGTTGTAGAAATACAATTAATAAACAGGCTTCTTGAATCTCTGATTCAATATTCCTAAACAAATCAGAAGGAGAACGCCGGCCTTCAATTTTTCGGTAAAATTAATTTAACCTTTTCAATAATGCACATGATTATTAAAAATTCGTTCTAAAACTTTACTTTCGCACTCAGTTTCCAACCATGAAAAAGAAAAGAGCCATTATTTCAGTAATTAACGACCTTGTTACCGACCAGCGCATTGCAAGAACCGCGAGTGTGCTCGACGACCTGGGTTTTGAAATTTTAATGGTTGGCAGGCGTAAATTCGATAGTCCGCATATGCCTGACCGCAAATACGAAACCCTACGTATGAGGCTACTCTGGGAAAAAGGCCCTTTGTTTTATGCCGAATATAATATACGGTTGTTTTTCCTGCTCCTTTCGAGGCCGTCAGAGTTACTGGTTAGCAATGACCTTGATACACTTTTACCTAACTACCTGGTTCACAAACTGAAACGCATTCCTATAGTTTACGATAGCCATGAGTATTTTACCGCTACTCCCGAGTTGGTTGAAAGGCCAAAAGTACAGAGAGTTTGGAAATGGCTCGAAAAAAGAATTGTACCAAATCTAAAGAGTTGTATCACCGTGAATGCCAGCATTGCCAATCTTTTTGAACAGGAATATAATGTTCAATTCAGGATAGTGAGGAATATACCACAGCGCCGCGAACAGTTCAGGATTTCTGCCCGCGTGGAACTCGGTCTGCCGATTGATAAAAAAATAGTCCTGCTTCAGGGTTCTGGTATCAATGTTCAGCGTGGTGCCGAAGAAGCTGTGGAAGCCATGCAATATCTTGATAATGTATTGCTTCTGATCGTTGGGGGCGGCGATGTGCTACCGGTTCTTAAAAAGATGGTGAGCAAATTATCGTTGCAGAAAAAAGTCAAGTTTGTTTCGCGCCAGACGCCTGCAAACCTTGCCGGATACACGGCCAATGCCGATATAGGTCTGACTATTGATAAGGATACCAATATCAATTACAGGTTCAGTCTTCCAAACAAACTCTTCGATTATATTTATGCCGGGGTGCCTGTGCTGGCAACGCCGTTGGTTGAAATAAAAAATATAATTCAGCAATACGAAATCGGCGATTTTATTGAAAACCATGATCCGCAGCATATCGCTTTAAAAATAAAAAGCATGTTGCAGGATGAATCCCGTATGGCCTTTTACAAACAAAACACGAAAAAAGCTGCTGCCGAACTGAACTGGGAAACCGAAAGAAATACACTTATCGAAATATTTGCACCCTATGCCTGAAAAACATTTGCATATTGTTGCGTTCAACATACCATACCCGGCAAATTACGGCGGCGTAATTGATGTTTTTTACAAGCTGAAGGCACTGTATAAAGCAGGAATAAAAATCCACCTGCATTGCTACCAATACGATAGGACTGAAGCTCAGGAACTTAATGAATTTTGTGAATCAGTTAATTACTATCCTCGCAAAACGGGTTTTGCATCACAGCTCTCTTTAATGCCATATATAGTCGAAAGCCGACAATCGGATTTACTATTAAAGAACCTGCTTTCGGATAAATATCCCATACTTTTCGAGGGGCTACACAGTTGTTATTATCTCAATCACAAATCATTACAGGGCCGGAATCTGATTTATCGCGAAAGCAATATTGAACACGATTATTATTTAAACTTATTTAAATCAGAGAAAAACATTGGCCGGAAAGCTTTTTTTCTGATCGAAAGCATGAAACTTCGGGTTTTCCAGAAACAATTAAAATGCGCGACAAAAATGCTGGTGGTTTCTCAAACCGACCGCGATTACCTGGCTCAGCAGTTCCCGGATAAAGAGGTTATTTATTTACCCAGTTTCCATGGGAACAACGAAGTAAGAAGCATGCCTGGCAAAGGCGATTATGTGTTGTATCATGGGAATTTATCGGTAGGCGAAAATGCCGTTGCTGCTGAATACCTGGTGAAGGAAGTATTTGACAACTTGAATGTTCCACTGAAAATTGCCGGTTTAAACCCATCGGAAGCCCTGAAAAAACTGGTTGCCAGATATCAGAATATTGAGCTTATTCCAAATCCAACAAAGGAAGAAATGGAATCGCTGATCAGGAATGCCCAAATCAATGTTTTGGTAACGTTTCAGGCAACCGGGTTAAAGCTGAAACTGCTGAACACACTTTATAATGGCCGCTGGATGCTTGTAAACCAGGAAATGCTGGCTGGAACCGGGCTTGAAAGTCTCTGCGAAATTGCTGATGACGCTACAGAAATGAAAAAGAAAATCACTTCGCTTTTTAATACTGAATTTGATCAGAACCAATTAGTTGCGCGAACTGAAATCCTCCAGAAGCGGTTTTCGGATGCAGCAAATGCAAAGAAACTGATAAATGAAGTTTTTGATAAACAGATTTTTATATAGTATTTATCTGCGCATCTCAATTTCATAAATCCACATTCCGAAATTTTACGCTGAGCGATGGTTGGTGAAAGAAGCCGAACCAAGTGGAAATTCCAAAATCCAAAATCCCTACAACTCCCCTATTCCGATAAGTCCTTCACCGACTTCAATAAGCTTACCCTGTTCGCATTTAATAATCCGGGCAGGATATTTGCGTAAAAGCGCATAGTTGTGAGTAGCCATAAATACAGCCCTGCCGGTTTTACGAATATCGAAAAGCAACTGCATAATTCCATCCGAAGTTTCAGGATCGAGGTTTCCGGTAGGCTCGTCGGCCAAAAGCAATTCAGGATCATTGAGCAGCGCACGGGCAATTGAAACACGTTGCTGCTCACCACCCGAAATCTGATGCGGCATTTTAAAGCCTTTGGTGATCAGGCCAACTTTGTCGAGTACTTCGTTCATGCGGTGGCGCATGGCATCCGGATCTTTCCACCCGGTGGCCTTCATCACAAAAATAAGGTTATCATTTATGCTCCTGTCATTCAATAACTGGAAATCCTGGAACACAATCCCGATTTTACGTCTCAGGTAAGGAATCTCTTTATGCTTTAAATCCGAAATATTAAATCCTGCAACTTCAGCCTTTCCTTCGCGCAAAGGGATATCAGCATACAAAGTTTTCATGAGGCTGCTCTTACCGGTGCCGGTTTTGCCAACCAGATACACAAACTCACTTTTATGAATATTGAGCGATACGTGCGATAAAATAAGGTTATCACGCTGATAAACAGAAACATCTTCGAGTGAAATGATGGAATTAACAGCCATAGGAAATCGTTAAATATTAACTTTGCGCAAAATTAACCTTTTTAGCGACTAAGCGGGAAGTTCTGATACCGAATTCGCTGAAATGCTAACTGTCAAATATAGTAATCACAGAATATCTGCATCATACAATACAAAAATCAACCATGTTTGAAGCAGGGTTAAGCCCTATCTAAAAGTCGTTCAATTCTGTTTTATAACCGAAATAGATTCCATTAAAAAGATTTCGAAAACTTAATAAGCAACCCATAAGAAATATAATACAAATCGCCGACATCAAATGCACCAACTAAACCAACATTTGTATGGTTACGAAATGCTTTATTGGTTTCCAAATACGACGAGAATTGATTTCTTTTTGGGAAAAGTCCATACAAAGGTGGATAATGTATTAATCCAATGGAATGGCCTTCCTCACTTGTACCATAAGTACCATAATTCAACGAAAAAGATTCTTTCAGAACAAAATTCCAATTTTTCAACGATCCTTCGAAACCAAAATGCAAAGCAATAACCCTGTTATTTATAAAGTAATCGCGGGGATTGGAAGGCAATCCTTCCCTGGTTGCATCTGATGTGCAAATAAACGGAGTTCCTGATCCAACACCCTGATATGACCAACCTTCGATATATTGATCATTATTGTAGTAGTTTTCGTCGCCCGAAGGAGTTACCGGCGACCAGAATTCACCGGCTTGATTTTTGGAATACATAAATTCGAGCAGGACTTTTTTCCATATAAAAGTTCGGTTTTTATCCTTCCGGGTATTGGTAAGGCTGATCCCGTTTAAGCCATCACGTAAGTTGGCTAAGTGATATAAAGCACCAATATCATAGAAAAACTGATGATAGCCATATAACCTGGCATTAGGGAAATTATAATCAAACCCAAGATCAATTGAACCCAATTGGTTTCCAATTTTAGAGGCTGAAAATGCATCGGTACCATAGGCTTTTCCTGTAATCACATAAAAATAGCATTGCAGATCCGATAAGGTATAATTGTCGCCATAATAGTCTGATTCGCTTCCCCAGTAGGCCTGATGGTTAAATCCGCCGTAAAGTTTCCATTTCCAGTCAGGCTGGCCAAATCTGCCGTAAAATGTCTTTTGATGAAGGTAAGTTTTTAAGTTAACAATAGTACGGTTCAACATTCGTATCGGAGTTTCTCCTACCCATCCATGAGCAAAAGTTCCCTTAAATGCAAATAATTTATCAAAAAATGGCAGGCTATAGAACTCAGGAATCCCAATCTGTACTTTGGGAATACCCAGTGCGTTCCCCGAAACAGCAAATGACCCCGATGACAGGCTGGTATCGCATAATCCGATAATCTCTTTTGTGCGACCTGCCCGAATCTCAAAAACACTTATCCGCAATTTACCGTATCCCTCAATAAGTGTAAAATTGGATTTATTCCCGATATTGGCTCTTCCTTCAATGGAAGCTCCCCAATCGAAGATCCCTTGTTTTTTATTGTTGTAATCTTTACGTGCATTACCGATAAAACTTAAGGAAGCATTATCAAGAGGAATACTCCCGAACTGGTTTGATCTGAGCCAGAACGGCACATGATCCGCAGAAGTATAACCTCCTGTTGTTTCAACATTAAAATGAATTTCATTTCCCTGGGCTTTGACCGCCGGAATAAAAAACACACTCAATACAACAACGATAAATAAAACCTTCATTGCAAATATCCTTTAGTATCAGATGATTATTAACTTTTTCACACGTATTCCGAATATCAACTTATTTAAAATCATTATGATGTTGAAACCGCTATGGCTTGCCCAAACTGATTTGGTATCAGAACGTAAAGTTATCACATTGGTTCATGATACAAAAATTTACTTTGCGCATGCAGATTTGAATTAAAGTTGAAACTTTTGAAGTTTGAAAGGAGATCGAGGTATAAAAACAGTAAAACTTACAAATAATCCGCCTTTTCAACTCCTACATTAATAAACGGTTTGATTGCCCGGTTATATATTCCATGCACATAAGCAATCGCCATTCCATAATTGGTAACCGGAATTCCTGCATCAATAGCTGGTCTTAAGCGGTTAACCAACTGTCGGCGGGTAATCATACAACCTCCACATTGAACAACTAAAGCATAATCATGGATGTCACGTTGAATCTGGTTAAGACCGGCAACAGTATCATATTCAAGTTTCTTACCGGTAAAATTGCTAAGCCAGCGCGGAATTTTCACCCGACCAATATCGTCGCACGACACATGGTGGCTGCACGATTCAAGGATCAGAATACGGTCACCATCTTTCAGTTCCCCAATTTTCAGTGTTCCTTTTATATAGTGCTGGAAATCACCTTTCTGCCGGGCAAGCACAATACTGAAACTAGTTAACGGAATTTCCTGAGGAATAGAAGCATCCGCTTTCAGAAAAACCTGGCTATCCGTAATTACCAGTTTTGGCTTAGGCTCCATTCTTTTGAAATAAGCATCCACTTCGCGTTCTTTGCAGATAGAAACAACGCCATCATGATCAAGCACATCTCGGATTACCTGCACTTGTGGCAGGATCAGACGGCCTTCAGGCGCTTCAATATCAATAGGTGTAATAAGCAAAACCGTATCGCCATACGAAATCAGATCGCCAACCAAAGTTCCTGGCTTCCAGGCTGTTTCGGGCAAAAAACTTCGCATCTCCTTTACAAGCGGCTCAACACTTGATGTATTCAACACACTGAATTCAAGAACAATAGTCTGAAGTTCTTTTTCAACTTTGGAAATCGTTACGGCTGAAAGCGGTTGCAGGTCCGATTTATTATGAACCACAAAATAAGGCACATCCAGTTTATTAAATTCGTCAATCAACCCGTTTTCAAATTCGGCAATCGTGTTTTCGGTGATTAGCAGTATTGCCAGGTCAATAGTTTTAATTACTTCGAGGCTGCGGGCTATGCGTTTCTCTCCCAACATGCCTTCATCGTCAATACCGGCAGTATCAATCAACACAACAGCACCAAGGCCACTAATTTCCATATTTTTCGAAACCGGATCGGTAGTTGTGCCGGCCACATCCGAAACAATAGCCACTTCCTGCCCGGCCAATGCGTTTATCAGTGAGCTTTTCCCACTGTTACGCTTGCCGAAAATTCCAATATGCGGACGGATTTCTTTTCCTTTTTTCACTTCAGCTTCTTTAAAATTGAGAATGACTTTCCTTTAATAATCACACAAAAGAATGAATTATTCAAATACAACAGTCATATTATTATAAACGAATACACGGTCCTCAAAAACAAGTTGCATTGCTTTAGCCAAAGCGGCAGTTTCGTTTTCTCTTCCTGCCCTCACCAAATCTTTAAGTGTAAACGAATGGTTAACAGGAATAATTTTTTGAGTAATGATGGGACCTTCATCCAGATCGT
This sequence comes from Bacteroidales bacterium, assembly GCA_038249635.1. Classification (GTDB taxonomy): domain Bacteria; phylum Bacteroidota; class Bacteroidia; order Bacteroidales; family UBA4417; genus UBA4417. Next base: position 7,739 of record JBBSDG010000047.1, on the reverse strand, counting down.
TAGTTACAAAATGAGCTGTTGCACCAATTATTTTCACACCACGGTTAAATGCCTGCCGATATGGGTTTGCACCAACAAAGGCCGGTAAAAAAGAATGATGGATATTGATGATTTTCAGCATAAATTCCGTGACAAACCCGGGCGACAATATGCGCATAAACTTGGCAAGTATCAGATAATCCGGATTGTATGGAAGAATTACCTTTTTCAATTCGGCTTCAAAATCGTCATTGCTTCTATTTTCGTGATTTATGAGGTGAAAAGGCACATCGAAACGTTGAGTTATATTTTTCAGATCAGGATGATTGCCAATTACACATTGAACCGTTGCTCCAAGGGTTTTGAAATGATTACGAGTGAGGATATCACCTAAACAATGGTAATCTTTTGTAACCAGAACAACTATTTTTTTTTCGGGCAACGGGTTAACTTTAACAATGGCAAAAGGAGGTAACACCTGTTCCAGAGTTTTTTCAACATTTTTAGGATCCGAAATACTATCCACAACTATACGGGCAAAAAACTTATTCTCTTCCACATCCACATGCTCCCGCATGGAGATAATGTTATAACCGCCTTTCGCCAAAACCCTTGATATAGCTGCCACAAGTCCTACACTGTCTTTACACTGTATTACAATTACCATAGCAAAAATTATTTTTCGTAGTTTTTAAATTTGTTTTCCGGCAGGTATTTCAGATCAGATCGTTCAGTGTGAAGCCTGTTTTCAACAAATTTTCAGGTTTAAGTACATTTTTCAATTTCTCTTCATCCAGCAGGTTCAGCTTTTTATTCGCTTCAAACACATTACAACCAGAGGCTTTCATCTCTTTCGACAGCAAAACTGCCTTCCGGTAACCGATTAATGGGCTTAAGGCCGTAGTTATAGCCGGACTTTTAAATAAACGCAAAGCACCGGAGCCTGACGAAATAGTCAATCCTGTTATCAGATTATCTGCAACTGTTTTATTAGCTGCAATTAAAAGTTTTATACTTTCCAGCAATGCATATCCGATAACAGGAATATACGCGTTCAAATCAAGGCAGCCCTGTGCACTCAATGAGCTGATAAGCATATCGTTGCTATATATTTTATGAGCCGCACTAATCACAAATTCAGGTATTACCGGATTAACTTTTCCCGGCATAATCGAACTGCCAACCTGCCGTTGGGGGATTGTAACATCATGCATTCCGGCAACATCCGAAGAAAGCAGGCGTATATCCGAAACCATTTTCTCCAGATTAACAGCATGGGCTTTCAAAATAGCGTGTACTTCAACAAACGAATCCAGGTTATTTGTAGCATCCGAAAGGTTTTCGCTCCGCGTAACCGGAAGCCCGGTAAGTTTTTGTAAAGCGGGGACTACTTCCATGATAAAAAATTTTGGAACAGCCAGCCCGGTGCCAATAGCACTGCCGCCAAGATTTACAATTTTTATCCTTTCAAAACATTTGGAAACGCGCCACCAGTCGCGCGATAAAGCTTCGCTGTAGGTGCTGAACAACATTCCATATGACGATGGCACTGCTTCCTGCATTTGTGTGTATGCAATCCTGAGTTCGTTACGGTATTTTGCCTCGGTGATTTCAATTTGCTGGCGTAATGTATTAATAGATGATTCAAGTTCAACCAACAATTGCATAATGGCTACCTTCAGGGCAGTTGGAACTACATCATTAGTTGACTGATATATATTTGCAGCTTCGATGGGATCAACTTTTTCATAATAACCCGGCTCAAAACCCAGTTTATGAAGTGCAACGTTGGCAATAATTTCATTCACATTCATATTGATGCTTGTACCGGCACCGCCGCTGATAGCAGGAACAATAAAGGAAGAAAAATAATTTCCTTCTGAAATATCGGTGGCGGCCGTTTCCAGCGCATCCAAAACTGATTTTTCCACTAAAGCAAAAGGTAGCCCTGAACCTTGTTTTCGCCCACTAACCGCAGCACAAAAACTACGATAAGCCTGGTAACAGGCCAGTTTTACTGAACCCATGGCCTTATACCACTCTAAGTGGAAGGGAGTTTGATCAGGAAAATTTTCCTGTGCGCGCAACGAGTGTATGCCATATAAAACATTCGCCGGAACCTGCATTGATCCCAGCGAATCATTCTCTGTACGGTATTTTGGAGACGACATGTGCAAGGTTTTTTTCAAAACCCAAACTTACTGCTTTTTCCGCTTTGCAGCACTATTTAGTCGATTATTCAATGGCTCGTAAGCCATCAGGCATTTGTCAAGCTGCTTTTTATCGGTTACCATTATTGACAGGCTTCCTGAAAGTTCAACCTCAATTGAGATCAGGAAATTCTGATCCATATTTCCAAGACTATAATTTATATAGCTAATTACCTTGTTGTTATGATCTTCAAATTTCGTAACAGGAGCTCCCTTGGCTTTAAAATTTCCGCCTGGAGTAAGATTTACTTTTGTGGCTAACTTTGCAGCTTCTTCAACAGCTTTGTTATAATCGCCTGTGTAAACCAGTGAAGCTGAATTAAATCCTTCGGTAGGATCGCTCAAAAGAGTATAATGAGACAACACCTCATCAAACTTCATCCCTTCGGGTTCACTTATTCCAAGTTTAGTTACCCAATCAGGTATTTTATCGGGGTTGTGATTTTCATCCTTTAAGGCATCGTTGCGCTTAATCTGCAAACGTAATTCGACCAAAAGACTGTCATATTCATGTTTTGTAATGGTTCCTGTAAGCAGGTCATCTTCAAGTGTATGAAGACGATTTTCAAAATTTACTTCAGTTTTTTCAGCCGAAGCAGGCAAACCTGCCTTTAGAACAATATTTCCGCCTAATCCGACGAATAATGTGATAATAAATCCAATTAAAGAAATAACGATAATTTTTTCAACTTTTACCTTTGTCATGCAATAATTTTTGGTTCATACTATAGACAACGTATTTTGTGTCCGATTTGTTCAATGTAACTGGGTGCAAAGATACGCTATTATTGTATATCAATAACATAACCTATTCCTGCACTCTTTGTTCATTAATCAAATAACTATTAATAAATGTTAAATATCATTTATTCTGGCCTGTAAATGCTATTTCTAAAGGAATCTGACAAATAAGCCAGACATTAATTTTACCTAATTTAGTAATCATATTTCCTGGTACAAAACAGAAATTTAACATTAAAATAACATATGAAATACAGATATCTTGGCAATTCAGGCATTAAAGTTTCCGAAATCTGCCTGGGAGTGATGACTTTTGGCGGGGATACGCTTAGGAGCGAATTGGCAACTGTTACACAAAAAGAAGCTGACTTGATTACCTCCACTGCGCTCGACCTTGGAATAAATTTGTTTGATACCGCCGACGTATATTCTGGTGGCGTTTCCGAAACTATACTGGGAAAGGCACTTGGCAACCGGCGTAAAGATGCTGTTGTGGCAACGAAAGTACGGTTTGCCATGAGTAATAAGCCTAATGATACCGGTCTTTCCAGGTTTCATATTATTAAAAGTTGTGAAGATAGTTTACACCGGCTGGGAACCGATTTTATTGATTTGTACCAGATTCACAGTTACGATCCGGGAACGCCGCTTGAGGAAACCATGCGTGCACTCGATTCACTTGTGCAAAGCGGGAAAGTCCGTTATATTGGATGCTCGAACCTTACTGCCTGGCAAACCATGAAAGCACTGGCTGTTTCAGAGAAAATGAATCTTGAAAAATTTGTTACTACACAACTCTATTATTCAATAGGTGCCAGGGATATTGAACACGAACTGGTTCCGCTGTGCATTGATCAGCAATTGGGAATACTTTGCTGGAGCCCTCTTTCTGGAGGATTTTTTACCGGGAAATTCAGGAAAAACTCATCAGTTCCTACCAATACCCGTCGCAGCAACCCAAAATCTTCAAGTATAAAATACTGGCCCGTTGATGAAGATAAAGGATTTGAAATTGTTGAACATCTTGAAACTATTAGGCATAATTACGACAAAACTATAGCTCAGACAGCGCTGAACTGGTTATTATGCCGTCCAAACATTACCAGCGTAATTATTGGCGCCCGAAATGTCCGGCAACTTACTGAAAATGCGGCAGCTTCGGACTGGAGGCTTACTCCTGATGATACTCAATATCTGGACAATATCAGTAAACCTGTGATACCTTATCCAATCTGGCACCAGTTGTATTCGGATGAAAGGTGAGGAATAAATCAGCCCCTATTTATTTCATTTGTCAGCAAATAAATATCATTCAGACTAGCTTGATAACTTTTTATGTCTGGTAAGATTAAAGTTTTAAATTCAATTTATTTTAATATGGGGATTATAACTCCTCATATTAATACTTTTTTAAGTAATATTAATCGTTAAATTATTTTTAATATAGGGAATATAATCCCTTAAAACAGCGTATTTTTGTAGAAAGAAAAAGGCGAATGTATATCCCAAGGGCATATGACAATATCGACAGCCGGTGGAAGCAGGGGAAAGCCCTCGTTATATCAGGTCCGCGCCGCATAGGGAAAACTACGCTGGTTATGAATTATCTTAACCAATCGAAACTACACTATCGTTTCGAAACAGGTGATGACTTCCGTACCAGGCAGGTTTTTGAATCTCAGGATCTGCAACTTATACGTGATCATGTAAGCGGACTGGATATTATTGCCATTGACGAAGCTCAGCGAATACGGGACGTTGGGTATGGAATCAAACTCATCACTGATCAAATTCCTGAATTAAAAGTGATTTTAACAGGATCGTCATCATTTGCCCTGTCTGGCCAAGTTGGCGAACCATTGACCGGTCGAAAACTTACGCTGAACATGTATCCCATTTCGGTTCTTGAACTTTCTGCAATTTATTCTCAATACGAACTTCAGCAAAAGTTGGATGAATTTCTGATTTACGGCACTTATCCCGAAGTACTCGTAACAGATAATAAAGCTGAAAAGATTGAAATACTGAAAGAAATAACCGGCTCATATCTGTTGAAGGATATTCTTGAAATGGATAAAATAAAAAGCCATAAAACAGTAGTTAATCTTTTGAAAATGCTTGCTTTACAAGTTGGTTGTGAAGTTTCGTTTTCAGAAATTGGCCGAAAATTACAAATTGACAATAAAACAGTTGCCAGGTATATCGATCTTTTCGAAAAGTCTTACATAATTTATTCATTATCAGCTTTCAGCCGAAATCTGCGAAATGAATTAACCGGTAAAAACAAGTATTACTTTTATGATAACGGCATAAGGAATGCGCTCATTTCCAATTTTAACGCTTTCGACATGAGGAATGATACGGGAGGACTTTGGGAAAACTTTATGGTTCTGGAACGCATTAAACGTAATGCTTACAAAGGCTATAGCCCGAATCTCTATTTCTGGCGGACTTACGATCAGAAAGAAATTGATATGATTGAAGAACGCGATGGCGGACTTTTCGGTTACGAATTTAAATTTGGCAAGAAGATGCCGAAACCTCCAAAACTTTGGACAGATACTTACAGCGAAGCATCTTACTCAGTTTTTAATCCGGACAATTACCTCAATTTTATTGTTGAGGAATCAAATCCACCCTATTGCCCTCCACGTATCAAACATGAATAGTTTAGTGTTACAATAAAGGCTGTTTCAACAATCAGAAAATAAATCCTGACCAATGAAACAGCCTTTTGAGCAGTTATCCGGATATTTTGGAATTCACAATTGCCAGGATTCCCGATTCCATTGCTATTGCTTTATCCTGTAGCTGGTTCCCATCAGCTAACACTTTTTCAACATAAGCCTTATCATGCAAACCTGATGCATTGATTTTTACATTCAGAAACGCTCCCATTACTGCAGAACGGGCGGCCAACGCTCCAACACCGGCATCAGTTACCGAATTAGGATTGCCGGTTTCAGCCATGGCTTTTATAATATCCATACAATCGAACGACCGCTGCATTACCCTGAAAGGCACTTCAATGGCAAAACGTGTTGCATCCTGAATGGCAGTAGTGCGGACAGCTTTTTCAGTATCATTACCTTTTGGTAAACCAAATGCGTCCATAATAAGATTAAAAGCGCGTGTATCTTCATCAACGAGCATCAATAATTCATCTTTCAAAGCCTGACCTTTTTCGGCCCAAAGACTGAATTCTTCCCATCGCTCATCCCAACCTGCTTTATGCGACGAAAGATTGGCAACCATGGTAGCCAGGGAAATTCCTAAAGCTCCCATTGCTGCTGAAATTGAACCTCCGCCGGGTGCCGGAGATTCCGATGCGGTTTCGTTGGCAAAATCCGCTACAGTCATTCTTACAAGTTTTTTATCACTTTCGTTTGCCAGCAAGTATTCAATAATTTTTTCCCGGGGATTAAAAGGTTTTAAATCATCCAGCCCCAGCGATTTTATGGCTATATTAACCAGTGCTTCTTCCGAAACGCCTAATGATCGTTGCTGTTTGTGCAGAAAATATTTTCCCGCATCGGTCATGGCTTTCAAAGGAATTAATCCCACGAGTTCGGATCCTGTTACCCGCATCCCACGCTCCTGTGCTTTAAGGCAGGCCTCCTCAAAAGCAATATGAACCGGTGTAATGCTGATATTGGTCAGGTTGATCGAAACCTGGGCAATTCCATATTCTTCGATAAACCAGCCGATGGCTTTGCATGCTTTCAAACTGCCGGGATTATAAACTGATTCGCCGGAAGCATCTTTCACAATCTTTCCGGTAACCGGATTCCCATCACGAACGGGACGGCCTTTTTCACGAATGTCAAAAGCTACCGCATTGGCTCTTCGAACCGAGGTAGTATTCAGATTAACATTATATGCAACAAGGAAATCACGGGCGCCAACGGCAATTGCACCAGTCAGTGCAACTTTTTCGTTAAATTGAGCCGGACCGAAATCGGGTTTCCAATGAGGATCAACAAGTTTTTTGGGTAATCCTTCATATTCGCCCGACCTGTTGCTGGCCAGGTTGCGGCGTTCTTCTGTAAATGCAGCATTTTCATAGCAATAAACAGGTATCCCGAGTTCATTCCCGATTCGTTCTGCCAGTTTGCGGGCATATCCGGCTACTTCTTCCATGGTAATTCCGGCAATCGGAATTAATGGACAAACATCTGTAGCACCAAACCGGGGATGTTCACCTTTGTGAGTGCGCATATCAATAATTTCGGAAGCTTTCTTAACTGCCTGAAAAGCAGCTTCAATCACTTCGTTTGGCGTTCCCACAAAAGTTACTACTGTGCGGTTGGTTGCCTTACCCGGATCAACATCAAGCAAACGAACACCTTCAATTGCTTCAATTCTATCAGTGATCTGCCTGATAATAGCCATGTTACAGCCTTCGCTGAAATTGGGAACACACTCGATTAATTGCTTCATATAAATTTGTTTTTCAATGTTTTAGCAAAATGTGCCATACGAAAAGATGCGCAAAATTAATAAAATAGAATGGAAGGGCTATATAAATTGAAATTATTGTTTTGTATTGATCTGGTAATCCTAAATCCCTTAACCCGGAGATTTACTATTGTTTTTTATTTTTGATATTCAAAATAATCAAGTGCCTTTTGTATTAATTCAAATTGTCGAATAGTTTAATTTTCAAATTGTCAGGAAAGCCAGTGACCGTATTTCGATTCTGCCGGGAAACGGAATAAATTTCAGTAATGCAAAACATTTAGCTGAAGTAAACAGTTCTAAGTAAATGCAACTTTCAGCACGCGCATTTGTTCCTGGTAAAAGGAATTT
>JBBSDG010000046.1:0-16939 GCA_038249635.1 Bacteroidales bacterium | reverse complement strand
TCATTATTACTCGAAACAAATTGCAAATGCCTGTCGAACAGTATTTTGAACACAGCGAGATTATAAATGATTGGTTAAACCTGGATACCACCCCGCTCAGAAAACAGCAACACTTTGCAAAGCATATTTTTATATACTTATTTATAAACTTTTAACCGGAAAGTAACATGGAAATATAGGTATAATTTGTTGTCTGGCAGCTATTCAGGGCATGTTTTGACCGTTTTCCGGTTTAGGTTGCAGGATATTGTTTTTTGTGTTTTTTGTTTGCTTGTTTCAGCATGTATTTCCCAACTGTTTGAATGAAATTGAATTTATAATATTATTCAGACAGAATTAAATCCGGATTTTGGGGACACTCTGATAATCACCCTCTAAAAATCTTTGTCAACTGACAGTAAGTGCAAAACTACTGTCAAAAAAAAAGCTTACCGGATCCTAATGCTCTATTCACGGCAAAGCATCCGTTTACATTTTGTTTACAAACTTTTACATTTCATTTGCATTGTTTTACATTTCGTTTAATCCATGAATGGAAAACCTGTTCATCTTTGCAAAAAAATTAAACTACCTGAAAACTATGAAAAAATTACTTTTTATTGCTTCCGTTTTCCTTTTCGGCTATACCCAGCTGAATGCACAAACTACTGCAACCTCCGCGTCGGCTACTGCTTCGGCAACTGTTAAACCTGCTGCTGTTGTTAATCCCAATGCTCCGAAAGCAAAATGGGACAAGACCGTAAGCGAATTTGGCGATATTGAACAGGGAATCCCTAAAGAAGCTGAATTCAAACTCACCAACGAAGGCAAGGAGCCATTGCTGATTCAAACGGCAAGAGCAGGCTGCGGCTGCACAAACCTGAAATACTCACAGGAGCCGGTTTTGCCGGGTAAATCAACTATAGTAGCTGCTACTTACAATGCTGCTGCCATGGGTGCTTTCAGTAAAAGTATTACGGTTACTACCAATGCTGATCCTAATCCTGTTATGCTTATCATTAAAGGAACTGTTGTACCTAAGAAATAAGTTTGTTGAATGATTGACTATTATTGACAAAAACGGCGGGAGTAAATTCCCGCCGTTTTTTTATTGCACAGTTTTGTCCCCGTAAACCGCAGGAAGAAACCTTCGGGTATCTTTTAAAGCCTTTCTGATAATCCACTCTAATTGACCGTTGGTACTGCGGAATTCATCGGCTGCCCATCTTTCGACAGCCGCATAAACATCCTCATCAAGGCGCAGGGCAAATACCTTTTTATTCGATATCCGATTCGAAATTTACTTGTATAGAGCCACATAATCCTTTTCACAGCACATTTCAATTTAGTCTTTCTCCGGAGTATCAAACAACACCTGACTTCCTTTTTTGGTCGAAATACGCTACATTTTTCGGTGTTTCCGACAAAATGAATATTTTTTTTCTAACCGGCAAGAATTACTTTTGCAAATTACCAATATCATTAAAATGAGAAAAACCTATAAACATATATTTTTTGACCTTGATCATACACTATGGGATTTTGAACGCAATGCCGAAGAAACCAAGCGTGAGATGTTTGAAACATTTAAACTTAAAGAACGCGGCATTCCGGATTACGAAACTTTCAGCGAAATGTACATTGGTATAAACCGGGCATTATGGGCAATGTACCGGGATAATATAATTGAAAAAGACGAACTTAATTTCCGCAGGTTTTACGATACAATTTGTTTATTGGGAATAAATGACCGTGGACTCGGCGAAGACATGGCCTCTGGTTTTATCGAAGGCATCTCATCAAAAACTTATTTATTCCCGCACGCTAAGGAACTTCTTGAATATCTTTATCCGAAATACCCGCTTCACATTATTACCAATGGATTTGAGGAAGTGCAGTTTGCAAAGTTGAAAAACTCAGGCATGGATCGTTTCTTTACCAGCGTAATTACCAGCGAAGAAGCCTGCTCGAAAAAACCAGATGCCGAAATCTTCTATTTTGCGCTACGTAAAACAGGAGCAATTGCAAATGAAAGTATTATGATTGGCGATGATCTGGATGTTGATATAGCTGGTGCAAGGCAAATGGGAATTGATCAGCTGTATGTTAACCACGAACGGAAGATCCATAGTGAATCGGTTACGTTGGAGGTTTTTTCGCTGGAAAAGATTATGGAGTTGCTATAGCAGGAGTTAATAGTTCCCGTCGGCTACGCTAAGGATGACAAATGGAGAAATAGTTAAAAGTAAATATAATAGGTGCGATTTACGGCACGAATGCACGACTACACGACTATACGACTACACGACTGCACGACTAAACGACTGCACGACTTCGAAATTGGAAATTGGAATTTGGAATTTGTACAATTCGTAAATCGTAAATCGTAAATCGTAAATAATTACACTTTCGTAAATTTAATCAGGCCTTGACAACAGGGCATAAAAAAACCCGCTGAAATTCAGCGGGTAGAATTTTATTGCAAATGTGTTAGTTCTTTTTAGGAACAGGAGCAACTTCGGCTGTTGTTGTGCCTTTATTGCTGCAACTTTTTGCTTCTGCTTTGCTACAGGTTTTTGAACAACCTGCTGAAGCTTTGGCATCTCCTTCTTTCGAGCAGGCAGCCGAAGTTTTAGCTTCAGACTTTGAACAGCACGATTTTGCAGGAGCATCCTTACTAACTGTAGTTTTTTCAGTAGCAGCTTTAGCAGAAGTTACCTTTTGAGCTGATGCTGTGGATACAGTAAAAGCAAAAATGAGAGCGATCATTGAAATTACAAGAGCGACTTTTTTCATGGATATAGTTTATTTATTGGTTTTACAAATTGATAACGCAAAAGTATTATGATTTGTTGGACTATAAAGCTAAAATTTTGTTAAAGAAATGTTAAAGATTTTGGGTTTTCGCTAACTAAGCGAGGCAATAGCTGTAATACCACCCCTAACTTTTTGCTCAAGCGCGACTCTAACCTGCGAATCTAAAGGCAAATACAGATCAACACGGCTACCAAATTTTATAAATCCCAGTTCCTTGCCCTGCTCAATACGTTCATTAGTTTTCGAATAGCAAACAATACGGCGGGCGAGTGCACCTGCAATCTGCCTCACCATTATCGGACCATAAACAGGATGTTCAACAACAACCGTATTCCTTTCGTTTTCGGTTGACGATTTAGGATGCCATGCCACCAGGAACGATCCGGGCCAGTAATTGGTATAAACAATCTTACCCGAAACAGGATAACGGTTAACGTGAACATTGTTAGGCGACATAAATACAGAAACCTGCAATCGCTTATCGTTAAAGAATTCGTCAACAAATACTTCCTCAATGGCTACAACGGTTCCATCGGCCGGGCAAAGAACAATATCAGCATCTTCAACCATTTCGCGGTATGGTATGCGAAAAAACCTGACAACGATTACCATAAATACCATTAAGCCGACATAAGCGAGGTAGTGAAAAACCGTTTGAACAGGGAAAAAATAATTAATTCCGATGGTTAATACAGCAGAAGCTATGGTAGCAGCTGCAATACTTTTAAATCCTTCTTTGTGTATCTTCATTTAGTGTTAATAAAATAATTACCGGCAAAAGAGCGACAAATATACGAATACAAACGGTGCTGAAATCAATACGGCATCAAAACGGTCGAGCATTCCGCCATGTCCCGGTAAAATATTACCCGAATCTTTAATTCCCAGACTGCGTTTGAGCATGGATTCAACCAGGTCGCCCAAGGTACCTGAAATTACAATTATTAGTGAGAGTGTTATCCATTGCAGCACATCCAGTTGCATAAAAATAAATGATAATCCCCACGCTGTAAGCAATGCGAACAATGCACCACCCACACTTCCTTCCCAGGTTTTGCCAGGCGAAATACGTTCGAAAAGCTTGTGTTTGCCAATCAGCGAACCAGTAAAATAAGCACCTGTATCATTTAGCCATAAAATAAAAAGAAATCCAAGTACAATACCGTAATGCTTTGGCCCCGACAAAAAAACCGGGTCGAAGAAATACATTACAAAACCCAATGGTAGCGAAATATAGATCAGAGCCAAAAGACTCATCGCAATATTGGTAAAAGGGTTTGTTTTATTTCGCCACAACTCAACTATGAAAAGCAGGAAAATGAAAGGAATAACACCTATGAGTCCGGCCGGTGGAATTGTACCCATTGCGTTTGCAGCAAAAAAGCAGTATGTTATACCACCAACAACTATAGTTGGCCATTGGGAAGGCTGTAAATTTTTATTGGAAACGATTGAAATAAACTCATTTATACTGAGCAATACGATGATTAAAAGTAAAACCGAAAAAACATTTTTTCCGAGCAGTGCTGAACCAACCATTACTATTACAAAGAAAACTGCGGTAAGTGACCGGGTAGCTAAGTTATTCACCTTTAAGTTCGAGAATTAGTTGTTTTGCACTGAAAGCCTTATCTGTAGGGACATAAACATCAATTTCCCCAAACATATATGCTGAATCCTGCTTGTTCATTATTACGCACTCAATGTCGTTGTCAGCCAGCATACCTCGCACCATTTCGGCTTCATAGAGCTGCGCTGAACTGTAAACAGGAACCCAATTATCGAAATCACTCATCGTTTTGGTCGTCTGACGGAGGCGTTTCCACAAGGATAACAAACAATTCCTTCGGTCCGTGTGCGCCCATAACCAAAGTTTTTTCGATATCAGCGGTGCGGCTTGGACCGGTAATTACCGAAAGCAATGAAGGAATTTTGCCGGAATACTTTTTCTGAACGGCTTCAAAAGCATCTTTCAGATCATCAACCAACTGATCAGCATAGGCAATTACAACATGAATTTCGGGATACACATTGAGCCGACGACTGGTTTTGGAAGAAACCATTATGCTGCCTAAACGTGCAATTATAAACTCGCATCCGGTTATCCCAACACTTATTTTCTGAATACTTTCCTCGTCCGAATCGAATGGGACAGCAGCCTGTGTAAGCAAATACTGAAACGCAGGCTCGGCACAATAAATATTGTGCCACTTGCATTCGGTGTAAAGTGCCGACAAGGTGCTTGCAACTTCGCTTTCGTTTTCGCAGTAAATAAAAACACCGCCGACTTTGGTAAACTCCTGTGCAAAATTTACATCAGGCGTATCGGTCATCGGCATATAAACAGGCGAGTCAAAGTCAACCTGCGGAAAGGGATTATCGGTCTTATAAATTAAAGCATGGCGTACCTTTTTAAGCACCTTCTCCCTTGATGTACTTTCTTCCATTATGAGGTTATGTTATTTACCCTTACTTCGTTTTCTGACAAGGTAAATTTAGACATTTTTTTTCCTCATCAAACCACATCAGCAAAAAACTTATGAAGGTATTTCCGGACTGGGTTTGGCACTTTCACCGGCATCTGCTGGTTTTTCAGGAACGGTTTCAGGGGCAGTAGCTTCAGAAGCAGGTTCAGCAGATGCTTCCGGAGAAACTTTAGCCGGTATTGCCTGCCTCTGTTCGTTAGTGTCGCCATTGCTGTTAATCATTACGTGATCATGATCCGGGAACGGGCGTTTGCCAAATATTTTCTCCAGGTCTTCGCGGAAAATAACTTCTTTCAGAAGCAGGATTTCGGCCAGTTGGTTAAGTTTATCACGGTTATCCGAAAGCAATTCCTTCGCCTTATTATACGCCTGCTCAACCATTAAATGAATTTCCTCATCTATTATCTGGGCAGTTTGCTCACTGAAAGGCTTGGAAAAAGAGTATTCGTTTTGTCCGGATGAATCGTAATAACTGATATTCCCGATTTTTTTATTCAGACCATAAAATGCGACCATGGCATAAGCCTGCTTGGTAACCTTTTCGAGGTCGTTGAGCGCACCTGTCGAAATTTTACCGAAAACTATCTCTTCGGCTGCACGTCCGCCAAGTGTGGCAATAAGTTCGTCCATCATTTGCTCGTAAGTGGTTATCTGCCTTTCATCGGGCAAATACCATGCGGCGCCAAGTGCTTTCCCGCGAGGAACAATGGTAACTTTAACCAGCGGATGAGCATATTCCAAAAGCCAGCTAACGGCAGCATGACCTGATTCGTGGTAGGCGATAACTTTCTTTTCGTGCTGCGAAATGATTTTGTTTCGTTTTTCCAAACCGCCGACTATACGATCGATGGCATCAAGGAAATCCTGTTTGTCAATCATTTTTTTATCGTTACGGGCAGCAATAAGAGCAGCTTCATTACATGCATTGGCAATATCGGCACCCGAAAAACCAGGAGTCTGTTTTGCGAGAAAATCAACACTGGTCGATTCGTCCATTTTAAGGTTGCGCATGTGTACTTTAAAAATAGCTTTGCGCTCTTCCAGGTCGGGGAGTTCGATGTATATCTGCCTGTCAAATCGTCCGGCACGAAGTAACGCTCTGTCGAGGATATCGGCACGGTTGGTAGCAGCCAGAATAATAACACCTGCGTTAGTTTGGAAACCGTCCATTTCGGTAAGCAACTGGTTAAGCGTATTTTCACGCTCATCGTTACCTCCGGTCATAGCACTACGGCCACGGGCACGCCCAACGGCATCAATTTCGTCAATAAAGATTATACTCGGAGCTTTTTCCTTGGCTTGTTTAAACAAATCGCGGACACGCGAAGCACCAACGCCTACAAACATTTCGACAAAGTCGGAACCCGATAATGAGAAGAATGGAACCTTAGCTTCGCCGGCAACAGCCTTGGCAAGCAATGTTTTACCGGTGCCCGGAGGGCCAACCAGCAGAGCACCTTTTGGGATTTTTCCACCCAGATCGGTATATTTTTTAGGGTTTTTCAGAAATTCAACAATTTCCATAACCTCCACCTTGGCTTCCTGCAAACCGGCCACATCGTTAAAATTCAACGAAACCATGGTATCCTTATCAAAAAGCTGGGCTTTCGATTTCCCGATATTAAATATCTGTCCACCACCTCCGGCACCGCCTTTGGTCATCATTCGCATAATGAGGAACCACAAACCCACCAGAACAACTATCGGAAGTATCCATCCAAGCAGATCGCCACCCCAGTTTTTACGGGTATCATTTTTGATATACACAGGAGTAGGAACATTTACCTGAACCTCGCGTACATCCTTTTCGAAAGTTTCGACCGAACCAATCTGGTAGGTATAGTTTGGCGCAACCGCATTCAGCGAATTGGCAGGTTTCACATCTTTGAACTTGGGCAGTCCCAGTTTGTCTTTCTTAATATAGATTTCGGCCTGTTTATCATTAACCAGTATCAGTTTATCAACTTCCTGGTTTGCAAGCATTTCTTTAAGTTCGCCCCAACCCAATTCCTTGGGAGCAGCTCCCATATTATTGAGATACAGCCCGAACAGAATTACGCCCAGCACACCATATATCCAATAGAAATTAAACTTTACTTTTGGCAATTTGGGCATTTTAGGCCCGCCGGAACCAGCAGGCTTTTCAGTTTTGTTATTGTCGTCGCTCATTATTCTGAATTTCTTAAATTAATCTTTATTAACTGTTGGTTTTACAACCTTTTTAACAACCCGTTTAGCTGCAGGTTTTTTAGCCGGCACTACAGCAGCCTTAATTTCCGGTTTTAAATCCAGTATGTTTTCACGCGGAGCATCAGCCCATAATTTCTCCAACTGATAAAAGCCACGTTTTTCCTCCTGGAAAATGTGAACAACTACATCGAAATAATCGAGCAATACCCATTCGCAGTTTTCAAATCCTTCCCTGTGTGTAGGGAATGCTCCAATCGCCTTTTTTACTTCAAACTGCACTGAATCGGCAATGGCATCAACCTGCGAGCGTGAAGCACCATGGCAAATAATAAAATAATCAGTAATTGAATTAGGGATTCCCGAAAGATTAAGTTTTACAATATCCAAACCAAGTTTCTCCTGCATTCCTTTAACAATAATATCAGCAAGCATTCCCGAAGTTTCACTCTGTTTACGTTTCGCCATTTATACTTTATAATTTTTTTTTGTGTTTAGCTTTCAGCTGATATTGAACTAATTATGATACTCAGCTATTGATTTTCATAACAAAACCAAATCAGATGCTTTTATCCTATGATTATCAGCAAATCAGGCTAATTGCCATCAACTTGCAAAGATATGGATTTAAAACAATTGTTTTTTTGTTATCCGTGCAGATTACTTAACAAACTTTAGACCCTTTTTACAAACACGACAATTTGTCACATCTTATTTCACGCCATTTTGAACGCATTAACAACCTAATTGTTTTAACTTTGCTTCTTAAAAGTAGTTAATATTTGAGGAAGCTCTTCGAATATAATGAGGATCTTTTGAATTAAGGAGTCGGAAGAGGGAAGTCAGAAGTCGGAAGTCAGAAGTCAGAAGACGGAAGACAGAAGTCGGAAGCCAGAATAGGGAAGACAGTCGGAAGTCGGAAAACAGTAATTGCAAAACATAAAACTGAGATAAAGATAGAATTGAAATCACGTATATTATTGTTAATCAATTCATGAAATTATTTTGATGGGGTTTTGGTTTAATTTTAAGTCACTTTCAACTTGCAACTCAGGACTCAAATACAATGTTTAATCCATCGAATAATTAACCCATTCAAAACTGAACAAAACAGTGAAACCCACTATAATCCGACTGACCGAAACCGGCTCGACAAATAGTTATGCCATTGAAATGCTTTCGAAAACCCATCCGGATGAAGGCTCTGTAATTATTACCGACCAACAGACCCAGGGCAAAGGCACCGATACTAACTCATGGGAAAGCGAAAAGGGGAAGAACCTCACCTTCAGCCTCATACTGTATCCAAACTTAACTGCCGACCGGCAATTTACACTCAACAAAGCAATATCACTTGGCATCTGCCACTTCCTGCGCGAAGAACTTCATGAAAATAAGGTAACTATAAAATGGCCAAATGATATTTATAGTGATGACAAAAAGGTTTGCGGCATTCTGATTCAAAATTCAATAACCGGAAATCAATTAAATTATATGGTAGTTGGCATAGGACTCAATGTAAATCAAACGAATTTTAAAAGCGATGCACCCAACCCTGTTTCCATGAAAATGATTACCGGAAAAACTTACAACCTAAATGAAATTCTTGACAAATTACTCAAATTCATTTTCGAAAAATATGCAAATCTGAAATCCGCATCAGGCCAGCAAATTGAAAATGAATATCATAACGCTCTTTACCGCCTTGAGGAATGGCATGAATTTATAGTAAAGGGCGTGAAAACCTATGCCAGAATCAACGGTACAAATATATACGGTCAATTAGTTTTGGAAACAGAAAGCATGCAATTACTAACCTGCGATCTGAGTGAAGTGAAATTTATACTCTGAATTTCTAAATTACAGAGTTGTGAACTGCATCAGCCAGATATATATTCAACTTTCTTTTGCGTTTCCTTTTCCACTCCAATGTTGTCCTTATTAGCAAGTATCATACTTTCAGCAACAATTTCGGCAATATCTTTTACCAAAACTGCATTGCCTGAGTCAAAAGTCTTTTTGCAAAGCGGGCAGGCTGTTACCAGGATTTCAGGCTGGGATGCACACAGGATTTCGAGTGCGCCATCGCGGATCATATTTCGTTGAGTCGCGTTCATTGAAATTTCGCCTATGCTTCCTCCGCAGCATAAAGAATTTACACGCTCTTCAGTAACATCGGCAACCTCAGCAATCTGCTTGAGCACATTTCGTGGCTCATCGTAAATTCCTGATCCTCTGCCTAATTCGCAAGGATCGTGATACACTGCTTTTATATCCATTGGTCGAAGAACAAGTTTTCCGTCATTTACCAAATTATTAATATAAACGGAATGATGCATCACCTGCATTCCATCCAGTTTATAATCGGAGTTGAATACTTTATAACAAATGGGGCAGGATGTTACAAGAATTTTAGCTTTCGTATCAAGAATTTTCATGGTATTTTCCTCAACCAGTTTTGCTGCAGATTCCTGCAAACCAGCGAGCTTTAAAGGACGACCGCAGCAAATGGAACCCTCTTCGTCGATAAAGGTATAATCAACTCCGGCATTTTTAAAAATCAGAAGTATGGCACGAATAACACCCGGTGTGAGATGCCCCATACAACCTGCAAAATATACCACTTCAGCCGTTTTTTCGACGACAGGTTTCTTTAAAAGGTAACTGAAATCGGATGCAACCAATTTGTTATCAACGCTCCTCGCCCCTACCCTGAGGCCAAGAGTATCAATACCAACAGGACAAGCTTCCAGGCAGCGGCCGCACATCATGCAATTTGAATTAAGCTGCACATTGGTTTCTTTATCCCTTAAGGAACGGATAAAATAGACTGCTGTTGAACCCTTGAGTCCTGCCTGATTCATCTGGCAAACATCAATGCAAACGCCACACCTGGGGCAGGAACGGAGTTCGATTTCGCTGAAACTTCCGGGGTAGTTTCCTTGTTTTATCCCGGCATTTCTCAGAAAAATAAGAATAATTTCTGTCGGGATATGCATAAACCGGCTCCACGGAAGTGTTACGAAAAATATACCCAGCATGGTTGAATAAGCCCACCAGGCCGGATAAGTAAGATATTCAAGGGGTAGCATTAAATCAAAAATACTACCAAGTGTATTTGTAAGAAATCCTCCTCCGCGGTAAATACCAGCGGTAAAACTTTCGGCAAGCAGGCGCATTGGGAATATGAGCCAAAGTGATGTGAGTGCCCACCTATCGAACCGTTTATGGTTTGTTGTTTGTTTCAATCCGAACCATTTGGATCGGGTACGTTTGAAAAGTGCCAATACAAGTCCGGAAAGAACATATAACAAAAGCAGATCCATCGTGAACCTGAAAAATCCGGGTAAGGTAAAAATCTCGAAAGGTAACACCCGCTTATCATGAATAAAAAACTTGAGGAAAATAGGATAATATGGAGGATTTATGTGTCCGCCACTATAAATCCGCGACTCAAGATTGCCCATCACTATCAGTAAAAACCATCCGAAAGCAAAACTCATGTGCATATATCCCAGCAATGGATTCCGCTTAAACATCTTCCGGTGCAGAAGGCTTTCCATTAATATTTCCCTGATGGTTTTCAGCAGGCAACTGATGGAGAAGAGCGCCATTCCTGCTTTTATACGGTCTGATGCTTCCATCATGGCGATCCAGCGACTGTATTTAATAAATAATACAGCCAGCATGAACAACAAACCGATGAAAAACGGAAGTACAAAAAGATCAAAAGTCATGGCCGGGCAGTTGTTAATGCTTTGCTGATCTGAATAATCAGGTTGCGGGTGCTTACATTGCGCGGACACACCAACTGGCATTTGCCGCAAAGCATACATTTCGAGATTTCTTTTTCCAAACCTTTAGTTTCGCCGCGACGTAGTAAAAGAATAACCTGCCGAAGACTGAAGTCGGTAAAAAGAGCGGCTGAACAGGTTGCGGCGCAGCTTCCGCATGAAATGCAAAGATTGAGTGTTGGTTCGGCAGCAGCAACTATTTTACAGATATCGTGAGTATTGGCATCAAAATCAATCTGCCGGTCGGGAGTAACAGTATATCCAAAATTTATAACTTTATTTTTCATAGCTGCCTTTTATTTCTTCAGAAAGTCGGCAACTGCCATAGCTGCAGAGCGGGCATCAGCAAGTGTATCGGCAAGCGATTTAGGACCCGAACACGCTCCGGCAACAAACACACCTGGAATTTCGGTACAATTGGATAGCAGCACTTCGTCAACAGGCTGTATAAAACCATCGGGAACTTGTTTCAGACCCAACTGCCTGATCAGTGATTTTGTTTTTGCCGCGGGTTCCATACCCACCATCAATACCAACAATCCGGTTTTGATCCGCAGTGGTTTTCCAAGCAATGTATCTTCGACCTTTACTATGATGTTTCCGTCCTGGTCTTCAGTTGATTCGCTGAGCCTGCCCCGAATAAACTGAATATTGTATTTTTCCTGCGCCTCCTTGTAAAGTTCTTCGTAATGGCGGCCAAACATGCGCAAATCCATATAAAAACAGAAAACTTCGGCATCGGGAAGCAGTTGTTTTACCTCAATAGCCTGTTTTACAGCGGTTATACAGCAAACTTTTGAGCAATGAAGATTATTAACCTTTTCGTCGCGCGAACCTACACAATGCACAAAACCAATCCGCTCCGGCTTATTCCCTTGTCGGTTTACCATAGGTTTTCCCGAGGCAAAAAGTTCTTCAAGATCGGCTGAGGTAATTACATTTTCATAAATACCGTAGCCATATTCCTCTTTACGGCGGGCATCGAAAAGTTGGAAACCTGTGGTCAATATCAGGGCATCCGCTTTTGCCTGCCAACCGTTGTGACCTGTAACGGTAAAATAATCGTTTACTGCATCTAGTCCTGTAATCTTCGTTGATGTCTGTATTTTAATCGTTGGGCTTAACCCTTTCTGAATCGTTTCAAGTGCTTCATGCCCGGATAATAAAGCAGGAAACAATGCATGCCATTTTTTAAGATGGCCACCGGTAGTTTCTTCCTTTTCGACAAGGGTAACATTGAAGCCTAACTTTGCCAGACAGGCCGAAGTTTCGAGTCCTGCCGGACCGGCGCCAATAACTACAATGTGTTTTCCCATGTTTAAATCAGTTCGGTTAGTTTGCTTTACTTGTAATTAGTACGAGGTGCCTGGGGCTTATTCCGCATAGAATTTCAGGTACGAGGGCGACTCAGGCATTCCTATATCCTCACCGTTCTTCCCTTTAAATTTTTGTGAAATATCATACGGTATCCCAATTTTATCCAGCAGAGGTTCAGCTGGCACCTGATGTACCTGAAGACCGATTTCCCATGGATCGTATCCCATTATCATTCCGGCAACTTCTTCGTACGTAAAAACAGGAATTCCATGATTCCCTTTTCCATAAGTCTTGCCCTCCATTTCGCTGAGAGCATATTGCCAGCGATCAAGGAACATAGGACAGCCGGGGCAGTTGGTTATAATCATATCCGGTTCGTAAGACTCCATGGAGTCAAATTTCTTTTTGGAACATGAAAGCGAGAATCCCCGGTTAGCCTTTACCACATATTGCCGGAAGCCAAATCCGCAGCAGTGACGGCGCTCGGGATAATCTATCACTTCGCCGCCCCAGGCTTCAATCATTCCCGAAAGCACGTAAGGATATTCGGCACCGCCAATACCTTTGTGTGGAAACATTTTGGAGTAATGGCAGCCAATGTGCTCAACTACTTTCAATGGTTCACCTGTATTTTTATCAACCAGTTTATATTTAGCCTTGGCGGCAATCTGATGCCTGAATTTATAAACAATATCGCTGGCATGAGCCAGGTTTTGGGGTTTCTTAAACTCACGCCCCGTAGCTTTGAACAGGAACTCTCTTATTCTGGCTTCGGTTTCCGGAAAATGATGCCAGGTATCCAGAATTTCGGTATAAAGTCCGAAACTGGTAACGCAGGAAGCTGCATAATTTTCGTATCCGGCTTCGGTCATCAGTGCAAACTGACGGGCAACCACGGTCATGGTTGTATCAAAAGGCACCACATCAGAGTGATAGCCAATACCCGTGCAAGAAGTATGGTGCTGTTCATCGTGAATATCCTTGCCAAGTTCATCTTTAAGTATTTTTACAAAAACGGCTTCGGCACCCGGGAAGAAAGTTTGCCTGATGCAGCTACGGGCATAGAAATAATGATCATCAGCAATTTCCTTCTGGTAATCCTGCCAAATCAGCCTTTTGCCTTCCAGTTTCATTCGTGGTTGTGTTTTTGATTATTGGCAGTAAAAACATATTGAAAGTATTCACTACTGGTATCGGTACCAAATTCAAGACCCATTTCTTCAGCTTTAATCTTTGAAAATGATTCGATCTTGTCGTAACGATCCTGACCGCCTGTAACTTCAAAGATTTTTTTCAATTCGTCAAGATCGGCATCAGAGACTTTGCGTAAAGCACCTGCACCTTCGCCGTTATAATTGGCGCCAAGTTTTTCCATCACCGGAGCCAGATGTTGCAGCTCCCATTCCCACACCGGGCCCTGTTCCGGATGCATATCAGGATCAACACTATCCGGACGGACACAATACCCGGATAATAATATTTGATCCCCAATTGCCCGTTTAACAGCTAATTGCTGACGTCCTTTTTCCGATTCAGTAAAATATCCCATATCCTGCGAAAGCGAGCGTAATACGATGATCAGCATTCCCGGAGCATTGCCGCGCGGACAGCGTGTTTTGCACGACATGCATTCGCCACAGTACCAGATTACATCACTACACATTAACTCGCGGATCTTATCGTCATCGCGTGATTGAACCGTAGTTGCTATAACTCTGGGATCGTAATTGTAAAATTCAGCCGCCGGGCAAATTGCAGTGCAAGTACCGCAATTAATGCAGGCTTTCAGGCTTTCGACAAACCTGATATCAGTAGCTAAACGATTGTACAGTTCACCCAAAATAATTTGTTTTTAAAGGAAATAGAATTCACAATTGGCTGATTAGCATTTTAATAAAATTTATTTTTATACCAATTTCACCTGACCGTTTTTAAATATCGAACAAAGATAAATTAATCAGTCTTATTGATTGAATAAGGCCATATTTGTTATAAAGACTAAATAAAAATAGCAGGTAATTCTACCTGCTATTTTTTATCATTAAGTTATCTCAATGTTCAGTAAATCAGAATATTTACTTCTCCATTTCTTCTTTCAGCCTGGGCAAAATCACATGTATAAAATTTTGCAAAGGTTTTTCGGCCATCATGGCAATAAAAGGATTCATATCTGCCTCTATCACCATCTGAACTTCGCATTGCTGATCCGGCATTTCCTGAAACAAGGAATCCCAGGTAAAACCAAAAGGAATTTTACCTTCGCCCTGCATGATGATTTTAGTAAACGGAATTTTTTCGGTAATACGCAATCCAAGTGCAGCCAAACCTTTAATTTCAAAAGAACAGGAATCCCCGGTTGATTGCCAGTTTATAACCTGCTCGGGCATAAGGCTGCTAAAGTTATCGAAATCACCCAGAAAGTTGTAAACTTTTTCAGGCCGACAATTGACGATTATCTTTTCGCTTTCGATGCGTTTGCTCATTTGGCCTGTCCCCACCCTTTAGGATTCTCGCGCCACTTTATAAGCGACTGCATATCCGAATCCTTGATATGATTTTGTTCCAGTGCCTTTTTAATTAACAGGTCGTAATTTGTGAGTGTATGTAAGGTACAGTTGGCTGCTTTAAAACTCTCCTCGGCATCACTCAAACCATAGGTAAAAATGGCTACCATTCCTTTCACATTACAACCAGCGGCGCGCAAAGCCTCAACAGCTTTCAAACTGCTTCCACCTGTGGAAATAAGATCTTCGACCACCACCACCGATTGACCGCTTTCGGCAACACCTTCAATCTGATTTTCGAGTCCGTGGGCTTTTTTATCGGAGCGAACATAAACAAAGGGCAAGCCCAATTCCTGTGCTACAAGTGCGCCAATGGCAATTGCTCCGGTGGCAACTCCTGCAATAAGATCTACAGTGCCGTATTCTTCATTAATCAGCTTTACAAACTCCTGACGGATATATGTGCGTATTTTTGGATACGATAAAGTCCGGCGATTATCGCAATAAATTGGGGATTTTATACCGGAAGCCCATGTAAACGGGTTAGCATTATCAAGCTTTATTGCTTTAATTTGCAAAAGCGATTCGGCTGTATAAAGTCCGGTTTCTTCAAAATTCTTTCTCATGCGGCAAAGATATACAGTTTTTTTGAATGACAGGGCAGTTACCATCTGCCGGGATACTAAAATAGCATTCGAGTCAAAATCAATGACAGTGGATTTCAGAGGCAAATCCTCAATTATTAAAGCATATAAACATTTTAACGAGGATACGGAATACATAAATTTAATTATAAAAACGGGTAGTGATTTCTCCGAAGCGTGCAAGGATTTCAATAGCATGTTCACCCGGATTGAAGCAGCCGGTGGCATAGTTAGTAACGAAAAGCAGGAATATCTGTTTATAAAAAGGCTTGGTGTATGGGATTTACCCAAAGGTAAATTGTACAAAAATGAACATATTGAACATGGTGCTTTACGCGAAGTAAAAGAAGAAACCGGCCTTACAAACCTCACAATTTCAAAGCAACTGCCATCAACTATCCACATTTATACCGATAGGAAAGGCAAAGGAATAGTAAAAGAAACTTTCTGGTTCGAAATGATGTGTAACGGGAGCCAGAACCTGGTTCCTCAATTGGAAGAAGACATTACTGAAGTGAGATGGTTTGCAGCCGATGATTTGAATATCCCGGTTCAAAATACGTATGCATCGTTACGTAGTTTGCTGGAAAGCTATTTGCAACTTTAAACATAATGTTCGGTATCATTTGGATTGCGGCTGTATTTTATTTTGATGTGCTGGAAAGGTTAATGCATTATAATAATTCCATGCATTCATTCGAAAATTGATTTAATATTTATCTCTATGTACTTTTTACTTGATCAAAAAGTACCAAAAAATCAAGGCTTTATAACAATGCTGGCGTTTCTATGCCAAAGGTATCTCCTCGCAATACAAGGCATGAAAAAGCACAACAAATCCTGACAGTTTGCCTTGCTGTGTATTGCGGAGTTTATCCCGATTTGAGGGACACATGCCGTACGCACATACCTCTGGTTAAGAACCGCAGGCGCATTTTTATAATGCCGGTCCCTTCTAAGAAAGTTACCTCTTATGGCAACATAACGGAACAAGGATTTGGCTTTTCAGGTAATTTTCAGGGTTTAGGAACCGGCCTAATAGAAATTTCACAACAGATGTTCGCGAACGTAAACAGCGCGGGCATGTGCGTAGCAAAACACCAGCCTCAAGTGCTGTATGGCTTTGGACAAATCTAACAGGCCTTGTTTTGCGAGCCTTACCAAGTCTTACATCTGTGTGAAATTTATATTAAGCCTAGACCTTTTGGTTC
>JBBSDG010000045.1:0-16940 GCA_038249635.1 Bacteroidales bacterium | reverse complement strand
TGCAGCAGTTTTCAGCCTGATGGTACGAACGAAATCGGCAACTGACTGGTTAGTTAACGCCTGTACTTTCTTATATAAATTTGTTTTGCCCATTCCAACTTCCTGAGCTATATCGGCAACCTGAAAATTATCGTTGTCAATATTGTCTTCTACAAGTTTTATCAGTTTTTCAAAAAATCTTTTGTCAGTATTGGTAAATGTAATATCCGAAGGCTCAAAAAATACTTCGTTGCTAAACTTTTCCTTTAGTTTACGACGCGAAACCAACAGTTGATCCACCTTGGCATACAAATGCTTGATATTGAACGGCTTGGTTATGTATTCATCAGCTCCATTTTCGATGCCGCCAATTACATCGGCTTCATCGGCTTTTGCAGTAAGTAAAATTATGGGGATGTGGCTAATTTGTTCATCGCCTTTAATCCGCTTACACATTTCGAGGCCATCCATTTCGGGCATCATTATGTCGCTTATAATTATATCCGGATGGTATTCATAAATCATTCCGAGACCTTGTTTCCCGTTTGCCGCTTCAATTACGGTGTATGTATGGCTAAATTCCGATTTAATATATTGTCGGAGTTCCTGGTTATCTTCAACAAGAAGCAACAATGGGTTTCGTTCTTCCATTATTTCGTTTGCACTCCTTTTTTTGCTACTTCTGCGATTGTCCGCTTGTAATTCGATTTGTATGCCGTTTTCCGGATTAATGTTTACTGCAGGTCTAAAATCAGCATATTCCAATGGGAATAAAACTACGAATGTTGTTCCCTTACCAACAATGCTACTAACCTTAATTGAACCGTTTAGTAGCAATATAAGCTCCTGTGTATGGAATAACCCAATTCCAGATCCCTCATGGAAACGGGTGTTTGAGGAATCAACCTGGTAAAAGGGATCGAATATTTTAGTTAAGTTTTCCTTGGAGATACCAATTCCTGAATCAGTAATAGATATGGAAACATAATCACCTGAAAGTCCCAATATCATTTTAACTGAGCCACTGTCGGGAATAAACTTAAAACTGTTCGACAGTAAATTAAAGAGGATCTTTTCCATTTTATCAAAATCGAACATAAGAGTGAGGTCCTGCAGCTCGGTCTCAAATTTTAAACTTATGTTACGCTGTTCGGCCTGACCTTTAAACGATGCTATAATGGTTTCGGCAAAACGCACAAAATCTCCCTCTGTTTTTTTAACCGACATTGTACCCGAATCTAATTTGCCTATATCAAGTAGCTGATTTACTAATCGTAACAGCCGGTTGGAACTGTTTTTAATGATAGTAAGCAAATCGAGATGTTTTTCATCGAAGCCTCCGGAATCTAATAGACGATCCAAAGGACTGACTATTAAAGTAATCGGGGTTCTGAATTCGTGTGAAATATTTGTAAAATAACGCAGCTTCATTTGATCAAGGTCATGGGCTCGCTGGCTAATTGTGAGTATCTCGCTATTCTTTGCTCTTAAATCTATATTTTGCTGACTGATTTCCTTTTTTTGTTGTTCAATTTCCTTTTCATTGGTTTCCAATGTTGCATTTAATTTCTCAAGGTTTGATTTCTGTGATTCCAATTGTCCGTTTGCAAGTTCTAAATCATTTGTGCGCAAACGGACCAAGGCTTCCAGTTTCCTTTTTTTGTTTCGGATTGATTTTAATTGTACATAATACAGAATCTGAATCAAAGCAAGCAGAAAAGCTCCCAAAATAATTTTGAACCAAATGGTTTTCCACCAGGGAGGTAAAATAATTATTTCAAGCGTTGTTGGTATTTTGTTCCACACACCATCACAGTTTGACGCTTTCACCTTAAACAGGTATTTTCCCGGATCCAAGTTGGTGTATGTTACATACCGCCGCTGGGCTGTGGTAATATTCCAGTCTTTCTCAAACCCTTCGAGCATATATGCATATTGGTTTTTCTCGGGATTTGTATAGTGCAATGCGGTGAATTCGAGCGAAAAATACCTTTCCTGATTCGATAGTGTTATTGATTTTGTAACAACTATATTTTGGGGTAGGATTACATTCCCATTTATCTTTTCACCCAGTTGCACCGAATTGTTAAATATCTTGAGATCTGTAATATATGTAATGGGCTCAATTTTGTTATCCTTTAAAGTGTTTGGGTTAATGATTGAAAAACCATTTATCCCACCAAAATATAGATTGCCATTTCGAGCTTTTATTGCAGTATTATAAGTAAATTCATTCGCCTGGAGACCATCGGTAGCATCAAAACTTTTAAATCTTTGTGATTTAGTATTTAACATCGAAATACCTTTTCGCGTGCTAATCCATATATTGCCATTGTTATCTTCCAAAACATCAGAAATGGTATTATCAATCAACCCATCTTTAGTTGAATACCAAACTGTTTTTTGTGTAAGTGTGTTATATTTTGAAATTCCGTAATTTGATGTGATCCACATAAAGCCTTTGCTGTCTTCAATAATACTGCCAATATCATTTGATTTTATTATACTATTCGGAGTTTTGTTTGCAGTAATAAAAGAAAATTTTCGTGTATCAGGATGGTAAATATTAATACCACCTGCCCAGGTGTTTATCCATAAAATGCCTGATTTATCTTCATAAATACGAACTATATATTCTGAATTAACCGTTTTATCCGAGTTTTTTGAGGGCCTGAATTGCTTAAAATTATCCTTAGCCTTGTTGTACAGGTTCAGTCCACCTGCTCCAACCCAAATATTACCTTTGCTATCTTCAAAAACACAAGAGATCACATCAGAAATTAAAGAACTTGTATCATGAATAGTATGGGAATAGGATTTTAATATGTCGGTTTTGCTATTGTAGTAATAAAGTCCGGAAGAAGTTCCAATCCACAAATTTTTATAGCTGTCGAAAATCATAGACGTAATTGACTCACTAATTTTATAAACCGCTTTCGAACTATTTGATTGATTTGTAAACAATTCAGTATCAGGATCATAAGTACAAATTCCTTTTGATGTGCCTATCCATATTTTCCCTTTTTCATCTTCGCACATGGAAAGAATTGACTTATCAATTAACCCATAATTCGTGTTTTCATCAGAGTATGATTCAAATTGGTTTCGTGTAGAATCAAATTGAACAATACCCTTGTTTGGGGTATTAATCCAAAGCGTACCGGTATTATCAGTATATACATTAACCAAAGGATTATAGTCCAACTGGTTAAGGTTACTATTTTTGGGCACAGGAAGCGAGTGGCTAAAAACTTTCGTTTGCAAATTGAAATCAAATACGCCATTTTCAGCTATAATTTTCAACACTCCGTTTGCGCTTTTTGCAAAAATTTTCCCATTATGTGTATTTCCAACGGGGGTTAACCCATTTTCGCCCTTAAATACCGAAAATTGCTCAGTTTCCTTGCTAAAGCTTACCAAACCATCACCTTCAATACAAAGCCAGAAAACTCCTTTCGAATCCTGAGTTATGTCGTAAATGGCTTTATTGTCGGATACTCCACTTTTATTTGTATTAAAAACAAAATGCTGGAAAGTATTGGTTGCAGTCAAAAATTTATCAAATCCCTCAGAAGTAGTAACCCATAAATTTTTATCCTCGTCAATAAAAATACTGTTGATGTAGTTATTGCTTAAAGAGCCTTTAAGCTGTGGAACATGAAAATAATTGGTGAAATTATCAGTATTGTAGTTGTAGCGGCTCAAACCGTTGGTTGTAGCAATCCACAAATCACCTTTTGCATCTTCTAATATCTTTCGTATATTATTATTGCACAGTGTCATACTGTCGCTTTCGTTATGAAAATATGCTTTAAAATTATACCCGTCAAAACGGTTAAGGCCAACCGCTGTACCAAACCACATAAATCCCTTGCTATCTTTAAGTATAGCTGTTACAGAATTTTTAGACAACCCATCGTTGTTTGTAAAAATTCTATATGGCTGCGCATTTAAGTTGCACAGATGCATTATAAGAATTACCAAAAATATAAAGCCTTTCATTATTTAATCTTTCTAAATTATACAATCAAGCATAAGTAAATACTTATTCCGAGGTCAAAAATAATAAAATGTAGCATTGAAAAGCATCGGCAGCTATAATGAGCAATATAAAATTATGAAATGAAAGTGAGTATTTTCCATCCCTGGGTTGTACAATAGGAAGAACAACTGAACGTAACGATTAAATCCAAAATGAGAATATTATTAATTTATCTGTTTTTCCTATTTGCTGTTGAATGTCAAAGTCAAAACACAAACGTATTTGCCTCTACTTCACCCACACCACCAATGGGTTGGAATAGCTATGATTGTTTTGGAATGAACGTTACTGAGGCCGAAGTAAAAGCAAATGCCGATTATATGGCTCATAACCTAAAAGAGTTTGGATATGAATATGTTGTAGTTGATTTTTTATGGTTTGGCGACAATTTAACTCAGGATAATTGGCAATCGAAAACAGCACCTCAGTTTATTGATAAATTTGGAAGGGTAATTCCATCAGAAAAGCTTCATCCATCGGCTGCCGGTGGTAAAGGTTTTAAACCACTTGCCGACTACCTGCATGCCAGGGGCTTAAAATTCGGGATTCACATTATGCGGGGCATTCCATGGAATGCAGTGGAAAAAAACCTTCGAATAAAAGGTACACATTACCGCTTACAAGATATTGTGAGTATGCATGACACTTGCAAATGGTATGGCGGGATGCGCGGAATTAATTTTGAAAAAAAAGGTGCTCAGGCATATGTAAACTCCCTTTTTGAGCTTTATGCCAGTTGGGGTGTTGATTTTGTAAAGGTGGATGACATTTCTTTCCCGTATCATAAAAATGACATAGAAGCTATACACAAAGCCGTTTTACATTGCGGGCGTCCAATGGCGATAAGTCTTTCTCCGGGTGCAGCTCCAATTGATAAAGCCAATCATCTGGCCGAAAATGCTGATATGTGGCGTATTTCTCCTGATTTTTGGGATAGCTGGCCCGCTCTGAAACACCAATTTGAAATGGCCCGCATTTGGGCGCCCTATTCAAAACCAGGAAGCTGGCCCGATGCCGATATGCTCCCGGTAGGTAATCTTTCGGTGAGATCCGAGTTAAAAACCCATCACCCGCGCACCACAAATTTTACGCCCGATGAACAGCATTCCATGTTAACACTTTGGAGCATGATGAGATCGCCTTTAATGATTGGCTCCAATTTGCCTGGGTTAAATGAGTTTACTCTTTCACTTTTAACCAATAAAGAGATGCTTGAAGTGAACCAAAAAAGCACGAACGGGAAAGAAGTATTTACCAGGGGCGACACAATTGTATGGATTGCCGAAAACCCGGAAAGCAAAGTAAAGTACATTGCATTTTTCAACCATAACGACTCTATCGTAAAAAATATTTCTGTCAGGTTGTCTGATATTGGGTTAAATGATAAGGAAACCTATTCTGTTTATGATATTTGGAATAAAAACAATTTGGCAAATACAAAAGAAGTTGTTTCTGCTGAAGTGAAACCTCACGGGACAGTATTTCTCAAATTGAGTAAAAAATAATCCTGAAAATATTCGCACTTAATTTTTTGAATAGTATTCCAGAACCGGGATAAGAACAATCAATACCAGGAAGCTGCAAGGAAGATTCATTGTTTATAGTTTAGTGTTGATTCAGATCACAGTTCAATACTAAAAAATTACATTAACCGAATAATAAAAAAACCCTGCTTATGAAACATTATATTTTGTCACTTGCTCTTTTGATCTCAATGGTGGGATCGCTTTTCGTATCAGCCCAGCAACGTGACCCACTTAAACAGCCCTTTTCGAAAACGTCGATCTGGAACATGCCAATTCACAAGGATGCACAATATGTTCCGGCCAGGATAGGAGCTCCGCTTTATGGTTTTTATTCTGATGAAGAAGTCATCATTCTGAAGCCAACTGCACCTTTGACCGGGATATATGGAAATTTCGCCGACTGGGATGCGACAAAAGACCGTTGCATCAAACAAGGCAGTTTGATTTTTTCAGCCCCGATTCCAACAGACTTTGTATACAGCAAAAACGAATGGGAAGGAACAACACCCAATTCAGGGCTGGCAGTTCTAATGGCCGATGGCGTCACCATCAAACATACACAGCCTTTTGCACGCTGTACTGCCGGAACGGATGCCACATCGCATTATAAATTTCCGAGCCAGAATCTCACCGGCGATGGGACTCGGGGTGGACATGGTGGTTCAGGATTGTCAACGTTAGGCGGCACCATCCGGCTCGGAGAAATGGTTCCTGGTGGAAAAATCAATCATGCCTTGAAAATTAATTTGTACGGCGCAAAATATTATTTCTACGATGCAGTTACCAAAGGTTATCGGTGGCCGGCAGTTAACGCCGATGGTTATGCTGCAGGTAATTACGGTACAAAAGGAACGCCTGCCGAGGATTGCCGGATAGGTGCTTTGTTGGCCATTCCTAAGAGCGTGACCATCGAATCACTCAATCTTGAGACTGAACCCGGTAAAATTATGGCAGAAGCATTCCGGAGTTACGGTGCCTACATTGTAGATGATGCGGCATGGGATGCTGTGAATATTTGTACAGAACACAGTCCCGATGGAACAGTCCTTAATGAATTCAGTGAGACCTGGGGATTTGAATTCGAAACTTCAAAAGGACAACCATTTGCAAACGATTTGGAGAAAATACTGAAAAACCTGAATGTGGTGATCAATAATACGGCAACCACCATTGGCGGAGGGTTAAATGCCGATGAAACCAACCGGCTGGCACCCATGGCCTGCGATTTTGCACCTGCCGGAAGTGGTAAAACCTGCAACGGTATAGTAACGTCATCAAGTATCATCAATATTGGGAAGAAGGAATGTGAGTTAAAAATATTCCCCAATCCGGTAAATATCAGCAACATTACATTTGTTATTCCGAACAATGAAAGGAATATTAAGATGGAAATATTTGACTACTCTGGGAAGCTTATATTTTCAAAAATAAACATATCAGAAAAAGAATTCAAATTGGCACCATCCTGTTTACGTGGCTCCGGAATGTATCTTGTTCGCGTAACCTCATCAGCAAATGTTCAATATGCAAAATTGATACTTGATTGATTTAGGTGCAAAACAATCAACCTGAAATATCTGGAGGTGAGAATTCATTAGATCCAATTATTTTTAATAATCCTTACTTTAGTAATAAGGAACAACAAAATTCATATCGAATAGAAAAATGGCTATACGTTTGTATGCCAATTAAAAATACAAATAAATATAACCTTTAACTCCTAAACTTAGGACTGTTACCTTATTTCTTTGGAGTTAAAATCACTTTCCAGTATCAAAACTTCCTTAGCTACCTGTTTATGAATAGAAAGTTTAATCAATACTCTATTCTTTGTTAGTATGACCTTTGTTTTGAAATTAGTGTTTAATTTTATTTCTGCAAAAAAGGTTCAAAAGTCAGCTTAAAACGATATTCCGTTGGTGCAACCCGGTATTTATTCAGTACCGAAATAGCAGTGCAGCCGACACCTCAAGGCTTAGTCAAGGTTGAATGTGATCCCGTCGAAAGGTTTCAATTGGAAAGGATAAAGTGCACGTGAAAGGTTGTCTGACTAAAAGTTTAATGCACTTAAATTAAAGGGTACTTCCAACGACACTTTAATTCCTGTTCCAGCTTTTGATTGAAGCTGCAGGAAACGGACATCGGTTTTATGGCTGACGAACAGCATTCAATGTTAACACTGTGGAGCATGATGAGGTCGCCTTTAATGATTGGCTCCAATTTGCCTGGGTTAAATGAGTTTACCCTTTCACTTTTAACCAATAAAGAGATGCTTGAAGTGAACCAAAAAAGCACGAACGGGAAAGAAGTATTTTCCAGGGGCGACACAATTGTATGGATTGCCGAAAACCCGGAAAGGAAAGTAAAATACATTGCAATTTTCAACCATAACGACTCTATTGTAAAAACCATTTCTGTCAGGTTGTCGGATATTGGGTTAAATGCTAAGGAAACCTATACTGCTTATGATATTTGGAATAAAAACAATTTGGCAAATGCCAATGAAGTTATTTCTGCAAAAGTGAAACCTCACGGGACAGTATTTCTTAAATTGAGTACAAAATAATCCTGAAATCCGAAACCGGAGTTTTGATTCCATGTTTTCGGAGCATGAAGTTTGCCCGGAAAGCAATTCCGTAAGGGAAGTATGACCAGTTTTTTAAGTAGCACCTGGCCTTGCAGCAAGGTAGATTTTAGCTACTAACGGATGAAAAAGCTAATGGTAAAATATTACCAGCTAAGTATCACTTTGCCGCTTTCGCCGCTTTCCATCACATCAAAACCTTTCTGAAAATCGTTAATTCCAAAGCGATGTGTGATAACAGGCGTGAGGTCGATGCCGGAAATCAGCATCTGCTCCATCTGGTACCAGGTTTCCCACATCTCGCGGCCGTATATACCTTTCAGCGTCAAAGCTTTAAATATAATTTTATCCCAGGGAACTGTTGTAGTATTGGGTAAAATCCCTAACAAGGCTATCTTGGAACCGTTATACATATTTTTTATCATACTGTCGAATGCCATTGGCGATCCCGACATTTCGAGTCCGATATCAAATCCACGCATATGAAGGTCCTTCATGGCTTGTTCAATGGTTTCGCCTTTTGTTGGGTTAACAGTAACGGTGGCTCCCATTTTTTTTGCAATCGCCAGCCGGTAATCGCTCAAATCGCTTACTACAATGTAGCGTGCACCGGCAAAACGGCAGATAGCCGTGGCCATAGTTCCTATCAATCCGGCACCGGTGATAAGTACATCTTCGCCAATCATCGGAAATGATAAAGCCGTGTGTGTTGCATTTCCGAACGGATCCATGATGGAGGCAATTTCATCGGGGATGCGGTTATCGAGTTTGACCACATTTTCGGCCGGTAGCGAAAGATATTCGGCAAAAGCGCCATCGCGGTTCACACCTATACCAATGGAATTTTCGCACACATGAAGTTTCCCTCTGCGGCAGTTGCGGCAATGCCCACAGGCAATGTGTCCTTCGCCGGTTACACGGTCGCCGATTTCAATATTTTTAACACCAGTTCCTTTATCCACAATTTCACCTACATATTCGTGCCCAATGGTCATAGGTGTTTTAATGGTGCGCGCTGACCAATCGTCCCATTTGTAAATGTGCAGGTCGGTG
This sequence comes from Bacteroidales bacterium, assembly GCA_038249635.1. Classification (GTDB taxonomy): domain Bacteria; phylum Bacteroidota; class Bacteroidia; order Bacteroidales; family UBA4417; genus UBA4417. The sequence continues at coordinate 7,756 of JBBSDG010000045.1, read as the reverse complement.
CCACAAATGGCGGTTTTTTTGATCTTGATCAATACATCGTTGACACCGATTTCGGGAATGGGAACCTCTTCGAGCCATATTCCTTTCTCAGGGCGAAGTTTTACCAATGCTTTCATACTTTTAAATATAAGATTAATTTTCAACTAAATGAAGTACAGTTATTTGACATAATTTTTCCGTTGGTTTTCCGGAATGGATTATGTGGTAAAAGTAACTAAATTCCTGTAAGGTTAGTAAGTAAAAAAACATTTTGTGCTTAGCGCTAAAGTAGATTCGTAAAAACAAAAAAACATTTTCAATCTGTTGTTTGTCAATGACTTGGTACTATTGCAACGCATCCTTTTTTTGTTTTTAACGTGAGGATTGAAGATGAAGAAGCAACTTGGTCTTGCTTTAATTAAATAGTATCAATCAATTTATGTTCAAACACAAATATGGATTGTTAAATGGATCAAAACCTCATCGGCCAGGCAAAAACCGAAAAATTATAGTAGTATTGCAGGTATATCTATATTTTTAATATGGGATTATGGGCATTAATGATGTATGAAGTGTTTTTGAGAATATGTTTTTAGGCTTAAAGCAAAAAAACCGCAGAAGTTCTGAATTCCGGCGGTTCCTTTATTAATGTATTAAGTTCATTTACATAATCTCCAGCAACTCCACTTCAAAAATAAGTGTTGCATTTGGCCCGATTGTCTTGCCAGCACCCTGCGCGCCGTAAGCCAGGTTTGATGGGATGAAGAATTTAAATTTTGATCCTTTCGACATCAGTTGCAGTCCTTCGACCCAACCCGAAATAACCTGGGTTACTCCAAATGTTGCTGGTTCGCCGCGACTTACCGAACTGTCGAAAACGGTTCCGTCGATCAAGGTTCCGGTGTAATGAACTTTCACCTGGTTTTTGGCAGTGGCTTTTACACCGCTTCCTTCGGTTATAACCGAATACTGAAGACCGCTGGCTGTTTCAATTACGCCGGGTTTGGTTTTGTTTTCGGACAGGAAAGCCTTGCCGTCTTCGGTGTTGTTGCCTTCTGCATTTTTCTGCATACCTTCGAAAAAATCGTTTAGTATTTTGTTTACCTCATCGGGCGACATGGCAATTTCTTCGTTGTTTAAAATAGCGTTCAGACCTTTTGTGAAATGCTCGATATCAAGTGCCTCAACACCCGAATTTTTTAAATTGCTTGCAATGCTTAAGCCTAAAGCGTAGCTGATGTCTTTCATAGTATTTTTTTAACTGTTGGGCGGCAAAGGTAAAACTTTTAGGGATAATTTAAAGGGAATTTTCGGAGGTAAGAATTTACGAATGACGATTTGCGAGCTACGAATTGGAAGCATTTACGAATCATGACTGGAATAATCCAATCGTATCTTTTATACTGCTTATCCCCTTTAAACAAGTGAACCACATAGACACATAAAATACATAAAAATCCACATAGAAAAGATTGTGGTTATTCTTTTCAGAATGTGAAAAACTATGTGAAATATATGTTCCTATGGTGCTATGTGGTTCATTGTAATTGATTTATAGGAAATAGGAAATACTGTTAATTTTCCTCCTATGTGAATAAATCAGTCATGTTTATGCCTCCTTTTTGCAAAAAACCATCAACTTGTTTTAAGCAGATAAGCAGTTCTTTTAAATCTCAAATAGAAACTTCCCCAATCGTAAATCGTACCTCGTAAATCGTCAATTTTTTCCTGATCTCAAATCGTCAATTTCAAATAAAAACTCTCCCAATCGTAAATCGTACTTTGTAAATCGTCAATTTTTTTCCAATCACACATACAACCATTTTCAATTTATAGTCCCCTTTAACCGATATGTGATTTCGAAAAAGTCATTTATCATATTAATGAAGCCCTGACAGTTGAGTTTTTACAATTGAAAGTTTAATAATTACAAACTATGAAAAAACCATTTTTCTCCTTTCTTTTTACATTAATCTCCATAGGTACCGGTATATTGCTTTCGGCATCGGAACCGGTTTATTATGGTAATTATGCGCCGGTGTACATGCTGCGGCCCGAAATGGAGCAGGCCGTGAAATCCGAAGCCGCTCAGCCACTGCGTAATACAGGGAAAATATACCTTTATGAGCAGTACATCCTGGTAAATGAAAAATATAAAGGCATACATGTTATTGATAACAGTAATCCGGCTGTACCAATCAACATTGCTTTTCTGCATATCGATGGATGCATTGATATGGCAGTAAAAAACAATGTTTTGTACGCTGATAATGCCGTTGATCTTATTGCGTTGAAAATTACCGACAACTTTGCAACCGTGCAGGTTACTGAAAGGATAAAGGGTATTTTCCCCGAAACGGAATCGCCCGACGGATACTACCCCAATTCTGCCACCAACCATTTCAGGCCTAAAAGCGGAATCCTTGTAGCCTGGAAAAAGAGAAGCTAATACCATAGAACTATGAAAAAGAACAGAATATATTTCCTGCTTTTAGCCATTCCTTTATTACTTTCAGGATGCGCCATGAGCGAAAAAAACAATGATTTCGGTGGTGAGCTTTCGGGTAAAGGCGGATCGCTGGCCCGTTTTACCATTTCGGGTGATTACCTTTACACGGTTGACCAAACTACACTTCACACCATAAGCCTTGCAAATACTGAGCACCCGCAAAAGGTGGCTGATAAATCACTTGGAATTTATACCGAAACCATTTATCCATACCAAAATTCACTTTTGCTGGGGACCGAAACAGGATTGTATGTATATGATCTCAGCAATCCGGCCAATCCGCAGTACATTACTTATTTTCAGCATATCCGTTCCTGCGATCCGGTAGTGGCCCAAGATGGATTTGCCTACATTACGCTGAATACACGTAACCAACGTTGCTCCAACGGCACCAATGAATTACAGATTGTGGATATACACAATTTGAATTCGCCACAGCTTGTAAAAACCATAAGTCTTACTATGCCTTTGGGTCTTGATATCAATAACGACACGCTTTATGTATGCGAGGAAGGTTTAACAGTGTACAATGTTGCCGACAAAAAGAATCCGGTTCAAATAAGTTACATCACCGGCATTGAGGCGCAAGACGTTATTTATCAGCAAGGCCGGATTATAGTTATAGGTACAAGCGGACTGTATCAGTATAAGCAAACATCTGCCGGATTACAAAACATCAGCATAATTCCAATAACACTTTGATCATGAAGAAACTTGTATTTACTGTTTGTTTTTTATGGCTGTTTAATTCAGTCTGTTTTTCGCAGGAAGCAATACCTTTCGGACCACGTTTGGGAGTCGGCTTTGTACCACAATACACTATTTCGGGTGGCTTGCGTTTTGATATAGATCGTAGCATCTCAAAAACCTCGAACCAATGGCTGATTATATCGCCACAGGTTTTTATGCTCACTGGCAGGAGGTTTAATCACGATTTTAAAGATTTGTGGGGAGTTGGCATGGATGTAAAGCATAAGATTTTTCTGAAACCTGCCAACATGAAACCTTCGGGGTATTATGTGCAATATGGCGTTATGTTCCAATACTTTTCAATAAACGAAAACCGCGAACATACTGAATCATATGTCGAAAACGGAACTGAGTACTATTCTGTTTTTAAAGGCGAGGTGAACAGCCGTGTGAACAAATTCGGGGGCAATTTCAACCTGGGTTACCAGTGGCTTATCGGCGATAAGGTTTATTTTGATATTTATGCAGGCGCCGGTATCCGCATCAGTCATAACAGCAACCTCGAAGGATTCGATACCTGGTATAATAATTCCTGGGCCGATTATGGGTACTCGGGAACCTTGCTGGATGGCGGATTCAGGGTGGGAGTTTATTTTTGAAACCGATAATCCTTATCAAACTTATCCGTATTTGTGAGCAAGCTTAAAACTTAATGATATGAAGAAGTTATGGGCCATAGTAAAAAAAATTGCAACCCGAAAATAGTTTCTATATAACGAAACATTTTAATTATCTTTGCACTATCAAGAATCTAATGAATGGACAAACTTTTTGACATTGTATTTTTAGACGAGACTTTTGAATTTCTCAGTAATCTTGAAAAGAAGCATTACGAAAAAATCATTTTCAATATTCGTAAAGCTCAGACAAGACATGATCCTGAACTATTCAAAAAACTGAAAGACGAAATCTGGGAATTCAGAACTCTTTATCAAGGGCTTCATTACAGACTGTTATCATTTTGGGACAAGACAGATTCTGAAAATACACTTGTTGTTTCAACGCATGGAATAGTCAAGAAAACCAGTAAAACACCTGACAGTGAAATCCAAAAAGCAAAGCAAATTCGTTTACGATATTTTGAGGACAAAGAAATCGCTAAAAAAACAAAGAAATGAAAACACATACATTAGACGAAGTTCAAGACAAACTTATCGGTAAAATTGGCACTCCAAACCGAGACAGGTTTGAATATGAATTACAAATGGACTTGATTGGACAAGCAATAAAACAAACAAGACAGGAGCGAAAATTAACCCAAGAGGAACTCGGGAAACTAATTGGCGTGCAAAAAGCTCAGATTTCGAGAATAGAGAATAATGCCAGTAATGTAACCATAGAGACTCTTATGAGAGTCTTTAATGCTTTACAGGCGAAAGTGATGTTAAGTGTTGAATTGCCTCATTTCAAAATCAGTCTTGGACAATAACTACGGCTCATACAAAGGCTATAAATAATGGCGGGTAAAGTACATAATTGAAAGCTCGTAACCCACACTAGCATTAGTTTTGGTTTACGGCGGACAACCACGCAATCCGCCATTTTTCACAGCCTTACCGTTGGTAATAATCTTTAAAAAAAATCCGAAATTGAAAAAACTCTATCGTATCTTTGTTCAATCAATAAAATATATTATCAAATGATACAAGATATTGAAACATCAACGGAGCATTACAAGAAACTAATCGAAATTCTTGGGAAAAAGCATTTAAAATCAAAAGTCGAAAGTCCATTTGACTTTATACAAATTGCTTCTAAAGGAGTGAGTGCTGATGTAATCCAAAATTTCAGAATTCATTTTAATCTTTCTCATGATTTAACAGCAAATATGCTGAACATTTCTGCTCCTACTCTTTATCGTTGGACCAGGTCAAATAAAAATTTGGAAAGAAACTTCTCAATTAAACTATTTGAAATTACTGATTTATTTCTTTATGGTTCAGAAGTGTTTGGAAATGATAGTAATTTTTTCAAATGGTTAAATTTACCTAACACTGCACTTGGTGGCATGGAGCCTATTGATTTAATTGAAATGCCAGACGGAGTGTCTAAAGTTAAAGATATTATTGGAAGGATTGAACATGGAGTATATAGTTAGCGTATGATTGTCTTCAGAATAACAGGGGAAAAGCATGCTAATGACATATCAGGATTAGGAGCTGCTATATATGGAGGAAGATGGAACAAGAAGGGCACACCTGTATTATATACGGGCGAAAATAAAGAAATTGCACTTTTGGAAACAATTGTTCTTATTCCGCCAATGTTAATACCAGATTTAGTTATCCTGACAATTGAAATTCCAGATGATTCTATAAAAGAAATAGAATTTACACACCTACCAAAAAATTGGGTTAATTATCCTGCTCCAACTATACTTTCAGAAATTGCTGAAAATTGGGTTCAAAAAGAAGAAACTATCGCTCTTAAAGTTCCAAGTTGTATAATTCATAGTTCACATAATTTCATTTTAAACTGTAATCATCCAGATTATAAAAGAATAAAAATATTAGATCAGCAGAATTTCTATTTTGACACCCGATTAAAAAAATAGAAACCTATTGCTTCGAAGTTATCCGTTTAATCCGGTATCTTCACGAACTCCTTTCCAGTGATATTTGCAACTTCAAAACTTCACCCTGATATTTATGAATTTCACCGAACTTATCCTCAGCCGCCAGAGCGTTCGCCGCTATGCAAGTACACCCGTTGAATCCGAAAAAATAACCAAATGCCTCGAAGCTGCCCGTTTGGCGCCTTCGGCTAGCAACAGCCAGCCGTGGAAATTTATTGTTGTTAATCAGGAGCCTCTGCGCACCGAAGTGGCTAAAGCTACTTTCAGCGATATTAAACTGATTAATAAATTTACCGTTCAGGCACCGGTATTAATTGTTATCGTTATGGAAAAGGCAAAACTAATTACCCGCCTTGCCATGATGGTGAAGAAAAAAGAATGGCCTCTGATTGATATTGGAATTACAGCCACGCATTTTTGCCTGCAGGCAACTGAACTCGGTCTTGGAACCTGCATGATTGGCTGGTTCGATGAAGATAAAATCAAAAAACTGGTACAGATACCTTCGGATAAATCCATTGGGCTGGTTATCAGCCTGGGATATGCGATTGAGGGATACCCGCTAAGGACTAAAATACGGAAACCAATGGAGGAGATTGTAAGTTATAATGGGTATTGATTGTATGATTGTGATGATACATAATAAAGAGGTATAACAGCCTGGCGATCTGCTTAACTATTTTCCTCTATTTAATCGTCGTGACGAAAGTTTCTTCCAAATACGATGAGCTATATCAATTTCGGTCTGTGAAAATCCGAAATGCTCTTTCAAAATTATTTGATTGGTAAATTTCAAGACTTCCTCTATATCGGTTTTATTCCGGATTAATTTGTCAATTTCTGACAGTAGTGATGCATTGTCTATGTGATACGGGAGTAAAATCCTCTCGGCTTCGTTGGGCATCAGCTCCAATACTCCACCTCCATGGCTTCGTCCGCTAACTTCTGTAAATGCCAAAGAAAGGGAATTGTAGTAACTTGCAGTTAAAGCTTCGATGTTTGTCCCTGGATGCACAAAAACACGATGCATTGTATCAGTTGTATATGCTCTGGCTTGGTTAATAATCAGTCTTGGATATAGATTATTTCTCCTTATGAAAAGTGCATCAGAGATTTTCAAAGAAGGAACGACAAACCAATCATTACGGATACCTGTTTTATACCCCTTATGAATTTCTATGCTTTCGCCGAATTCAATATATTTGACTGCACCATTTTTTTTATTCAGGTTGTTCCTGTTTGGAAAAACCAGCAAATGTGCTTTTGCTTTAGAAAACTTATTTTTCTCCCAATCCTTATTGGTAAAAATAACACTGTTCACCTGAACACTTCTGCCAACCATTGGCCTTGCATATTCTTGCAAATCATATTCTTCAACCGTTGAAAGTGGTACGGTGAAAAAATCGTTTGAACCAGTCGTAATCCCAACTTCCACATTAGCAAATTTCCCGAGTACAGGAATGTTTCTGTCAATAGCTATATTTTCTAAAAAGTTTATTTCTTCCTGTTCCAAAAAATAGAAAGTCCATTTGTTAGACTTAAAATCAATTTTCTTTTTCGGACTTTTAAGTCTGGCTACATCTAGCATTTGAAGCTCACTAGCATCGCGTAGCTCAATATGCTCAATATTGTGAGTTTTTGTTTCGTTCTTCTCGTATAGCAATAAAACAACTTCTTGTTGGATGTTTGGGAAAACTAATTTTTCAAAAGATATGATGTTGATTTTATTGTAAAAAAGGGCGATAAAATTCCTTAACTGCAGTGCAAAAGAAACCTGTAATATTTCGGCTGGTAAAACAAATCCGATTTTTCCGCCTTTGTCCTTGAGCAGTTGGGATGCGCCAACAACAAATGAAACCCAGGCGTTTGTTAATTTCGAATATTTTAGTCCGGATTTAATAAAAATATCCTCTGCCTCAATCTGTTGTTTTCTGTCGAAAAAC
>JBBSDG010000044.1:0-17097 GCA_038249635.1 Bacteroidales bacterium | reverse complement strand
TTTTGCATTTTGCTGAACCTGATTAAACGCTTCGAGAATACCTGCCTTGCTGGCATTGGCATCGGTAACGAGATAGGTTTTAGTGTTTGAGATTACGGTTTTTGCATCTTTTTCCAGTTCCTGTTTAAAAGCAGTTCCATTGCCTGAAATTCAAAAAAATCAATTGGATTATTACTTTTTGAGCTTAAAAACTGTTCTTGCATAACCATACAATGCTCCGTTAGCTGTATTCACTAAATCCTCTTCTCTTATAAATGTGAATTTGTTATTTGAACTTTCTTTGATGTCATAAATTATTTCAATATCAGTTAACCCAATATTAGGATTTGGGTAATATAATTTCATATAACTAATATCTGCTATTAAATACGAATTTTTAATGGTAGAATCTTTGTTGTTTATATTAATGGTTCTTGTCATAATACCCTTAGTATAACCGTGTCCTTCAGTTATTTTAGAAAAAGTAACTGTACCAGATGTAATAGGAGGATAATTATCTACGTAGACTATTGGATTTAAATCTGAAATTTGAGTTCGTATTGAATCAATTTTCCACTCAGTTGAGTTGATATATTCGTGTAATTTTTCAACATCAGTTTTCGGATTTACTATATCATTGACTTTAGTACAACTGAAAAGCGTTGAGAGTAGAAGTATTAAAGAAAAGGGTATGAGATTTACTTTATTTTTCATGTGTCGAAAGATGTTTTTAAACTACTTGTTTGAGATTCAATTTTTTAAGAAAATGTTAAAATACAACATATTGCGGCAGAAAATGTTTTACCGAACAACCAGTATTTCTTTTAAAGTGTTTTAATGACCTTATTACGGTTTTTACGCGAAAGCCGGGCATGGAAATTTCCGTTGATATTTTTTTACATCTACTAAGCCCTTATTTTTTTATGTCTTATTTACTTCACAATTTCCACCGGGAAATCGCTCCCAAACCCATAGCTGGCAGGGTATTGAAGTGTTCCGCTGTATTTTTTCATCAGTTCGGGAACTCCCTGTTGCAGGTAATTTTTAAGCCCGTTAACAGTGATCATTTTATCCGCTGCAGCCGAACCTTTCAATGCTTCGAGGAGCACGTAGGTAAATGCTCCATGGCCTAACTGCGAAAACTCGTTGGCATATTGCTGTGCCCCGCTGGCAGCCATCCAGTGGGTACCCGTGCTGCGCGAAACTACGGCAATGCTTTTTTGCTGATCGCCACTCGTGGCAAGCATCTCATTAAAAGCGCCGGCACTCTGGCAGGCATCGAGGATAAAAAGCTGTTTCTGGGCCTGAATATCAATGGCATATTGCTGCATTAGTTTGGCAGCGATTCCTTTTTGCTCAAGCTCAGCCTGTACATTTTTCAGATCGGAAACATCGTTCGGTACCAGGTAAAACTCTTTGTCCTTGCCAATAACACCATGCCCTGCGTAATAAAAGATAAACACATCCTGCGCTTTCGCGTTTTGCTGAACCTGCTTAAACGCTTCGAGAATTCCGTTTTTGCTGGCATTGGCATCGGTAACGAAATAGGTTTTAGTGTTCGAGATTATGGTTTTGGCATCTTTTTCAATTTCAGCTTTAAACGCGGTAGCATCAGCAAGGGCATAATTCAAACTCATGGCAGGGTTTTGATAGGCATTGATCCCGACGACGATCAGATGAAGGGTAGCGCGCTTGTCCACTGGTGAGAAATCGCCGGTAATGCGCTTTTCCTCCGTTGGTACAGGGTCGGCATCGGTTCTAAATTGCACTACAATTTCACTCGGCTTGCTTTCGACCCGTTGGGAATTTAAGGCTATTGCCCGGAAATTATTTTCGCCAGGAAGAAGTGTGATGGAATATTTTTTGGTTTGGGATTTAGTGGCGTCGTCTGTAACGAATAGTCCTCTGGTGGCCAAATTGACTACTTTTCCATTGTGGAACAAACGAATCTCTTCGACAATGTCATTTTCAGAGCTTGCTGATACGGTTATCGCTGCTATTCCTGAAGTATTAACATAGGTTGTTATTTCATCCTCAACGACTAAGTTTCGCTTAATTTCCTCGTAGGTGATCGAAACTTTCGGGGCTTCTTTCAAATCCTCCAATTCCGTTGGCGTAGGTGGAAAGGTTTCTGAAGCAAGAATCCGCGGAAGGAGTTTTGGCGTGTAGAATTGCTCAAAGAGGATTTCAAGAGGAAAAGTCTCTATGCCTTTTGCGAAGTAAATTTGTTTTTGAAATTCCGGAGAAGCATCGAATCTCCCACTTGGTGTTATCACTGCCCACTCTCCTGTTTCAGGATCAGGGTAGAGGGTTGCCAAAAGTTTTTTAGCGGATCGATCCCATAGCTGAAGGTTTGCTTCGCTTCGACTGATAAATATTAAATTCGGATTTTCAGCAAAGGTGATCGCACGCACTCCGGAGGTAAAAGTGTTGATCAATTTAGAAAGATCCCATTCCCCAGAAACTAAGTCGTAACTCAGAATACTGCTTTCATTAGCTCCAAACAAAATTTCTTTTTCGTCTGGCGTGAAAGTTGGAGCGTAAATCCGAAATCCATCGGGGAGATTTTGGGTAATACTTTTGGAGACCGATGTGGCCATATCGACTACTAACAGTTCAGCAGAATTCCTGAGTAGCATATAGGAGTCATTTGCAGAAAAGATAATCTCCAATATAGGAATTTTTTTTTGGAGGTCGATACTTTTTACAAGTTTCCCAGTCTGGCCATCAAAAAACTGAATTACTGTATTCGGAGCCCATTCATCAACACCAACTAATATTGCTTCCGTCCGCTGAAAACCAATCACATTCAGCCGATCTTTTTTCCAAAGGATTTTACCCGTTTTGGTATCCACCACTTCTGCTACCGCAGCATTATCTCCTTTTGGCTTAGTCTCATCATCACTGGATTGTGCCACAAGGCCTCCATTATATGAAAGTGCTATTTGATCTTGCCAGTTATCATACTCTGGCTTAGAAGGCAAGGAAGTATATTTTTCAGTAGCAACATCTACATAGCCCCAAATATTATAAAGTCGCTTACCATCGGGGGCAAGTATAAAATGAGTAAAATCACGCTTTTTCGCAGGGAACATCCGATTTATTCCTCCAGAGGATAGATTCCAGAAGATGACATTATTATTCTGCTCCAGTATGAGCGAATTTGCTTCTTTTGATAAGTGGTGATAATTTACCGGAATATTAGTGATGCCTTGGATCTTAGAAATCGTTGCGCCCGATTTGGAATCCAAATACAATAGGGTTGTTAAAGAACCAACAAGTAATCGGGAGCCATCCAGAGAAAACTCTGTAGAAATGGAATTATCCCCGTACTGATTGACGGAAATCCCCGGTGCAGATACCGACCACAGTCTGTTGCCTGACATTAAGTTAAGCAAGACAACTCTTTCATTACCCAAAATCAGTAATTGCTCAGAATCCAATGAAAAATTTGCTCCTCCAATTACGGCATTGCCCTCTTCTTCAGAAAAGGAAAAAGTCAAAACTGTTCGATCTGTTGCAAGCTCTTTGACTTCCAATGAAAGGATATTTCCAGCTACCATATATTTTCCATCTGATGAAAAATGTACATATCGAATTTCGTCTGCACGGTTTTCGAACTGGCTTTTTAGCTTAAAACTTATCGTCTGTTTAAAATTAGGGTCATCTATTTTTGCCAATCGTACATCATTTTGCCAGCCAATCCCCATCAAATCAAGCGTAGGTGAATACTCTTGAATCTGCGAATAACCCCCATTGATATCCACCCTACCGAGGTATCCTTTATCCCTGGTATAAACACGGCCATTTTCTAAAAGAATTCCTTCCGCTGCCGAAAAAGACAATGAAAGTCTATTGAAGCGATCATTCCCTTGATGTGAGAAATTTGTCTGACGAAGTATTTTGCCTGAATAATCCCATGTTTCGAAATTGTACGTGTTGGTCACTACTTCCAGTGTGCCAGGCTGCTCACCAAAATCCGCTGCCATTACTCCCGTATAACTTTGAAGCTGTCTCCCCGTGGAAAATTCCCATAGTATCAAAACCTCATTATCTTCCACCGTTAGCCCTAATTTATTATCAGGAGAAATTGCCGCAAAAACAGCTTCACTCTGCAAACCCGATTTGATAATCAAGGAAGGAGTCTGAGTAAACGCCAAACTGGAAATAAAACATAAGCCAAGTAAAATCCTTTTCATCCCGATAAAATTTAGTTTGCTTCAATACTCTACTTAAAAATGATCTCTTACTAAAATTCCTGCCCCAAACTTTAGCCATTAAAAAAACAAATGCCTTTTGAGACGATTTTGAAGATTCTGATTTTAAACGCCTTTTTAATTATGCTTGATCTCAACCATCAACGGAACCACCGAGCCTGTAACATATTCAGTGCTTTGGTTATCCTCTTCAACCGTAAGGTTGCGTGTGCCATATTTTACATTTACCTGAAAACCGACATTGGAAGGGGAGTACTTTATTTTGTCCTTTGCGATTAATTTATCGCCCAAAGCAGCAGAAATTTTAGACGAAAGCCCGCCTTTGGCATTGTTCATATCAGCCAGCATCTGGTTCATATTGAGCGGTTCTTTCGAATATAAAATCAATAGGTAATCGGTGCCTTTGTTCTCATCCAGTTTTATGATTTTGGTATCGGAAGGAAAAGCGACTATGCTGTTACTGCCCACATGCGTGGATGTAAGGTCATCAAAAGGAAGTATGCGGTTTATTTTCCCGGTAAGGTCGGTGGCGAAGGCGTAAATGTAGGCTTCGTTGTCAACAGTCATGTAAAACCTGAATTTATCACCACTACTATAGCTGTTCATCATGGTGTAGGCTACCAGGTCTTCCTTGGCTGCTACATCTTCTTCAACCATCAGGTTGCGCGATGAAATTTTATTCACGGGCATATCTTCGCCGGTATTCAGTTTAAATTCAACGCTGCCGCTAAGGCTCATTACATTGGCAGGAGCAGGCTGTGGCTGAGGCTCAGGTTTAGGTTGAGGTTGCGGGACAGGTTGCGGGACAGGAGTTGGCTCAGGTTTTGGATCTGGCTTTGGCTCAGGTTTCGGCTCCGGTTTTACATTTTCGACCGGATTTGGAGTGTAAGGATTGCCAAATACCTGCAAGGCAAGAATGCAGTATTTGGTGTAGTCGTTGTAGTTCATCCAAACATATCCGTGGTCGGCCCAAGCGGTGCCCCAACTGTTAAGTATGCGGAATGCGCCCCCTGCAACATTATCGTCAAAACCAACTACAGCCATGGCATGTCCGTTGTGTTTCCAGTCTTTATTGGCTTCTGTTGGATCCGAAGTCCATATGGCGCTTTTAATACTGAAAAAGCTTTCGGGAAGGTGAAACCCGCCGGAGATTGGCGATCCTTCGAGCAGCGCTTTTTTAGTAAGGTCAATCATTTCGCCGGCAGTTTTTGCATAATCGCCAGGGGCAAAAAGTATGGAAGCATCCGAAATTTTGTAGTTCGCGGCTTCATTCCTGGCTTGATCCGAAATGGAAGCCCCGCAGTAATAAGGCACTGTTCTGTTTAGCGCATTTCCGGTGTCAATAAGTGTGAGTATGGCCTTAACGGGATCGCTGCCCATCTGGCAATCGCCATCCGAAGGGTCTTTAATAAGTTCATATAGAAAGGAAGGCGAAAAAACATATTTGTCAATAATTGACTTGTCGGTAATATCATGGGCTTTGGCATAAAGAATGGTTGCAATTCCATATCCGTTGGCGAAAGCCACACAGGTGCCATGATTTCCCTGGTTGCCGGGGGTCGGACAATACGCTTCCAGCGAAGCCTGCTCCGGCATTCCACGGAAACTTTGGAATGACAGTTGAACCTTGCGAGGGGTTTTTGCAATGGTGGCCATATCGAAATTGGCGCCCATGGCGCGATCCTGGGCTTGTAATGCCTGGTACCCAAGCAGGCCGATCAGTAAGGTTGTAAGAAATACAGTTTTCATAATGCAGGTTTAGTTGAGGATGATTTTATATTGTCAATGAATAAAATTCAGTTAAGGCAATAGTACTGCTGAAGAGCTAAGTTTGAAAGGGAAATGGACTGTAATTTGGGATTAAAGCCTAAATACAGGTCTGAATTTCAAATAAATAAAAGCCGCAGAGTTACCGGAAGCTTTTGCTCATTCAAAAAATTAACCATCCATTTAAAATTTAGCTGCAAACTTTCCTTCGGTAACAGTAACCTCATTTACGAGATCGTCGTTGATAAGTTTACCGCTAAAAGTGCCTTCGATAGTGTTATCGGTAACTTTGGTTACTACAACAGTAAAAGCTTTGTCACTGTCGCTGACCCAGCCAGTTACACCATTTGTGTATGAGATTACAAATTCTCCTGATGTTGTTGTGGTTGAACTATAAGTACCTACTGTAATAGAAGCCGGCATTATCATCATTAAAATTTCGGCTGAAGTTCCGTTAACTGCACCGCCAGATATATTCATCAGCTGTGCAGACCGGGCTGCAGACGACACGAGGATATTAGATGTAAAGGTTGAAGTAGTGGCACCTGATACCTTACATGATATCTGGCTTTGACCAGCATTGAGCTTAGATGCACCAGGGTCGGTTGTTGTTTCTTCTTTTTTGCAACCTGACATGAGTATCATGCCTATAGCAAACATTGATAGAACTACGTTTTTCATTTTCATAAGTAAAGGTTTTAGTAATTGAGTTATACGTTATTTAATTTTTTTCGTATTGTTTTTATTGAATCACACTTAGTGCCATATTGCTATCAAGTACATAACTTTCATCAAAATTGAGATATTCGTCAAGCTTATTGGTAAAAAAGTACCGTCGTCCGAACTGATCGGTAAAGCCGACACAATAACCTTCTAATTCCGGAACTATCTCGTTATGAAACAAAATAAAGTGCTTTGGTTTAAATTCCCTTAACATTTTTAACATTTTTAGGAATGATTTTGAATCACCTGGGAAATCAGATTTTTACTTTTTAATTATTCTACCTGTATGATATTTGCAAATCTATAACCCTTCTATTTCGTATGAAATACATCAAATGATGTATAGAGGTACAACATTACCTAAATGAAGTTTTTAATTTGATACCTGTATTATCGGTAGTTTTGCATACATCAGTTTTGAAAATCCCTAAGTTGAAATAAGTCAAGATCTGAAAGTGAAAATATTCAGTTAAATGATTAACTGTCAGTAAAAAAGTGATGTTCAGGAATATATAATTTGTATAGCAGAGCTCACTCCTAAAATTAAAACCATTTTCGTTTCCAGGCAAGCCCGACGGCTTGAGTCTTGGAATTTACATGAAGTTTGCGGTAGATTTTAGCAAGGTGTGTACGCACGGTTGCGGGGCTGATATCGAGTTTTTGCGAAATGCTTTTGTGATCCAACCCGTTTACCAGGCAGTTTAAAACTTCAATCTCGCGTTCAGTAAGTGAAGTATCCTGTTTAATATTCGTTTCATCTGAATGTGTCTTTGCAGGGCTTTTGCCCATTAACATATCGAGAGCTTTACGGGCAATTGCCGGACTCATAACCGCTCCTTTATTATCGGCTACCAGTTTGATATATTCGATAAGGCTATCGGTATCCTCATCCTTGAGCAAATAACCTTTTGCACCGGCTTTAATAGCGTTGAAAATAGCGTCGTCGCTATCAAATACGGTAAGCATAATAAAATTTACATCAGGATATAAAGCGGAGGCAGTTATAACTGTTTCTATTCCACCGAGAACAGGCATTTCAATATCCATTAATACCACTTCCGGCTGACTGATAGGTTGTGTTGATTTCATATATTGCAAAAACTCCTCCCCATTACATGAAGTATGAATCACCCTGATTTCATCCGTGTATTGCAAGTGGTTTTCGAGCGTAGTACGCACGTGGTCGCGGTCGTCAACAATGGCAATTTTTATCATTCGGCAAATTTCGGTTGTGAATTTTATCTTTACAATACATCATACGATGTATAAAACTACAGAAATAACAGTACCCTTATCAGGTGTACTTTTTATGTCGAGTTTTGCATTTATTTCGTCGGCACGCGATTGCATGTTAGCCAAACCATGCCCACCTATAGCTTTGAGCTTTTCGAACCCACATCCATTATCGGTGATCAGTAGTATAAATTCATTTTTTTCGGTGAAGTTCATTGAAATCTCGAATTGTGTTGCATCGGCATACTTGAGTGTGTTGTTAAGCGATTCCTGAACGATTCGGAAAAGGTTTAAAGCCTGGGTTGTATTTAAAGTGACAGGTTTGTGAAAACTGCCGCTGAAAACCAATTGTATATGATGGTACTTGGTTGTCTGGTTAGCATAATATTTGATTTTGTCGTAAAGCTCTTCGCCGGTAATCTGCATCTTATCCATAACCCATATGGCATCGCGTAATCCCTGTATAACGGCCCTGGTATTTTCTTTTATTTCAACCAGATCGTTGTGTAGTATCTGTGGTTTTTTTTCAATCCAGTCCACTGTATTTAGCATCATACTTAGCCGGGCACCGACGTTATCGTGCAATTCCCTGGCAATCCGCGACTTTTGTTCATAAATACGGCGTTCACTTTCAATTTCGGAATGTTTCTTTCTTAAGCGGTTGTTAATCAAAAGCCTGGTAAAAATAACAATGGAAAAAGCCGCCGAAAGAATTACCAGAAGTATAAACCACCATTTAAGGTAAAAAGGGGACAAAACAATAAGCTGAATCCGTTTTTCAACCACCGGTTGTCCCAGTACATTTCCCCTTATTATAATTGTATACTTACCTGGTGCGGGCTCAAAAACCCTGATTAACGGTGTTGTAGCGGATTTCTGAAAAACCCTGTCGATGCCTTCGATTTTATAGCTGTAAACCAGGTTGCCAGGCTCCGAAGTATGCAGCAAACCAAAACTAATGTTCAGCACATGATTTTCGGGACGCATTTCTATGGTGCTGATATAATTTGGATTAGCCGCATCCTGATATAAAACATTATCAATCGAAATTTCATGAAATAGTATCCGGGGCAAATAACTTTCGTGAGATGTAAAGCTATCGTTAAAAATGGTTACGCCTCTGATATTGCCAAAATAGTAGTTGCCATTTTTATCGCGGGCATTAGCGCCGCCATTATGTTCCGATTCTATAAGCCCATCGTTAATGGTATAGTTTACTATTTTTTTTGTAGTAAAGTCAATACTGCTGATCCCCAGGTTTGTACTCATGTAAAAAACTGAACTGTCGGTATTGGGTTGTATGGTGTAAACAACATCATTTCCTAATCCATTGGCCGTGTTGTAGGTTTTAGTTACTTGATAATTAGTATCGAAATGCAACAAACCTGAGCGTGTAGCGAGCCAAAGTGTTTTATTTTTATCCCACATCATGGCATGAAACGAACCAAAAAATGGTTTTTGCTTCCCTGCAACTGAAAAGGCAGCAACATCTATAATCAGGCATTGATCCTGGTTACTGTAAAGAACCTGATATGTAAACGGGTTATAAACAGCATTTTCTGATCCAAAGGGAAGTATCAGTTTTTTTAAAATCCGGAACCGGCTTTTGTCATACTCACATAAAAGCATCATGTTCGGAACCAGCACGATAGCTTTAGCAACATCTTTATCCGGAATTATTCTGATAATAGTATTGACTGGAAATGAATACGCGGATAATTCCAGATTTTGCTTGTCGAACCGATAGGCTGATCCGCCATCGTTATAGATTAAAATGGCTGAATTTCGAACTGTTGTAGCCTTATAAGTTGATTTTTTTGCAGTTCTTGGAAACAGTTGTGTATATGTGTTGGTATAAATATTAACCAGGCGGGGTACATCAGACAATGGGAACACAAGTACCAGACTATCATTTACCGGTTCAATCTGCATGATTATATTATCCGGTTCCTTTACATCGGATAAAAACTGAAAACGTTCGCGGTGTGGCAAATTCAACCTTTTTATGCCATTGGTTTCGGTACATATCCATATTGTACCCTGCTTATCTTTAAATAATGCTGAAATATGCATAAGAAGAGGACATTTTGTATCGCCTTCGTACCCGAAAGCTTCTCCAAAAGTATTGTTCCGGATATTAAAAGGCAATATCCCCTCATGCAGCGATATCCACATCCACTCTTCGTTAATACACAATGCTTTGCTGTATAGGAAATTGATGGCGACTGGTTTTTTTGTAGGGAATAAGTATTCGCGGCGCAGACCTGTTACCAGGTTTTCGACCTGAATTTTCGACGATAGAATTGAATATAATTCGCCATTTAGATAGGTGAAAGAGCAAATAGGTAAATGTGAATCGAGTGTATAACGTTCCTTATCAATGTTGAAAGTTGCAGATAAGCTGCCAGATAAATCGGATAAATATATGGTGTGAGTTCTGGAATTATAATATGCATCAGCCAGTTTGGCGATCATTTCGGGCTCAATACCAGGAGGGTTTTCTATCCAGTTAATCGCTTTTTTAAATCGCCCTAATCCCCTGCCCGATACGGCAAACCAAAGATTATCGGCAGTATCAAAACAAATCGGATAATATCGGCTGCGCTCGTTGAAAACCCTGTTCAGATGAACCAATAACTCAACTTTATTCGTCCGGATATGGTATCTGCAGATTCCATAATCGCTGCCAATAATTACATCGCCATTGGTGGCCTGTAGAAATTTAAAGTTTGTTTTACCTAAAACCTTCTTTTCGGCTTCGTTAAACTCGTAAATCCTATTGCCATCATACCTGTATATTCCGTTGGTAGAGCCAAACCAAAGCACACCTAATGTATCCTGAAACATACTGTAAACACCCGGAACTCCAGATTTATGTGCCAGATCAAATTCTTCGATGTGATACCGGCCAATGCCCTGGCCAATTGAAGAAAATACAAGCAAAGAAATAAAGTATAGGCTGATAAAAATCCTCTTACACATCTTGCGGCCTAAAATAATATCAACAAATATACTTTATTTCGTGTGTTTTCCGCGAGTTGAGTATACGCGGGATATGAAAGCATTGATTTAATTCGAAATCAATTTTAAACCGAATCTTATTCGAAAATCCGTTTCAATCCTCTTTCATTCAACTTATTCAGTATTCCTGTAGCATCTATGAATTTGTTGTTCATAATCATTGCTGCGATAATATAAGGTTTAAAACCGGCTTCCTTATATGTTTCAATACGATACCGGTCGAAAACAGATTCCGCTACTTCACCTTCCTTACACGAAACGCCCGAAATATCGGCTGGCAGGCAATGCATATACAAAGCTTTTTCCCCTTTGGTAAGCTTCATTTTTTCTTCGGTACATTCCCAGTTTTTGAAACGGGCATTGTTGGCGAGGCATTCCTGCTCAAGAGATTTTAGTCCTTCTTTATCAGATGTTTTCAATAGTTGAGTGCGGCGTTGCATCACCGAAAAAGGTGCCCAGCTTTTGGGATACACGATATCGGCATCGCGGAAAGCTTCATCCATGCTGTTTACAACGCGGAATTTACCGCCAGAAGCAACTGCGTTTCTTCCCGCCAGGTCAACCACATCTTCAATTAAATTATATCCTTCGGGGTAAGCCAGATCTACTTCCATTCCGAAACGGGTCATCAGCCCGATAATTCCTTGTGGCACGGATAATGGCTTGCCATAACTTGGTGAATACGCCCACGTCATAGCAATCTTTTTGCCTTTCAGATTTTCGAGCCCACCGTAGTAATCGGCCAGGTGCATCAGGTCGGCCATAGATTGGGTAGGGTGGTCTATATCACACTGTAAATTCACGATTCCGGGTCGTTGTGGCAAAACGCCGTTCTGAAATCCATCGTCCAAAGCATGACCAACTTCCTGCATATACGTATGGCCTTCGCCGAGGAACATATCGTCGCGGATGCCGATAATATCGGTTAAAAAGCTGATCATATTGGCCGTTTCACGAACGGTTTCGCCGTGTGCAATCTGCGATTTAGTCTCATCCAGATCCTGAACTTCAAGGCCAAGAAGGTTACATGCGGATGCAAACGAAAACCGCGTTCTGGTTGAGTTATCCCTGAAGTTGGAAACTGCCAGACCTGAGTCAAATACTTTGGTGGAAATATTATGATCGCGGAGGTATTTAAGTGCTTCTGCGACCAAGAGAGTTTGTTTAAGTTCGTCTTCGGTTTTATCCCAGGTGAAGAGGAAATCGTTTTGATGGAGGTTGGACTTCAGCTGTTGGATAGCTTCCAGTATTTGGTTGAATGATTTCATTGTAGGTTGTTGTTGCTGTTTGAAAATGTCTCACGCAAAGGCGCAAAGACGCTAAGTTTTGAATGGTGATTTTTTATGCAAAGTATGATTTGGCTTGCTCAACTCTGGCTGAATTAAAAAAAAGAACTCCAATTATGTTGCGTTCCTTCGCGCCTTAGTGTCTTTGCGTGTTTCTTAAAATCTTTAGATCAGGAACGCATAAGCCGCATAAAATGCTGCCGCTGTTTCCAGATGATCAATCGGAACTTTTTCGTTGGGTGCATGGGCAAATACTTCGTTACCCGGCCCAAAACCTATCAACGGGATTCCGTAATATCCGTTTATAGTAACACCATTTGTTGAGAAAGTCCATTTGTCAACGATAGGATCTTTTCCAAAAAGTTGCTTATAGGCTTCAACACCGGTAGTTACAGCCGGGTGTTCTGCCGGTATTTTCCAGGTTGGGTAGTATTTCTCCATTCCGTACTTGAGGCCGGTATAAGCAATTTCTTCGTAATGCAGCACTTCAACAGTGGCGTCCATATCTTTAATGATTTCCTGTATTTCAGCAACGGCTGATTCCTTTGTTTCGCCCCAGGTAAGGCGGCGGTCGAGGTGAAACTCGGCGTAATCAGCCACAGCGCAAAGGGAAGGACTTCCTGATTTAATTTCCGAAATGGTAACAGAGCCTTTTCCAAGGAATTCATCGGATGGAAGACGTTCATTCAGTTTTTCGATTTCAAGAGCTGCACGGGCAGCCATATAAATAGCATTGATACCACGTTCGGGAGCACTGCCATGGCACGAAAGTCCTTTAAATCTAACAAGAATTTCCATCCTTCCGCGGTGCCCGCGGTAAATATTAAGGTTTGTAGGTTCGGTGCTGATTACAAAATCGGGCCTGACATTTTCCTCTTCAACCAAATATTTCCAACACAGACCGTCGCAGTCTTCTTCCATAACGCTACCAACAACCAGAACAGTAAGATCGCGGTTGAAACCTAGTTCCTTCAGTATTCGTCCGCTGGTAATAGCTGCTGCCGGACCGCCTTTCTGATCTACGGTTCCGCGGCCAAAAACATATCCGTCTTTTATTTCACCACCAAACGGATCAAATGTCCAGTTTGCGACATTTCCTACATCAACGGTATCCATATGGCCGTCGATTGCCAGGATGCGTTTGCCGTTTCCGATGCGGCCGATCACATTACCAAGTCCGTCGATGCGAACTTCATCGAAACCGGCTTCTTCCATCTGGCGTTTCAGCTCCAGCTGAACATCTTTTTCGAACATGCTGGTCGATTTGATCTGTACCAGCTTTGATAGATTTTGAGCGGTGTAATCTCTGTATTTGTGCGAGAGTTCGTTGATTTTTTCGAGTATTTCCTTCATTGCATTTGATTTATTCTATTTCGGATGTTGTTTCTGTTTCAATAGTATTCTCAAAAAGCTCATGCAGTTTATTTTGCAGCACCTTTTTATCTGGTAGTAAAGTATTGTATTCCGCAACCATCGTAGGCGAAAGGCTGCGGCTCATAGCATATTCCACTACTTCGCTGTCCTTGTCCTTGCAGAGCAAAATACCGATACTTGGATTTTCATTTTGTTTTTTCACGTCGCGGTCCAGCGCCTCGAGATAAAAGTTCAGTTTCCCAAGGTATTCGGGTTTAAATTTATCGGTTTTTAATTCGAAGGCTATTAGGCAATGCAACCCGCGGTGATAAAACAAAAGATCGATATAAAAATCACTGTTTCCAACTAATATCTTGTATTCCTCGGATACAAATAAAAAATCTCTACCCAGTTCAAGAATAAAATTCTTCATCTGTCTTACCAAGCCTTTTTGCAAATCACTTTCGCTGTATGGCTCAGGAAGATTAAGAAATTCAAAGATATACTTATCTTTGAAAGAGTTGGTTGTATCCAGATTTATATTATTCAATCCGCGGGTGATCCTGGTATCAGTCAGCATCATTCGTTCAAACTGGCCAGTGTTTATCTGCCTTTCCAGTTCCTTAACTGTATAATTTTCATTTACACAACTTTCAATATAGAATTCTCTTTCTTCATCAATTTTACATCTTGAAAATATTGTCCGGTGATGTGTCCAACTCAGTTTTGATAAAATCGTATTTCTGATATCCGTAAATACCAATTGTGTCCTTGCTGAGGACGCAGGTAAATTTGTTTCCTTTAATTGTGTCCTTGCTGAGGACACAATTATATCCTCATGATTTTCAGGGTTTTGCAAATGTTTAATATCTGGAAACAGAAAAGAGGCAGATGAATAAGTTTCATAAAACTGTTTCATTCTGTATAAACTCCTCCGAGTAAAACCTTTTATTTCTGGGTAATTAGTTTGAATAAACCCTGCCAATTCATCTACCGTTTTTTCGCCCCATCGTACACTATCCAATTGTTTGCAAATATATCCGCCTACATTCCAGTAAAGGTTAATCAATTCCGAATTAACGGCTCTAATAGCATTATTTCGTGACTGTTGGATGAGTTGGATAATATCTGCAAATTGCTGATCCATACTATTTTTATTAATTTTACAACTTGATTCCGACCAACCTGAATATCAGAATCTTTTCAGTTTCATTTCAGTTAAAAGCCAATGAACTTTGAACCAGAAGTGCAAAAAAACATTGAACTGACGTTCATTCTTGGTCATAAGATAATACAATTTAATTTCTGAGCTTCCCCCGTATTTCCTCTATACTCAATAAAACCGCTTCCGCTGTTGCCGGCAATGAAAACCGGGGTTCAAACAAATGATTTCCAACAGCCGATACCGCATCTTTTATCGCCAGCCACACCGAAAAAGCCAGCATCAGCGGAGGTTCGCCAACGGCTTTGCTTTTACGGATGCTGCCTTCGTTGGGGTAGCCGGTTAGTAGTTCAACATTGAAGATGCGAGGAATATCATTCACTGTCGGGATTTTGTAAGTATCGGGTGAATGAGTAAGTAAATTGCCTCGTTTATCCCATTTTATTTCTTCAGTGGTAACCCAACCAACACCCTGGATAAATCCGCCTTCGATTTGGCCAAGGTCAATTTCAGGATTCAGTGAATCGCCTACATCGTGTAAAATATCGGTTCGTAAAAGCTTTGATTCCCCGGTTAAAACGTCCAGTTCCACTTCGGAAACTGCCATTCCGTAAGCATAATAATAGAATGGATTTCCTTTGCCCAATTCGCGGTTGTAGAAAATTCCCGGAGTTTTGTAAAAACCAGTAGTGCTAAGGCTGATTTGATTCAGATAGGCTTGTTTTACCAAATCCCTGAAGGCAATTTTTATTTCAGGATGTGAATCTGCGTAAATGGAATTGTCAGAAAAAATAATTTGATCAGCAGCCAGGGTTTCCTTATTCAGCTTTTCCTTCAGTTGAGTAACAGCAACTTCAGTCAGTCGCGATTTAAGTATTTCAATAGCATTTTTTACAGCCATTCCATTCAGGTCGCTGCCAGAAGAAGCTGCGGTTGCTGATGTATTCGGAACTTTTGAGGTATTGGTGACACTGATTTTAATAAACTCAGGCGAAACACCGAATTCAGCGGCAGCAATTCCATGAATTTTGGTATTCAGACCCTGACCCATTTCGGTTCCGCCATGATTAATGGCAATGGTTCCGTCAGTGTAAATATGCACCAAGGCACCGGCCTGATTGAGGAAAGCGGTTGTAAACGAGATCCCGAATTTTACCGGAGTAAGTGAAATGCCACGTTTTACAAATTCGTGTACAATGTTGAAAGTATTTATTGCTTTTTTGCGTTCGGCATAGTTGGATGAAGCTAACAACTTGTCAAACATTATATGCAACCTGTTGTTCAGAACGGTTTCGCCGTAAGGCGTAATATTTCTTTCATTTATTCCGTAAAAGTTCAGATATCGGATTTCTGCAGAATCTTTTTTCAAAAATCGTGCTATTTTATCAATTGCATTTTCAATAACAGCCATGCCCTGTGGCCCGCCGAATCCCCGGAAAGCGGTATTTGATGGCAGATTGGTTTTATAAGCCTTACCAACAATTTTTACATTTGGAATAAAATAGGCATTTTCGGCATGAAGCATTGCCCGTTCGAGGATAGCCCGGCTGAGATCGGTGGCGGATCCGGCATCGGAGTTCAGTTCGACGGAATAAACAAGAATTTTACCTTCGTTATTAAAACCGATCTGGTATTTTGAAAAAAACCGGTGACGTTTGCCCGTAATTTTCTGGTCGTCGTCGCGAAAAAGATGGATGCCTACCGGTCGATGCGTAGCATTTGCAAGTAATGCTGCCCATGCAGCCACATGATTAGCCTGAGTTTCTTTTCCGCCAAAAGCGCCACCCATACGCCTGACTTCCACATCCACTTCATTTTTAGAAATACCAAGCACTTCGGCAACAATGGTTTGGGTTTCGGCCGGATTCTGACTCGAAGCATGGATCAGCATTTCCTTTCCTTCGCCGGGAATTGCCAGTGCGGATTGTGTTTCGAGGTACCAATGCTCCTGGGCCCCAGTTTGGAGCTCACCGGAAAGTACGTGTGGTGCTGATTTCAGAGTTTCGGCAACATTTCCACATTCAATAATTCGCGGGGGTGTGATAAGGTTATTTTTTGCAATGGCTTGGTGAAGATCCAGAATGGTTTCGAGCTCTTCGTATTCAATCCGGATAAACTTTTCAGCTTCAAAAGCTGCCTCTTCGGTTTCGGCTGCAATAAGCACAATGGCTTGTCCAATAAAAGTAACTTCATCTTCAGCCAGGCATGGTTCATCATCCACAACCGGACCCATCTGATTTTTGCCGGGAATATCTTTCCAGGTTAAGATAGAGACAATTCCGTTTAATTTTAAGGCAGCTTTTGTATCGAGAAGACTGATCCTGGCATGAGCCTCTGTACTGTAAACAACTCTACC
>JBBSDG010000043.1:0-17326 GCA_038249635.1 Bacteroidales bacterium | reverse complement strand
TCATAGCTTTTATCTCATCCAGGTATTGAAACACCTTTGCGCCATCAGCCATATACTGATCTATTTCGTCGAAGTCGCCGAGCAGCATATTGCCCCAAGAAATAAACTCTGAAAACGGTTGTGCTTTATCCTTTTCGATTGATTTATATACTTTGTAAAGCCGTGCAATCAGTTCGAGCGGATCGCTTAACGTCAGTCCCGATTTATGCACCACGAAATCTTCGAGAGCGTAAATATCAGGCAGCCAGATTGGCTTATCAATAATTTTTGATACATATTGCTTGAAAAACAATCCCGCTCTCCGGCTGGGAAACACCAGGCAAAGGCGACTGAAATTAGTTCCGTGTGTAGCATAAAGATGTTTGGCAAGCTTATCGAGGAAGGGTTCCATAAAGACTATTTCTGGGCTTCACCCTGTTTCCTTTTAAAGAGCAGAGTTGTGAAGTTTGAGTTTGAAAACCGCACCTCCGCCCCTTAACTTTTGTTCAGGAAGTGACGACGGGAAGGCTTTGTTTGACCTTACCCCCTGCTCCCTCTCCTTGAGGAGAGGGGGTGAAGAAGGGAAGGTTATGTATTATAAGCTTTGTAAATTATTGCAAACTTTTTATTTTATCAAGTATGGATTTGGCCTTTACCAACTCCTCAGGTTTTCCCATATCCACCCAGTTTTCAGAGTTGTGTTCAAAGCCAATTATCTTATGCGTTGCAGCAAGTTCGAGGTAGGTATCAACTATGGAGAATTTACCGGCCTGATTTATAAAACTAAAAATCGCCGGATCAAGAATATGGATTCCGCTGAAAGCAAACCGTGTCAGTTTTCCGGCATTGGTGCGAACCATTTTCACTTCACCGGTTTTGGTATTTTCCCAGCCACACAATTGCCTGGCTTCATCAAAAAGAAAATACCTTGAAGTTTCGCGCTCGCTAACTGCCAGAGTTGCAATTGATTTGGAATCGGCATGATAACAGAGCATATCATGGTAGTTCAGGTCACTGATCACATCCACATTCTGAACGAGGAAAGGTTGCTTGTCGTCAAAAAACCAGCCTGCTTTCTGAAGGCCGCCACCGGTATCGAGGAGCAATTCATCCTCATATGAAATGGCAATATTTGCACCAAAATTGTCATTCAACCTGAGGAATTCAATTACCTGACCGGCAAAATGATGCACATTTATAATAATGTCTGTTATACCGTTCCTCTGAAGATGTTTAATCAGAATTTCAAGCATTGGAACCCCGGCCACAGGCACAAGTGCTTTGGGCAAGGTCTCGGTGTAAGGCTTAAGCCTGGTTCCTAACCCTGCGGCAAAAATCATTGCCTTCATAATTTATCGGGATTATTTTTGTAGTAATTTCGTATCAGAACTTTCTTCAACTCCCGGTGAATGATGAGCTCTGCAATTACTTCCGACAAAGACCAATCAGGATGTAATGCACTGGATTCCAATATTTTATTTTCGCCAAAGTCAACCTGGTAAATGAGAGAAGAAAGCCTGTGCGAATCAATTTCGAGCATGTGCGAAACATAATGCGTTAGCTGCGTAAACATCTCATCATAAGCCATTTCGGTATTACCGGTAAATTCCACATCCATACCGAACATGGTAAAATCCTTTTTAATCTGTTCTACCGTTTGGCGAATAACTTCGGCCTTTGTTTTATAAAGCTCAATATCAAATGATTCCAAGATAACTTACAATTTTTCGGGTTTACAAACGTATTTCTCTTTATTCACTTTTTTCCCACATTTTTTACATTCAAACTTCGGGTCAGACTGTTTCTTAGCACGTTTATCAGCATCCTTGGTTTCACACATTGTTTTCGACATACTATTTCATTTTTTAAATTCTGTTAACAAAATAAAATCATCCGTTTAATTATGAAGTTGGTTCCATAAGAAAAAAGCACTTACCTGAACGTAAATGTTTTCATTTCCTGGTGATTAACAACAATTTTTATGGAGTGATAGTCATCAATATACGCAGCCAGTTTTGCAGCACAATAAACCGATCGGTGCTGACCGCCGGTACATCCAAAATTTATTTGCAGATTTTTGAAACCCCTCCGTCTGTATTCAAGAATACTCTGATCAATAAGTTTATAAACATGCTGCAGAAACTTGCCAACGGCAGGCTCGCGATCCAGGAATTGTATCACAGGTTCATCAATACCGGTCAACTTTTTATAATGATCGTAACGACCAGGGTTGGGCAATGCACGGCAATCAAAAATAAAACCTCCGCCATTGCCTGAATAATCGGGCGGTGCACCATTTTTAAAAGCAAAACTATTTACTTCGACTGTTAATATACTTTCATCCCGGAGTTCAAGGACTGAAATTTCAGAATCAGCAATTAGCTGCAATGCTTTCATTAATTCAGGCATTTCGATACTGAATTTCACATTGGCCAGAAGCCAACGCAGGTTTTCGACCGCATAGGGAATGCTTTTCAGGAAATGAGTCCTGCGCTCAAAATAGCCTCTGAATCCATAAGCACCCATCACCTGTAACAGACGAATCAGCACAAATCCATAATAATCGTCAACAAACTTATTTTCGTCGATTTTGATATAATTTTTCAGGTTTTGAAGGTACCAGTGAAGCATTTCTTCCCTGAAAGAATACGGCAATGAGGCCTTTACCTGAAACAAAAGCGAAGCAAGGTCGTATTGCAGGGGACCTCGCCGACCACCCTGATAATCAATAAACCAGGGCTTATCTTCATGAATCATGATGTTACGGGCCTGGAAATCGCGGTACATAAAAAAGCTGCTGCCACTTTTCAGCAAATATTCAATAAGTTTATCAAAATCATCCTCCAGTGCAGATTCGTTAAAAGGTATTTTGAGCAACCGCAGGAAATAATATTTAAAATAATTTAGATCCCAGCGCATGGACCGGCTATCAAATTCTGCGGAAGGATAACAAACCGAAAAGTCCAGATCTTTACTTGCTTCTACCTGAAAACGTGGCAACTCAGCAATGGCTTTCTTGTATAATTCGAGTGTTTCAGTCGATGGCAATCCATCAACCAGGTTCTGTTCGAGGTGATCAAGTAACGACATTCCACCCAGGTCGCTTATCAGGTAACAGCCGTTCGCCATATCGGCTGCATATATTTCAGGAACACGAAGTCCCAATTGCCTGAAATGAGCAGTAAATGTTATAAAAGCC
Source organism: Bacteroidales bacterium (assembly GCA_038249635.1). Lineage (GTDB taxonomy): Bacteria > Bacteroidota > Bacteroidia > Bacteroidales > UBA4417 > UBA4417. Next base: position 14,148 of record JBBSDG010000043.1, on the reverse strand, counting down.
TCAGTCTCACATTTATCGGGGCTGTAAACGCCTATGGCATGTTTATGTTGCCCGGTTAGCCGGTAATATTGGCGATAGGATCCTGCCGGAGGAAGAGGGGCAATTTCAATTCCCTGTTCGGGTGCCCACTTTAAAAACAGGCTACGGAGTATGTCGGTATGATCAGTTTTATCCACAGAATTTCGGAAAAGATTATTTGTTATGGCTTTAGTGCAAATTTACAGATTTAGTCTGAAATTCTGCGATTAATATTTAACAATTAAGCTTGTTCTTTGTTAAAGATAGTATATTTGCTGACTAACTAATGACAATTTTAATACCCAAAAATATGGAAAATACTAAAGCATTGGAAATTCTGAAAACAGCTATTCTGCTCGAAAAGAGGGGTAAAGCTTTTTACGAAAAAATGGCTGAACAAACCGAGAGCCCCGAAGCCCGTAAGATTTTTACAACCATGGCTGAAGAAGAAAAAGCCCATGTAGAATTCCTCTCAGTGCAGTTTGCGCATTATGTAAAAGAGGGAAAGTTCAGTAAACCTGATACTTCCTATACTGAAACTGAGGATATTTCGCACGAAATTCTAAACCCACAGCTTATTAAGGAAATTTCGGCAGCCAGTTTCGAAGCTGCTGCCATTTCAGCAGCTATGGATTTTGAGACACGCGCTGTCGAACTTTACTCGAAACGCTCAGAGGAAGCAACCGATCCCAACGAGAAAGAAATGTACAAATGGCTGGCTGAATGGGAAAGCGGACACCATAAAATATTGTACGATCTTAACGAAGCACTGAAGGAAAGTATATGGTACGATAACCAGTTCTGGCCGTTTTAAGAGTAGGCGGGGCTTCACTTTGAGTGAAACCCTGACTATGTTTAAAATAAAAAGCGTAGTTGGTGAAAGCTGGCTGCGCTTTTTTTTATAGACGTTCAATTTGATTATGTTTTTAATATTTTTATTTGGAATCATTCTAAACAAATTTATTCCTTCATTGTTAAAACATCCAATCTTTAATTTTTTAAACACAAAAAAATCCAAAAACCATGAAAACAAGAATCACATTATTGATTATCGTGTTAACACTGGCTATGAGCGCCAGAAGTTTTGCGCAGGAGAAAACCTATACTAATGGGTCAGTTTGGACATTGGCTTTTGTCAAAACCAATCCTGGACAAGGAGTTGCTTATATTAACAGCCTGAAAAGCACCTGGAAATCAGTTCAGGATGAAGCAATAAAACAAGGGCTGATTTTATCCTACAAGATACTCGATGGTACAGCAAGTACTCCTGAAGACTACAATATGATATTGTTGGTTGAATACAAGAATCTTGCCGCCATGGAAGGACAGGATGCAAAATGGGAAGCGCTGCAGGCAAAAGTTGTAGGCGACCAGGATGCGCAGGCAAAACTGAGAGATGTACGCACCTCGCAACGAACCATGTATGGCCAAAAGATGATGAGAGAGGTTGTTTTCAAATAATTTTCAGTTTTAGTCAGGGCTTCACTCAAAGTGAAACCCGGACTAATTACAAAAAATAAAAGTCGGACTGCAGTTGATGCAGACCGGCTTTTTTGTTTTTTTCTGGTCAGGGCTTCACTCAAAGTGAAACCCTGACTATGAACCGATAACGGATTTTTCACTTTTAACTATTTCCTGTTAACCATTAATCCGTTGCCGGAGCATTATTAACTGTATGAGCCAGCGACGAGTTTTATGCAGGATGAATGGAAGCGAAAAAGTTTTCATGCTTTCCTGATCTGAATAATTCAATCATTTCGCCAGCAATACTAATATTTGCAGGGGTTTCAGGCAAATTATCACGACTAAACCACTGCGCATCATAAAGTTCTTTCGGATCAACTATAATAGGCTGTTGATCATCCGCTTCAGCAAAATAGCCAACCATCATGGAGCTTGAAAACGGCCAGGGCTGACTGCCATAATATCTCAAATTCCTTATTTCAATTCCAACTTCTTCTTTTACTTCGCGGATAACCGTTTGTTCAAGCGATTCCCCGATATCGGCATAACCCGCAACGAGAGAGTAAAAGTTAAACTTATAATGTGTTCCTTTTGCCAATAGAATTTTGTCGTTACACGTAATGGCAACAATAACGGCTGGTGAAATTTTTGGATACACCGTTAAATCACATGCCGGACAACGAATAGCACGCTCACTTTTTGGGAAAGTTGATTTTGTGCCGCAGCGCGAACAAAACCGGTGCTCGTCCATCCATAAATAAAGATGATAACCTACTGCTCCGATATAAGCTGATTCTCTGTTGGACATAGTGCGCAAAAACATATGCTCCCGGAATACAAAATCCGGATTGTTTCCGCTGTATTCATCTAGTAAAAAACAATTTACCTCGTCGAGCGAGAATAAATAATGTGTAGAATCATCCGGAAATACCACGTCGAAATCACTCCACCTGGGGATTAGAATATCGTTATCCTTTTGTAGTAATAAAATCGTATTCTCTTTGTAACAAAGAATGTAATCATAATCATTTTCAGAAGCATTCTCAATAAAGGTGTTGTTGAATATATGGGGTTGAATGTGATGAAGCATGTTGATATCTTTTCGTTTTTAAATTCAGGTAAATTCTAGTACGGACGCTACTCAAAGTCACACCCGGACTATGAACTTCGGCAGATTTTTCACTTTTCATTATTTGCTATCCGGTATTATACCTCTATTACTGGTGAGTCTCTCTCAGAGATTTATAGTAAACTCAAAAACACCCCAATTTCCTCTTTTGTAGTAAAAAAGTTCGGGCTCACTCTGATATTCTTACCCTGTAATGTTACCAGAACTCTCTTATCAGTCAGTCTTTCGTAAAGTTTTTTGGTGGGTTCAAATGAAGCTGTAGTAAAATGAACGATTGCTGTTCTCTCTTCCCGATTTTTTGTTGGTGTTATTATCTGATATCCCTTTTCACGAAGCCCATCAATCAGAATATCTGTATTTTCCAGTGCTTTATCATAAATATTTTTGATGCCAATTTCAAGAAGCAATTCAAGCCCTGCAGACCATGCATTAAAAAGCGGGTAAGCAATCGTGCCGGTCTCAAATTTCCGGGAGTCTTCATAATACGAAAGTCGATCGTACTGATTTTCAGCAGCAAACATGCCAGGCATCACCGGATCAATCAGTTGAGCAGCTCTTTTGCTAACGTACAGGAATCCGGTTCCATGCATTCCAAGCAGCCATTTGAATCCACATCCAGCCATTACATCAATCTGATCCTGTTCGATATTAATTGAAATCATACCGGCTGCCTGTGCCACGTCCACCACAAATAAAGCGCCTTTTTCATGAGCGATTTTCCCGATGGCAGCCAGGTTTGGTCTGAAACCACTGTTGAATCTCACGGCAGCGATTGCCACAACACGTGTTTTATCATCAACAAGTTCTTCAAATGCCTCCGGATCAATACTATTGTCCTCGTTGATTATTGCGAATCTGATCTCAACGCCCTTCTTTTCAAGTTGCAACCAGGGAAAGGTGTTATTCCAATGTTCGTATTCAGGAAGTACAACATTGTCACCTTTTTTCAGGTTCAGGCCTTGCGCCACGATGCCTATACCAACACCGGTGCTTGTTACCAAAGCATATTCTTCGGGCAAACCTCCCATTAGCTTTGAAAGTAAAATACGCGTATCATTGCGATTAAACGCTTTTTTACCAACCGGATTTAATTCCGTTTTTAAATGAGCATGAAGTCTGTCATATACCAATGTATTGAGAGGTGATTGTGAGGCGCTGTTAAGATAAACGGCTTCTTTGGTAATTGGGAACAGTGATCGGATTTGTTCTATATTCATAGTGTTTGGTATTTGGTGCTTGGTGTTTGGTGCTTTAGGAACCTACATTTTGGATTGTACATATGCATGTTTTTCTAATCAATTTTACCATGCAGTCATTCCTAATCACTGAGCACCAAGGGCTATGCACTTTAAAATTATTTACACACAATCTTCCAAAACAAAACCGTTTCAGAATGTCAGAACTTTATCACTATCAACAACCCAATCTGCCAATTCGCCAATTGTTGATTTTTGAGCTCCATCGAAATAGGGATGGTTTTTATAAATCCCGCAACGCGACATGCAAGTTCCGCAAACTTTAACCGGAACACCATTTGAAATTAATTCCTTCAGCATCTGAGATAAATCCTGGTCGTAACCATCAGGGGGTTTACAAGCATCTCTTGCCATATCAACCGAATCATTCATCAGAAAAATCCGTACTTCCTGTCCTTTTTTCCGTAATGTTTCGGCAAGCCGCAGACCGTTCCAGGTTACGTCGGTATTGTCATACGGTTCGCGGTTAAAAATGATCAATGCTTTCATTTTATTCTGCTTTTGTGTTAATTAATGAATCTTTTTTAGTGACGTTAGTTTATTTGTTATATTAGTTAAAGGCATCGTTTATCAAGTCAGAGTGAGACTTAAAGACGTGCCCTGACTATACAAAAATGCAGGTTTTTCATTTTTCACTCTCTGTAGCTATCGACATCTATTGCGTTATTCAAGTGTCATTTTTTATCGCCCATACTTTAATCCGTTTTATTTATCATTTGTTTTCCGTTCTTTGTCACAATCGAAACAATGGTACCTCCTTTTGAAAAAGGGTAGTGGTAAACCGAAAAGTAAAAATGAAATCATAATTGCATATCCTACCTTCTTTTTCTTTACAACATTGTCAGAGTTGCAATAAGGACAAATTAATGGATCAACTTTCTGTGGCATTAGAAACTGGAATTGAATCTATTATTATCTTTCCCGAGAATAGTTAAACTATCAGATTGCAACTTAATCGTATTATTCTTCATTTCAAGGCTATATGCTCCAAAGTAAATTGATTCCCTATTTCCATCTTCTTTTGCACTTCCTTGGGGCTTTTCACCATCTTTGATATCAATATCACCCGACTCTGCAGAAATAATCAGGCTATCATTTCGTAATTCCCAGTGTGGTATTTCATCATAAGACTTAATATCCGGGAAAAAAGCCATTCCATTTTCATCAAATGTCATTAACCCATAACAGTTCTCATTACCGATTTCCTTTTGGATACCTATAGAATTCGGGTTTAATTCTTGTCCCTTATAGTAGATTTTTTCAATGAACCAACTTTTTCCTGTCAGTTTTTCGCGGGTTGATGGTAACGCCAAAAGAAAAATCGGAATCATTAAAATGATTAAAATCAAGGCTACCAGAATTATTAATCTCAACTCAACAAATGATTTCCCAATCAGTGGTAGATTTGAAGTAAGATTATCAAATCGGGTCCATAATTTATTAGGTGAAGTAGTCTTTTCTATGATGTAACCCGAATCAATCAAAATCCTGTAAGCATTATCATAATCAGATTCCTTTACCAATAGTTTTACTCCGCCAATTGCATTTGAATAAAAGTTATTTACTTGTGCTGTCAACTCATCTTTTATAACAACTTTTATCCCTTCTGATTCAAGTTTCCCTTTAGCAAGATGAGCTTCATGCGGATAAGTGAATGAAATAATTAAAATCCAATTGTTCATGTGTGAAATTTCTTTTTTGAGGTTCTTAACTTTTATATTATCCTCACTATGAATCAAGTCAAAGTGCGACCTAGAGTCATGCACTGACTATGAAAAGATGCAATTATTTCAATCTTCAGTATTCGTTATTCATTATTCATGCCAATGAAGAGTTAAATTTTTCTCTATATTTCCGCAAAGCCCTAAAAGGGCTTCACTTTAATAACCTTGGGTATAACCCACGGTTGACTATGGCAAGTTAGCGTCAGCCCCGAAGGGGTTGAATTATGCATAATTTGTTCAACCACTTCGTGGCTGATCCGGCCAGATTGATCAATAGCCTTGGGTTGCACCCACGGTTATTGATGTTTAGCCACTTCGTGGCTATTTCGTTCCAACCCTTGATTCGCATTATTCATTATTCATTATTTTCCCCAGTGTCAGACACCCTGCGGGTGTACAGACACTAATCATTCTTCACTCTTCACTTTTCACTTTTCACTTTACACTATTTAACCATAACCTTCCCGCTTCCCGAGTACGAATGATATTCACCGTTGTACATGGCATCAGCCGAAACGGCTCCTATCACAAAAGTTCCTTTGCTTACCACTCTTACAGTGTAATAAAAGGTTTTGGCTGTGCCGTTCAATGCCGTAAAGAAACTGACACGATCATCGCGTATATCGGTGTATTCGGGTGTTGAGCGGTTTTTCATAAAGGTCATTTCCCGCTCAGCTACAAGCCGTGAATTTTCTATCTCGAAACAAGCCGGCAGTAAATCTGTGATCGCCACATTTTCAACATTTGTGCCGGATTCGCTCTGGGCAGTTATCTCAACCACAACCAAATCATTCTGGCTGAATGAATTGCCATTGATTTGATTGCCATTACGATCCAGGAACCTGCGGCGGACTTTCAGACGGCTATCTTCATCAGCAACATTTGGCGTGAGTTTTATCCCCGAAATTTCGTAATAATAGTAAAGCATCCCGTTCCCTTTGGCTGTAATGCTAACCGATTTATTATTCACATCTACGGGAAGCTGCAAATCCTTGTTGTTATAGGTTCCAATAACTTTGCCATCTATCGAAATAGTTGCCGAAACATCCGAGTTTATTGCTTTACGTGCATGTTTACCGATTGCCATCAAGGCAAAAGCAGTTTCCTGCGTAGTGCTATACCTTGCATTCTTCAATTCAACTGAAATACTTTTCAGCAATTCGTTCACCTGGGGATTATTGGGATCGGCTTGCAGCAAGGCATTCAGTGCAAGCGACCTGTCGCGTAGGTACGATGCATACGAACCGCCAAATTCATTAATCGCCTTTTCGTTACCAAAAGATTTTGGCAGAACACTTCTGAAACTCTTCACATCACCCGCCAGCATAAACGCGGAAGCAAGCAGATAGCGGCCTTCGGAGGAAAGTTCTTTGGAAAGCGATTTGTAATAATTCATGGTCGAAACCGGAGCCTGGTCAGCAAGTGCCAGCACATAAGCAGAATAGAGAATCTCGCGGCGCGGGATATTTCGTGATTTTCGGACTCCGTTCTCAAAATAGAAATACGTTTCTATTTCCCGCTCTTTCACTTTCTGAACTAAGAACCGGAGTGCTCCGTCGAGAACCTTTTTATTTACTTCGAATCCTGCGTCTTTGGCTTCGATCAGGAAATGTACCGCATAAGCCGTGGTCCACCAGTCGGCGCTGCCACCTTGGGGCCAAAGCGATAATCCGCCATTGTACAACTGCATGGCCTCAACTCTGAGAATCGCCTGCTGCACATTGTATCCAGGAGTACCACCCTTACTAGAATTGCGACCGGCAACCGAAGGAAATAGGTTTGTAATGTCAGCCAGGTACAATTGCGGGAAAGCCGTAGAAACAGTTTGTTCGAGGCAGCCGTAAGGATAACGCACCAGGTAGTCGAGGTTTTTGGCAAATTGAATTGCCGGTGATTTACTGAACATCAAAGCCGATTTAATGCCTTTGGGATTTAAGTCGCTACCGGCTTTAAATGATTGGGTTGAACCCGCTGCAACTGATCCTGAACCGGTTACAAAAGTCAGCCCGCCCGCCGGCCTTACCGGGATTTCAATTTGTTGCGTAAACTTCTGCCCAAGAGCGGTTACCGTAGCAGTTACAGTTGCAACGCCAATGCCTTTATCTGCATTCACACTGAATAATGCAACTTCCTCGCCTCCAGCTTTCAGGTTGGCAGATGCTGAATTTTTACCTGCAACAGTTGCCGGACCTGACGTGCTTAACTGAACGCTTGCAGTTCCTCCCTTATCAGTGGTATTGGTCATTGAAACGGCCACATCACAATTATCACCGGGACTGAGGAATCGCGGCAGCGACATGCTGACAATAACAGGATCGGCCACTTTCATGGTTTTTTCGGCCGAACCAAACTGCCGACCTTTATATGCAACCGCCATCACCCTTAGTGCGCCTGAAAATTGAGGAATATCAATGCTAAAACTGCATTCGCCGGATGAATTGGCTTTACGGATTCCGCTCCATTTCGAAATCAGTTTCACACGATCGCCCGTTAGCGGGTTGATTCGCCGCGAAATATCAAAAGCCTCGCCACCGGCCGGACTCGATGAACGTTTCAACTCAGGATATAACAATGCATAAACATCGTAGGAATTTACGCCAAGGGCACGTTTCTGGTAAAACCAGTTATAAGGATCGGGTGTTTTGTAATCGGTGATCTGTAAGATTCCCTCGTCAACAACGGCAATAGTAACTTCTGCTTCGGGAGCGGTTTTAACGGTAAAAGTCTGCTTTATGCCTGATCGTGATTTCTCGGGAGCTGTAATCGCCACATTTAGTTTCGCGGAAGCATCATCCACTTTAATTGAAATTACACCGTGAGCAACTGTAAGCGGTATCGACATATCGCCCGATTTGCGGAAAGCTGTGGCATCAATGTAAATATTTGGCAAATGATCTTTTGTGACCGCCAGTTCCATACTGGCTGATTTATTTTTAAGCTCCAGGAATTTATATGTCATCACATTATCCTGTTCGATGGCAACCAACAACTGTCCGTCGAAAGGTGTTTTAAACAGTAATTTAGCTTTTTCGCCGGCATTGTAAATGGTTTTATCCGGAGTTATTGTAACTTCTCCTTCGCGACTCACCTCGAACGACGAATAATCCGTATCGCTCCAGCCATAGGCATAAAATGTCCTCGAAACATAGTTTTCGCTACCCGGAGCCATAATGCGAACTTCATATTCACCCGATTGAACCGGAACAAATGGTAAAACAGTTCCCGAACCTTTGATATTCATCTCACTTTCAAGAACCAATTTTTCCTTTTTCTGCGAAACATAATTATAGCGTCCGTAAGCTTTTTCGATTACGGTTTCGTAGCGGTAATTGAGGATCACAATTTTAGCCTGAGCGCCGACCAATGCCTTTCCGGTACGATCAACAGCAGCAAATTGCAGGTTTAATGCCTTGCGGGTTGACAGCCATGTATCAAAATACTTTATACCGAAATACGCCTGCTGGGTCGGGATTTCAACCACATTCAGTTTGTTCACCGGTCTGCCGGTTTCATCAAATACGGTTGTAAATATTTTGCCTTCGAGCAAACCAATGTCTTTATATGCAGCTGACTTCAGAATGCCAATTGCCTTACCTTCGGCATCCGTATTGCCCTGTTGCATAATGGAGGCCAGCACCGGCATGTTTTTCGAGTCAATATTAAAGGAGTAATCGGGAAGGGCTTTCGAAGTGAGCTGTTTGCGTTTTAAACGTAATTCAGTTTCAAAGCGTCTTCCCGCGGCAGGAGTGCCATACAGGTTTTCGGCAAGCAGCTCAAGGTTTATAGCTTCAGCCGGAAGGTAAACCGCTTTATCGGTTTTGGTTGTAACTTTAATGCGGTCGGGCACAAATTCTTCAACGGCAATCCTGCGCGAAGCAAGCAATACATCATTTCCGGCATAAACTTCAACGATATATGTACCGGTCATGGCCTGGCGCGGAACAAAAAACTGTGTTTCGGCAGCGCCTGAGCCATTGAGCTGAAGACGCTGATTCATGTATTCCCTTCCATTTGGAGCGATAAGTTTTATTTTCACCGGAATATTACTCACTACTTCCCAACGCGGAGTACGTAATATGGTATTGATATGAGCCGTGTCGCCGGGGCGGTACAAATCGCGGTCGCCGTAGATAAAAACGTCGTAATTCACATTGTCCGTTCGTTTTCCGCCCACATCAAAGCGCGATGTCTCAACCCTTGTTTTATTGAACAGAACAAAGTTGAAATCATTTTCGTAACGTACCGAAACCATGCTCAGTCTGAATCCGGCTGCCACTTGTTTTGCATTTTTAAACAGGGCGACGCCGTTGTTATCCGTAACTGCCGAAAACACCTTCTGGTTGTTGGAACTGATAAAATCGAGCCTTGCTCCCTTCACTGGTGTGGCATCACGAAGCGAATTCACAAAAACCATCACATCCGATGAACCCTCTTTTACAATCAAACCCAGATCGGAAAGCGATAGCAGCTGTGCATCCTGCAGGAATTTGCGATCAGTTGCTTCAACCTTAACAAGGTAAAGCCCTTTGAAGGATTCATTAAAATTAAGTTCATTCAGATCGAGATTCAGCAAAGAGATGTTGCCGGATTTTTGCAGCGAACGCGTTTGCACCACTTTACTCATTACTGGTTTACCGTAATCTTCGTCGAACGCCCAGGTATTATAGTCGTTGTATTCTTTAGTCTCCTCATCGTAATCATACTCCCAGCTTTTCCCTTGCCTCATGTATTGCTGGACGTTATTCTCAAATATTTTAAAAACCGAAACTTTCACCTGCGGCACATTTATAATATTAACGCCCAGGTTACGCTCGCCTTTTGTGGATAGATAAATAGCATTATGTTCAGTAAATGAGATATTTGGCTGTGGATCGGCGAAGGATATTACTGTGGTAAAAACTTCCTCCAACTCGCGTCCGAAAAGGCTTTTAACACCTTTTTTAATAGTGAGCGTGTAAGTTGCAGACCCGAGGAATTCACCTTTAATCCTGAATCCATTTGATAATAATTCCGTAGTTATATCCAGAGCCGGATCTGTGGAAACAAAGGCAGATAATCCCTCGGCAATTACCGGCTGTGATGTAAAAACATCGATATACCCTTTGCCTTTGTCAAAACCTGCTTCAGTGTCGGAAATTATAAGTTTATCTTTCGAAGGGATCAGGAATTCACTTTTAACCGGATCTTTCGTTGCTGTATTTCCACCGGTACATGTAAGGCCCTTTTCAATTACGATTTCACCTTTTGTCTCATTGTCAGGCGATTGACTGTCGTATGCAAAAGCAACTTCAATGGTTTCGGAATCATTTTGTGTGATTATGCGATAGGAAATTTCCTTACCTGCCACCAAAACTTTCAATAGAGGTTTTAGCTTCGACGGATTAACCGGATTATTAAAAACTATCTGGCAGCGCACCTCCACCTGGTTTGTCATTTCTTCGCTCAGCGACCAGAAGGTATTGATACTATTGATTTTCAGGAATGGGGTGTGAAACTCAATGGGATCATCATCAATGCTGTATTTCACCGAATTAAATTTAACCAGATTTTTGTTTAGGGTAGCTATATAGCTGGAAGCCGGTAGCATGGCACCAACGGGCGAAAAAGTTATTTCCGATTTACCGGTCCACATAAACCGGCCTTGTATCGCGGGTTCAAATTTAATATACTGCGTTGTATCCCATTTATTTATGAGTCCTGAATCGGAGATCAATTTCTTGTTAAAGGTGAAAACCAGGTTCTGGGCTCGCGAAACTTCATCCTTGAAATTAGTCTTCTTAACTTTCAATGAGTTAAAATCACTGCATGAGGATAAAGCAATGCCCAACAGAGCGAAAAGGATCAGGTTCTTGACCATATTTTTGGGAAATTTAAGGTTGTATTATTCTGATTAATAGCAATGTAATGAAAACGATTGTTGAAATTTGCAAACCGGATATCAGCATTAAAATTAAGGAATATTTACAAAGAAAGCAGGCAGGCATAAAATATTTATTTTATAATGTTTCGCTAAGTCCAAAGTCTCTTTTACAAATAAACAACATATGCTTGATCTTTGCCAATTTTAATTCTATTTACACAAATGTTTTCATTATGAAACCGAACTCACCAATTTATACCCCGCATACTAGCTTAAACATTTGTTAACCAGCGAAATAGAATTTTGGAATAGTTATTGTTTATATAATTTAGAAAGATGATAACGTCCTGACAAAATGAGTGCAAAATCAGAATAAATGCATTCTACAGCAGGTTAAACCTATTTTTCAGACTAAATCAAATGATATTTTGCAAAACCTTGTTTCAAAACGATAAAGCATGAGTAAGTGGGAAAAATTATATAGCAACCTCTGGATCAGGGTTTCGGATGACAATTTTAACAAACTGAAACAAATTCAAAAGGACTTTCAGTTAAAAAACGTGGAAGATGTATTGGCGCTTTTAGTTAATACTCGCACTATCAACAACCTGGCAAAAGAATCCGATGACTTTGCTATCGAAAAGAGTTCAAAGTTACATTCAAAGGCATCCTGAATTCAGACAAAAGAAGTTTAATAACTCATTTTTTTAAATGTCGGGAGCGCAATAACACTTAAATTATTTATCAACCCTTAACACCGAGTCAATCACCGTTCCATCTATCTATTTAATTACTGCCACAAATTCATCAGTCAGATGAGGCTTCTGTGGTTTGCCGCAGATTTTTCCAACACGCAAATAGTGCATCTTTAAGTCATGGATCCAATTGAAACAAAGTTGCTTTTACTATTTTTGTGAAATTATTCCTCTAAGACTATTACTAAAGATCTTCCATCAGTTTTACCAGACGAATTCTTAATCAGTAAAATCTTTTTTATCAGGGAAAAGAAAATAATGCTGGATAAAGATATTGTTTCTCTCTACGGGGTAACAACTGGTAACCTGAACAAAGCAGTTAAAAGAAACATTAAACGTTTTCCTGATGATTTCATGTTTCAACTAAGCAGCCCTGAATTCGAAAACTTGAAATTCCAATTTGGAACATCAAGTTGGGGAGGGAACCGAAGTTTGCCTTTCGCATTTACAGAACAAGGTGTTGCAATGTTATCAGGAGTTTTAAACAGCGACAGAGCTATTCAGGTGAACATTCAGATTATGAGAATATTTACCAGTGTGCGCGAAATGCTGATTGAGAATTTAAGTTTACGCCTTCAGGTTGAGGAAATCAGAAAGAAAATAGACAATCAGGATAAAAATATCGAATTAGTATTCAGTTACCTTGATGAACTTATCGGGAAGCAGGAAAATCCAAGTGAAAGAAAACCCGTAGGATTCAAGATATCCGGGAAATAATAATTCCAATGAATAAAATTCATATCAGGGGATTTCTTATTTGGAATTATATTTATTTATCAACCCTGAACACCGAGTCAATAACCGTTCCATCAATCCATTTAATTACGGCCACAACTTCATCAGTAAGATTAGGTTTTTGTGGTTTGCCACAAATTTTTTCAGCTTCGGCCTTAAGTTGATGAATTGTTTTGATCGGAAGCGAACTGCCTTTCATTTTTTCAATCAGGTCAGGACGTAAAGGGTTTATAGCGATACCACGCTCGGTCACAATTACATCGATCAGTTCGCCTGGTCCGCAAATGGTGGTAACCTCATCACGAATAACCGGCATCCGGTCGCGGAACAGTGGAATCGGCAGAATCACGCATTTTGAAAGCAGGCAATTCATCCAGCCACCTATGCCGTGCAGCAAATAGCCATCGGAATGGGTTACCACGTTGGCATTGAAATTTATATCTACTTCGGTAGCGCCAAGGATTACAACATCCACAAACTGCGCAAAGTTTCCTTTGCCGTGGTAATTATAGCTTGTAAACGGACTTGTATTTAAGTGCCCGGCGTTTTCGCGCATCGAACGTACGCCTTCCAGGTCAAAGGTCTGGCCATCGAGGATATAATCAACCAGACCATCTTCGAGCATTTTTACCAGATACTTATTGCTGCCGCCACGTGCGAAACGGGCTTTCATGCCTTTTCGACGAAGCATTTCAGCGAAGTAAATACCAATAGACAAGGCTGTTCCGCCAGCACCGGCCTGAAACGAAAACCCATCGTGAACAATTCCGGTTTCCTCGCAAAATTGCGCAGTCATCTCAGCAAGTAAAAGTCTGTCGGGGCTTTTAGTAATTTCGGTGGTACCGGAAATTATCTTTTCAGGAATACCAATTCTATCCATCACTACCACAAAATCCACATTATTCCCCTGAATTTGCCACGGCACACATGGAAAAGGAACAAGATTATCAGTAACCACAATCACCCTGTCGGCATACTGCGAATCGGCAAGGGCGAATCCCAGCAATCCACAGGCTGCGGGACCACGATCGCCGGTCGCATTTCCGAATTCATCGGCGGTAGGTGCAGCAATTACCGCAATATCAATATGTACATCTCCATCCTGAATAGCCTGGTAACGCCCGCCATGCGAACGAAGTACTCCAAGCCCCGCCATGTTTCCTTCGGAAGTAAACCGCCCCAAAGCGCCGTTCATACTGCCTTCGAT
>JBBSDG010000042.1:0-17488 GCA_038249635.1 Bacteroidales bacterium | reverse complement strand
TTGCAGCCATCCATAGAAACGGAATTCCGGCAAATGGCAAAAGAGAAGGCTGATAAGGAAGCAATCCGTGTTTTTGCCGAAAATTTAAGGCAGTTGCTGATGCTTCCTCCTTTAGGACAGAAAACGGTGCTGGCCATAGATCCCGGATTTCGCAGCGGTTGCAAACTCGTAATCCTCGACCGGCAAGGGCGACTAATTCATAACGAAACTATTTATCCACATCCTCCGCAAAGTGAAGTAAAACTAGCAGTATCAAAGATTCAGAACCTGGTAAACGCGTATAAGGTTGAAGCTATTGCCATCGGCAACGGAACAGCAGGCAGGGAAACTGAAAATCTGGTTCGTCGGATTCCATTTGATACTGACATTATTGCATTAATGGTAAATGAAGCCGGTGCCTCTGTTTATTCTGCTTCGGCTGTGGCACGCGAAGAATTTCCTGAATATGATGTCACCGTTCGTGGCTCAGTTTCAATAGGTCGTCGCCTGATGGATCCGCTGTCCGAACTTGTAAAAATTGATCCTAAATCCATTGGTGTCGGGCAATACCAGCATGATGTAAATCAGCCTATGCTGCAAAAAAGCCTCGAAACAGTAGTTGAGAGTTGTGTGAATAAAGTAGGAGTGGAACTCAACACGGCAAGCAAGCAGTTGCTAACTTATGTTTCGGGTGTTGGCCCGGTGCTTGCCGCTAAAATTATTGAATACCGCGATAAGAACGGTATGTTCAAAACGCGCGAACAGCTTAAAAATGTCCCCCGCCTGGGTGAAAAGGTTTTTGAACAGGCTGCTGGTTTCCTTCGAATCAGGGAATCCGAAAATCCACTTGATGCCAGCGCGGTGCATCCTGAGAGCTATCCTTTAGTGATGCGGATGGCAAAAAAAGCGGGCTGCTCTGTATCTGATCTGATCAGCAATGAGGATTTAAGGAAGCAAATTAAGCTTGAGGAATTTGTTTCTGAAAAAGTCGGAATGCCAACGCTTACCGATATTATGGCCGAACTCTCGAAGCCGGGTCGCGATCCACGCCAGAAATTTGAACTTTTCGAGTTCGATAAAAATGTAAATTCCATGGATGACCTTAAACCTGGAATGATCCTCGATGGTCTTGTGTCTAATATCACAAATTTTGGCGCTTTTGTAGATATTGGTGTTCACCAGGATGGCCTGATTCATGTAAGCCAGCTTGCTGATAAGTACGTTAAAGATCCAAACACCATTGTGAAACTGAATCAGAAAGTGAGAGTAAAAGTACTTGAGGTGGACAAAGAGCGCAAAAGGATTCAGCTTACGCTTAAAAATGTTCAATAATATTAGCGGCTTGTAGCAACGAAATCATAGTTCTATCCGATCAAAATAAAAGAGGCTAACCAACCGGTTAGCCTCTTTTATAATTAAGTATATTCAGGATTTATTTAACAGCCTTAATGTCAACCCTGCGGTTCTTTGACCGGCCTTCTGCAGTTGTATTATCAGCTACAGGATTGCTTTTGCCAAAGA
Organism: Bacteroidales bacterium; assembly: GCA_038249635.1. GTDB lineage: Bacteria > Bacteroidota > Bacteroidia > Bacteroidales > UBA4417 > UBA4417. Next base: position 15,988 of record JBBSDG010000042.1, on the reverse strand, counting down.
ATTTCTTAACAAGCTGGTCTGCTGCAACACCTTTTTTAACCAGGTAGTTGATGACATAATCAGCACGTTTTTCAGAGAGTTTCATGTTAAATTCTTCTGAACCTTGTTCGTCAGCATTGCCTTCTACTGTAAATTTAACATCTTTATTGTCTTTCAGAATTATAGCAACTGCATTAAGATCTTTGTTGTATTTCTTTATTACAACTGATTGAGCTGTATTGAAATAGACAACATTGCCGTATTCGAATTTCTTAACTTCGGGGCATCCGAAGTTGGCAACTGTTCCGAATACATCCGGGCATTTGTCGTCTTTATCACCAACGCCATCGCCATCTCTGTCAGGACAACCCTTTAACGCAATAGTACCGGGAACGGTCGGACAGTCATCTTCCTTATCCATTACGCCGTCACCATCGGTATCAGGACAACCTTTGAATTTAGCTATACCAGCAACATCCGGGCAGTTATCATCTATATCGGCAATTCCGTCTTTATCCCTGTCAGGACAGCCTTTCAATGCTGCTAAACCGGCAACATCCGGACAGCGGTCTTCCAGATCGGTAATTCCGTCGCCATCTGTATCAGGGCAACCCTGCAACGCCGGTAAGCCTTTAACATCAGGACATTTGTCGTCGATGTCTGCAATTCCATCTCCATCCTTGTCAGGACAACCTTTCAATTCTTTTGTGCCAAATACATCGGGGCAGCGGTCGTCATCGTCAACAACTCCGTCTTTATCCCTGTCCTTTTTGGCAGTAAAACGATATTTTAGACCTACATGGGGATGTAAATAAGAATATCCAGTCTGATCGGTACCATGCACGTAATCGGCACGGGCGTAAAGAGACAAATTCTTCACAACTTTGAAATCCAGGCCTAAACCGACCTGTCTTTTAAAATCATTTGAACTATTAAGATTCTCGTAACCTATTCCTAAATAAACATAAGGTGTAACAAATGCATCCTCTTTAATTACTCCACCCAGAAATTTAAACTGAAAATCAAGATCTGAATTGAAGAAAGTTTTAGAAGTGATGGTGTAGTCAGTATATACTCCTTTGGTGAGACTGAGGTATCCAGCTGTTAATTGTATATTAAAGTAAGGGTTAAGGTAACGGCTGATTGATGCTTCAATCGGTCCTCCCATGAAGTCAATGTTTTTAAACTGATCTTTTAAAGGGAGTTTAATATTGCCGAAACTAGCCCAATGAGCTCCCAGACCCACAGCCCACGGATAGTCTGCTGTTTGAGCAATGGATGTGAACGACATGCCCAATGCAATAAGAATTGTAAGTAGTTTTTTCATAGATATTGATTTTTAAGTTAATGATTAAAGTTGGTTTTGGTTTATTATTTTAAAATGTTGGTGATTATTCCAATTGAAGTTGCCAAAAGTTTTAATACTGATGACACGAGGTTTGGATTTTGTTAATTTGATTGGCGGAATCTTGTTTTACGTAGGTTGAACAAGTTGATATGATATTTGAGTAGCCAATAATTAACATAGATAAGGCAGCAAAAAGGGCAATGATCAATACGTTCATTATTGAGTAATATTTATTATTTATCCTGAGCCAACAACCAAAAAATAATTGCGTTTTAGTAGTATGTAATTAGGTGTAAGGATGTTAAAACTGTGATTAGATTTATAAACACACCATTAAACGAACAAATATAAGGAAGAATTTTAGTTGTTCGATAAAGGTTTATGTTTAAAAAAATAATTTCCTTATTCTAAACAATCGGAGTTGTGTTTTGTTTCGTCCAATTTTAAAATAATTGAACATTTATTTGCGGGGAAGATGTAAAATTGCAGGAAAATTTTCAGCTACAGTTTACCAGGTTTTGTTAATACTATACTTGGAGTGGGATAAAATCACGCATTAAAAAAAAGACCCAAGACCAAAGTCCCAAATCTCAAGAACCAAGACTGACTCTACGTCCCAGTTGGAATTTGGACCTTTGAATTTGGAATTTGAGACTTAATGGATGCGGAAATTTATCCCGTTTGCAGTATAAATAATTGAAATGATAGATGTTTACTCAAAACACTCTCTCGTATCCGGAATTTTATTGAATTGATTCAACACATATCAAATAAGTATTCCGATTATGCAGTGAGAATCTAGTATTGCTTTCTTTTGATACTTGCAGCTTCGAGAAGAGCTTTCACTAACGGCATGCTTAACGGGCTTTTCTCATCCATTCGCTCGGGATGCCACTGAACAGCCATCAGAAAGGGTTTTGCGGCAGGATCGGCCCATTCAATAGCTTCTGCAATACTGTCCGTGCTCCAGGCAACTATCCGTATTCCGGGTGCTGCTTGTTCAATCGCCTGGTGATGATTTGACGTTACCATGCCGGTATCCGCTTTTGTAATGCTCTGTAAAGTGCTTCCATTAATTACACTAACCTGATGGAAGCAGTTGAGGTAATCATCCTGCCGATGGATAACTTTTCCGGGATGATCGGTTGGAATGTCGATAATAAGTGTTCCTCCAAGGGCAACATTTAATATTTGTTGTCCACGGCAAACGCCAAATACCGGTATCTTTAGCCTTAAGGACTCGCGGATAAGTTCAAATTCGAGTGAATCCCTGCCTGGATTTGATTCACAACGTTTTGAATCATATCCTTTGCCATAATATGAGGGAACAACGTCTTCGCCCCCGGTAAAAATAATACCATCACAACCAGCGAGCAGTTTTAGTGCCGAATCGATCTGTATCCCTTTCATATCAATAATTTCGGCCAAAGAGTCACCCCGGTGAACCCAGTTTATGTAATTCTCACTGCCCGATGATAAAGCAATGCGTAAGGGTTTATCAACAGATGTTGTTTTGCATCCTGAAAAAATTGCTGATGACGCGATTAAAAGTAAAATTGCAAGTTTGCTCAAAGCTTGTAGGTTCATTGTTTATATTTTATTTTTTCTAAATCAAAATTAATACTAACTTTTTATATTACATGATTAATGTTTATGCAAGATTGGAATCGGTTTATTCTTGAGCCATTTTCAGGAAACAATCACTCCCTCACTCACTCACTCTCCCACCTACCCACTGCCCAACAAGAACACCACCGGTCTTTTATGCAATTCCGGTTTTTCTTTTTTCCATTCCTGAACTGTCATGCTTCGTATCCATTCCGTTTCGAGCGTAAGATCGGCTGCAACGCAAAGTATTAGCGAAGGATGGCAACTTTTTAGTATGCTTTCGAGCATTGCCATGTTGCGATAAGGCGTCTCAATAAAAATCTGTGTCTGGTTTCCTTTTGTGGCTGCCTGCTCCAGTTCGCGGATAGCTCTGGTACGCTCATCGGGTTTAACAGGCAGGTAGCCATGGAACACGAAATTCTGCCCGTTCAGTCCCGAAGCCATCAATGCCAGCATAATGGAAGATGGCCCGGTAAGAGGAATCACTCTGATGCCTTTACGGTGGGCAAGTCTGACAACTATATTTCCAGGATCGGCTATGCACGGTAGGCCTGCTTCGCTTAGCAAACCGATATTTCCCCCTGCTGTTGCATTTTCGAGCATAGTAACGGCTTCGTTATCAGGAGTATGTTCATTGAGCAGATAAAAATTTACTGCTTCAAAATCATTGGTATAACCGGCTTTACGCAAAAAACGCCTTGCCGTGCGAAGTTCCTCAACAATAAATGTATTTATTTGCTTTAGGATTTGCAGGTTGTATGCAGGTATTCCTGCTTCGAAGCCTGTTTCGCCGAGTGGTGTAGGAATAAGGTATAGGTTGCCTTTTTTCATATTAATTTGAAAAGAAGAATGGTTTTAAAAAATATTTTGGATCAATAATCAATTATTTATGATTTTAGAAGTATCCAAAGGAGCCTGCTGCTCGGCACTTTGATTCAGCTCAGCGGACAGTAACTATAAACTTCGACTTCGCTCAGCAACCCGAAACTCATCAAACCCTAAATCATTTAACGATGGCACAACTTCACGAACACACGACTTCACGACTGTACCACATCAAGACCAGACATCGGAACGAATAGACGAATCGAATTAAATCCAGAGATGGAATTTGTGACCGAAACTCATCAAACCCGAAACTTGTCACACTGAGTGGAGTCGAAGTGCTTCAAACCCGAAACCCTTCAAACCCGAAACTCCTACATCCACGGCAAATTCATCAAATCCACATTTCCTCCTGATAGAATGATTCCAATTTTTTGTCCTTGAAACCGGTGTTTGTGTTTTATCACCATTGCCAAAGCTACTGCTGACGAAGGTTCAATAATTATTTTCATGCGTTCCCACACAAGTTTCATGGCTTCGATGGTTGCCTGGTCGCTTACAGTCACCACATCGCTCACCAAACGGCGGATAATTGGAAATGTGAGGCTTCCAAGCGAAGTTCTCAATCCATCGGCAATGGTATCAGGATTTATGGAAGGCACAAGCTTTTTCTGGTAAAAGGATTGATATGCATCATCGGCGCCCGCTGGTTCGGCTGCTATCACTTTTGTAGCCGGCGAAAAATAGTGAGCTGCCAGTGCCGTTCCACTTAATAGTCCGCCACCGCCAACCGGCGCAATAATTATATCCAGCCTGGGATGATCGATAATAAGTTCGAGTGCAGCGGTAGCCTGACCCGCAATAATCGCGAAATTATTGTAAGGATGTATTTCGAACGCATTGGTCTCAATCAAAACTTCGTTCAACTTTTCTTCACGGGCTTCGAGAGTTGGTTTGCAGAAAGTTATAATTCCCCCGTAGGTTTTTACCGCTGCAATTTTAACTTTCGATGAATTTTCGGGCATTACGATGTAAGCAGGAATATGTTTTAGCTGCGCAGCCCTTGCCAATGCAGCCGCATGGTTTCCCGACGAATGTGTTGCCACGCCTTGTTTCAGGTCATACGGATCAATGCTGAACACCGCGTTGGTAGCACCGCGTGATTTAAAGGCTCCGGCTTTCTGAAAATTTTCGCACTTAAAATAAATTGTTGCACCAGTGAGGTGGTCTATCGCGCTGCATGTGAGTACCGGCGTACGATGCAGGTAAGCCTGTATTCGTTTGGCGGCATTTAAAATATCTTCCCTTCCTGGTTCCTGAGTATTCATTTTATTTTCCTCCGTTCTTTAATTCAAGGGCAATCTGTTCGGTTGCTTCATCAAGCAATCGGTATGTTGTTTCAAAACCATCGTTCCCTCCGTAGAAAGGATCAGGGACAGGCTTTTTGCTTCCCGGATGAATTACATTAAGGATGTAATCAACCTTCTGTAATTGTTCGCAACTGCTTGCAACAGCTTTTACATCCGAATAATTTCCGCAGTCCATTACATAAATGCGATCGAATACTTCAAAATCAGATTTTCGGAACAGTCTTGATTGTTGACCTGAAATATCGATTCCATGCATTTTCATCATTTTGATGGCTCTGTAATCGGGAGCATCGCCAGTATGATATGCTTCGAACCCGGCTGAATCAACTTCCGCTTCTATTTTATATTTTTCAATTTTTGCACGCATAAGTCCTTCCGCCATTGGCGAGCGACAAATGTTTCCAAGGCATACCATTAATATTTTCATCGGCTAAGCAAACCCGGTATTATTTGTTTGTTTCGTGAATTTTTATCTACAAAAATAAGCTTATCTTTCTATTAAATTTACTTTCATCGAAAGGTTTGAGTGGTATTGTAGTAAATCCTGCCATATTCAGTCAATGAAATTCATTTCAGCAAAAAAGGAAGCTGCGTACCCACAACTTCCTTCTTTTTTCTTTTAATTACCTTGCTTTAAAGATTAAAACTTGATCCGTTTTTCAATTTCTTCCACATAGGTGCGAAATTGCTTGTCGGTTTCAATCAGGTTATTTACGGTGCGGCAGGCATGAAGCACGGTTGCATGGTCTTTGTTGCCGCAATGCAGCCCGATTGTTGCCAGCGAAGCCTTGGTGTGTTTTTTTGAATAATACATGGCAAGTTGACGAGCTTGTACTATATCGCGTTTACGGGTTTTGGAGTTGATCGCATCCACCGGAATATCAAAATAATCGCAAACAATTTTCTGGATAAAATCGATGGATATTTCGCGGGCGGTGTTTTTCACAAACTTGTCGATCATCTGCCTTGCAAGGTCGATGGTAATGGCTTTTTTGTTCAGCGATGATTGTGCCATCAACGAAATAAGTGCTCCTTCGAGTTCGCGCACATTGGTGGTAATGCTGTATGCAAGGTATTCGAGTACCTCGAAAGGCATATCAATACCGTCTTTGTACAATCTTTTTTTCAGGATGGCAATACGGGTTTCGAGATCGGGTACCTGCAGGTCGGCTGCCAATCCCCATTTGAAGCGCGATAATAAACGTGGCTCCAGTCCTTTTAATTCAACCGGTGCTTTATCGCTTGTAAGTATAAGTTGTTTGCCTTTCTGGTGCAGGTGGTTAAAAATATGAAAGAAAACATCCTGCGTTTTTTCTTTGCCCGACAGGAAATGAATGTCGTCGATGATCAGTACATCAATCATCTGGTAGAAATGAACAAAGTCGTTTTGATTGTTGCTGCGTACCGAATCAATAAACTGTTGTGTAAACTGTTCAGTGGCAACATACAAAACGGTTTTTTCAGGGAAATTATTCTTAACCTGCAGGCCAATAGCTTGTGCAAGGTGAGTTTTACCTAAGCCAACAGGGCTGTATAGAAACAAAGGATTAAACGCGGTTTTGCCAGGATTGCAGGCAACAGCATAGCCGGCTGAGCGGGCCAGGCGGTTACAATCGCCTTCGATAAAATTATCAAATGAGTAAGATTCGTTCAATTGCGACTGAACCTGTATCTTTTTTAGCCCCGGTATAACAAACGGATTGGGTATTTCTTTCGATTTACCTGCATTTAAATCTATCGGCATCTGTACTGATGGATTTGTGGTCGCTTTCCGGTTACTGGTTGGTATTTTAATGGTGTATGGATCCGAAGTATAAGCTCCTTCCATTACAATGCTGTATTCGAGCCTTCCATTAGGACCCAGTTCGTTGCGAATGGTTTTTTTAAGGAGTGTGATGTAATGTTCCTCAAGCCATTCGTAAAAAAACTGACTTGGAACCTGAATTGTAAGAATGTTGTTTTCAAGTTTGATCGGCTTAATTGGAGAGAACCAGGTTTTGAAACTTTGATAATTCAGGTTGTCGCGGATGACTTTAAGGCAATTTTCCCAAACTTCCTGCTGAAGTTCTTTAATCCCTTCCATTTCGTTGTGTTGCATGTTCACTCTTGGTTGTTTTGAATCGTTAAATCAGCTTGTTATCAGCTGAATAGCTAAAAAATAGGTTTGAGTTTGTTTGGTAAGTCATAAAAGTGTTCAAAAATCATTATAACTAAGTTCAAAAAAAAATTTAAATGGTATTTGTTTTTCGGTATTTTAGTTGTATATGGCAAAATGTGGTAAAAAATATTCAAGTTCCAACAATAAATGTTACGAAATTGATAAGTAATTAATAACTAACTGGTTTATCTTCGAAAATTTGCTCGTAACACGTTCGGAAACACTATGTCGGATTGCCAGCCGGATAACACATTTCATGCCAAACTCATTGTTGATAACTTCTAATATTTCATCTTTGATTATTTTCATCACATCGTTCATTGCTTCATATGGATATTCAATCTGGTACATTTCCTTCACAATCTTTGTTACAATTGTTGCTTTGCCCAGTGCTTCGGCAGCAGCAGTTTTGTAAGCGTGTATCAAACCCGGAACTCCCAGGTTTGTTCCGCCGTAATATCTCACAACCACAATTAACGTGTTAGTAAGATCATGGGAAAGTAGCTGACCATATATCGGCCTTCCGGCAGTTCCGGATGGCTCACCGTCATCATTTATACGGAAAGCTGATTTATCAAAACCCAGTATATAAGCATAACAATGATGAGTTGCATCGTAATATTGTTTTCTCAATGCTTCGAGATGCTGTTTAACTTCCTGCTCAGTGTTTGCCGCGATAGCGAAAGACAGAAATTTGCTGCCTTTGTCGCGAAACGAACCCTGAGACGGCTCTGTTATGGTTTTATATTCATCGCTGAAAAGCATCCGTTATAAATAGTATTATTGATTTTGACTTCCCTGCAAAGGTAAACAAGTGGAGATATTTTTTTCAAAGTTAAATTATAAATAATAAGTTAAGTTTTCTGATGCATCATTTAGCTACTTTTGCGGCTTCTATATATTTAAGGTATATGTCAACTCATTTGGGCGAATTTGCTGCTTTACTTACAACACTGTTCTGGACTATTACGGCACTGGCCTTCGAAAGCGCCAGTAAACGGATTGGTTCCATGCATGTAAACCTGCTAAGATTAGCATTGGCTGCTTTATTCCTCTCGGTGTTTTCGTTTTTTCAACGGGGGCTTTTCCTTCCTCTTGATGCTGATCTTCATACTTGGGTATGGCTTGCAATATCCGGTATTGTTGGTTTTATAATAGGCGACTATTGCCTTTTCAAAGCTTATGTTATAACCGGGGCGAGGGTAGCTATGCTTATGATGACACTGGCACCTGTTTTTGCCGCTTTTACCGCGTGGGTTATGCTGGGTGAAGTGATGAGTGCAAAAAATTTGCTGGCAATGGTCATAACCCTGGCAGGAATTGCTCTAGTAATTTTTACCCGCACACAGGAGAATTCTGTGGATGTTGTAAAAAGTAAAAAAAGATATTCGATGTCGTATCCGGTAAAAGGAATAGTGATGGGCCTGATTGCCGCTGCCGGGCAAGGTGTGGGAATTGTGTTGAGCAAATACGGCATGAGGGATTACGATCCGTTTGCTGCATCGCATATAAGAGTGCTCACCGGTTTTGTCGGTTTCGCTATCTTGTTTTTTATTTTGGGTAAATGGAAGGAATTACCTGCTTCTTTTAAGGATTCCAAAGCGATGAAAGGGCTTGTTGTAGGTTCCATATTCGGACCATTCCTGGGAGTTTCGTTTTCGTTGATGGCCGTTCAACATACCAATGCAGGGATAGCGCAAACCATAATGTCGCTTACACCGGTACTTATTATTCCTCCTGCAGTATATTTTAATAAGGAGAGAGTTACCGGCCGCGAAATAATCGGGGCTATTATTGCGGTAATCGGTGTGATACTATTTTTTGTGTAATTGGTGGAGTATTAATGTAATGAATTAAAGCCACCCTGTGGGTGGCGCGGATTTTATCCGCGTCTTTTCGCTTTGCCGGCAAACATCTCTTGAGTTTACTCTTTTATTTTGAATGTGACTTAAAGTCGCGTCACCCGGAATGCTCAATCAAAAGAGCTGCTGCTTTCGAAAGCCGTTCAGTAATAGCCATATATTCACCATCATTCAGCCGTTCCCGCTGCTGACTCTCAAGCATCTGAATTTCATTCTCGGAAATTTTGCTGTACCAATTGTTGCTCTCCGGCAAATCATGTGGTTTGCGGGGAATAATATGCAGATGCAGATGTGGAATTGTTTGCCCTGCTGAAACTCCATCCTGTATAGTCCAGTCGAAACCGTCGCACTCGAAAACCGATTTTAAAACTGTGGTCGCTTTGCGGGCGAATATCATCATTTTGCATAGTTCATCGTCGGATAATTCAAATAGGGAAATATAATGTTTGTTAGGAATTATAAGGGAGTGACCCGGTAGAATTGGAGCTATATTGTACAGCGCACTATATTGCGCTGTAGCGTAAAAGGCTTTAACCGTAATTTCTTTTTTACAAAAAATACAATTTTCTTTGGGCTGAACATCAGGAATGTTTTTTGGCATAACAAGGTTTCGGGAAGTTTATTTCGGGAAATTCCCTGTAATTTTTGAAAAGAACCTGTGTATCATGTGGAATGATCCCACCGGTTCGGCAAACATCATAATACAGCGATCGGCGATATAATTTACGTCTTTTCCATCGAGGTAACGTATCACTTCGTCATTGCTCGATCCCTGTTGAAGCCATACATGCTGTATCCCTTTCTTAACGGCATTTTCAACAATCCTGATCGTTTTCTCAGGCGGTGTATTTATAAAAATCGCTTTTACTTCCGGCGGAAGCGTATCAATAGTGCTGTAACATGTATCGCCTTCGAAATGAATCAAGTGCGGATTAACTGGGATGACTTTGAATCCTTTCTTTTTAAGGGTCTTATAAACGGCATTTCCGAATTTGTTTTTGTTCCGCGAAACTCCAACTACGGCAATATGTGGTTGTTGCAGAAACAGATGAATAGATTCGCTTGTTTTCATAACCGTATGTTTTTATAAGTATGATTCTGATATCAGATAAGATATTGCATTTTGGGCTTGTAGCCGGAAGTCCGTAAACCGGAATACAAAGTTAATAACACTTTTCATATCAAATTTATTGTACTTTTCACTTACTTCTTACTTCCGTCTTCGGCCTTCCGTCTCCCATCTCTCATTTCTCATCTCTCATCTCCCATCTTTCAACTTCCATCTTTCAACTTCCGGCTTCCTACTTCCGTTCCGAAAACAAATTCCAACCCTATTCAAAAACAATTTTCATTTCAACCCGCCTGTTTTGCTGGCGACCCTCAGGAGAAGTATTTGGAGCAACAGGTTGATTTTGTCCAAACCATTCCGCTTTAATACGATCGGGTTCAACTCCTTTTTTTACAAGGAAATTTTTAACGGCCAAAGTTCTGTTTTTCGACAAATTCAGGTTCGATGCCGGATTCCCTGCATTATCTGTATGTCCGGCAAGCGAGAGTTTAAATTCGCTTCTATTTTTCATAACTCCTGCAAGTTCATCAAGCGAACTCAATGATGAAGTCCTGATGACAGATTTTCCGGTTTCAAATTCCAGGTTGCTGAAAGCTTTTTTTAGGATTTCCTGTTCTTCTTTTTTTATTTCCGGGCAGCCGTTGCTTATTGAAATACCCGGTATTGTCGGACAAAGATCGTACTTATCCGAAATTCCATCGCCATCGGTATCGGGGCATCCTTTGAAAACCGCCTGTCCGGAAATACTCGGGCAATCATCATCTTTGTCGGGTATGCCATCATTATCAGAATCCTGATAAGGACATCCCTGATTTTCGATAGGGCCTTTTATTCCCGGACATTTGTCAGCTTCATCAACAATACCATCCCCATCGGTATCAATAAACGGACATCCCTGGTTCTCCCGTTTCCCCGGCAATTTTGGACAATTATCATCTTTATCCGCTATCCCGTCACCATCCTGGTCGGGGCAGCCATTCATCGACAAAGGTCCGGCATTAAACGGACAGTCGTCATTCTGATCAATAATGTTGTCGCCATCGCTATCGGGACAGCCATTAAAATTTTTAAGACCTTTTACATCAGGACATTGGTCGAAATTGTCAATAATTCCGTCACCGTCGGTATCAGGGCAACCGGCAAATTCTTTTAAACCGGCAACATCCAGGCATTTGTCTTTTTCATCTGTTATTCCGTCGCCATCAGCATCCGGGCAGCCGTTCAATGCCAATAAACCCGCAATATCCGGACAAAGATCTTTTTTGTCCGATACCTTATCATTGTCCCTGTCGTGGGGATGACCATAGAATATAGGAATTTTAAATACTGCCGATAGTGAGGATCCATACCTGAAACCGGAAGACGCAAGAGCAGAGAAAATATCGTTTGAACCTATCCAGAAAGATCCAACCCGCAGTCCCAACCCGATGTTCCATTGTTTGAGTGCGTTGTATTGAAAAGGAACTGAAATCCCGAACCATTTTTTATCGAACCGTGGAACTATATTATAAGCGGTTAAATAATGTACCCTGTTTACCTTATCGCCTTTACGGTTTATGGCCACGTACGGCGTAAAATTTACATATAATCCATTGGCAATTCTCACATCAGCCTGCATGCTGAGGCAAAGAGGAAGATTCATTTTATAACTCTCCGAAGCGGTAGTAGTTACAAAAATACTGTCGATATAATGATTGAAATCATCTAATGAGTTAATTCCCAGATCATTTATATTCAGGCTGTCATATTTGGCATAAAAATCCCTGCTTTGCGGATTTCGTTTGTAACGGACACTGCCGATATCGGAGGCTGTAAATCCGATCCTGAGTAGGTATTTATCCTGATCCCTGTTCCAAAGATTGGTTTTGCCATCCAAATCATACTTGTATTTCATCCAGCCAGGCCGGTATTCATATACAAATCCGAGGTCGAATGATAAGGATGGATTGGCATCGAAGCGATAACTGAAATCTTTATCAAGATTGTTGGATGTGCCAAAGTTTGTATATGAGTTATACAATGAAATGGTAGAGTCATTATGAAACTTATAATTGAAATCTTTTATAAAAATATAACCTGATCCCAAACCTTGATTGAATTTCAGCGTTCCTCCGGCTTTCAGGAAATGCTTCTTCTTATCGGTAATAACACGTGCGTAAGTAAATCCATATTCAACCCATGAATTTAACTGGGCATTTAAATTTTCATTGTTAAGACTTCTGTTCCATAAGGTTGAGTCTTTACCAAGGTCGGTAAGCTGTGAAACAAGGTTTTCAGTCAGGTTGTCGATATTTACTATTGCCCTTACTGAAGGAGTAAAAGCTATGGATGATTTTGGTGAAAGTGAAATCATAAATGAAAAAATATCCTGCTTCAAACTAAAAATTCCTGTTTTGTCCTGGCCGTTTTTGCTTTGTGAAAAATAAGGGGCGTTTAAATCTATATCCTTAAATAATTTAGGATGTGATACAAGGTAAGGATCTATTCCATAATGGTTATTTGTAAAGCTAAGACTTGTTGAACTTAATGCCAGGTCAAACTTGTAGCGGCTGTCGGCAATGGATGCAGGCTGAAGGTGAACACCTGTAATACCTGCATAATTGCTTGACGCAAACGGAAGGAAATCCTGGGCATTTGTTTTCAAGGATGCCAGAAGAAGAAATAAAGTTAAATACCGGAGGTGTTTCATTGTGCGGAGGCTGAAAGGAATAGTTTTATCAAAATTAAAAAAATGTTTGTGGTTTGATACCGACATCCTTTAATATTTATCAGATTATTTTTATTAAGAATATCTTTGCCATCGAAAATACAGTTTCAATTCCAAATATGAACCATACCAACCAACAGTTATACAGTTATACAGTGCTGAAATTAAGAGCATTGTATCCGGATGAGGAAGCACGTGCCATAGCGGACAGGCTGTTTGAGCATTATTTAAATTTTACCCCGGTTCAACGGGTTTTATCCGGAAAAGTTCCTGTAGTTGAAGATAAAATCACTTTATTTGAACAAGCCTTAACCAAATTATTAAACCAGGTTCCACTGCAATATGTTATTGGGTCGGCATATTTTATGGATATGGAATTTAGTGTTAATTCGTCCGTATTAATTCCAAGACCCGAAACCGAGGAACTTGTGAGCATGATCGTGAAATATTGTTCAACTGCAATTCAGGATCAAAACCTCAAAATTATGGATATTGGAACAGGAAGCGGTTGCATTGCTGTTTCCTTAAGCCGCAATCTTGCAGGATCGCAAGTAACAGCAGTTGATATTTCGCAGGAGGCAATAAAAGTAGCTGAATCCAATGCCATTAAAAATAATGCTGAAGTTGGTTTTTTATGTGTTGATATTCTCGACACTACGCAGTGGGATGCATTGCCGCAAGCCGATATTATTGTAAGTAATCCTCCTTATGTAACTGAATCCGAAAAATTATTGATGCTGCCCAATGTAATTAATTATGAGCCACATACTGCTTTATTCGTTCCTGATGATGATCCATTGCTTTTTTACAGTGCAATTATAGCTTTCGCGAAAATAAAACTCCGTAAAGCTGGTAGTCTTTGGTTCGAGATAAATGAAATGTTTGGTGAAGAATTACGAAACATGGCTATAAATCAAGGATTTAGACGTGCAAATATTATTTTTGATATTCGGGGAAAAAGTCGATTTTTGCAATGTTTTAAATAGTCACTCTAATACAAATTCCATTTATAATAACTAAACAAAAACATGACAGACACCATTAGGAAATCACTTCGAGACTCAAAAGCCGCCAGGTGGTCGGCACTTGCAGTTGTTGCATTTACAATGCTTACCGGTTATTATCTCACCGATGTAATAGCCCCTTTAAAAGGACTTCTGGAAGGACATTTAGGCTGGGACAGCTCTGACTTCGGATTTTTCAACAGCGGATACGGCTGGTTCAATGTATTTCTAGGAATGCTGATTATCGGCGGTATTATTCTCGATAAAATGGGCGTTCGTTTTACCGGACTTATGGCTGCAATTGTAATGGTGTGCGGAACAGGATTAAAATACTGGGCAGTTCAGACTCATACACTTGACGGTGTGATGTGGCATCCGCTCTGGTTCGATGTAAAGGCTCAGGTTTTGATGGCTGGTCTTGGATTTGCCATTTTTGCTGTTGGTGTTGAAGTTGCAGGTATCACTGTTTCGAAAATCATTTATAAATGGTTTAAAGGTAAAGAATTAGCTTTAGCCATGGGCCTCGAAATGGCTACCGCCAGGCTTGGCACTGCTCTTGCTTTGGCCACCTCGGTTCCTATCGCAAAAGCAACTGGTATGGTCGATGTTTCAAGGCCAATTTTATTAGGACTAATCCTACTCTGTATCGGACTTCTCTCATTCATAATGTATATTTTTATGGATAAAAAACTGGATGCTTCCGAACTTGACGAAAGCAAACCGGTTGAAGAGGAAGAAGCATTTAAACTGGCTGATATTGTAATGATTGTTACTAACAAAGGATGGTGGTATATTGCCATTTTGTGTGTGCTGTTCTATTCTGCTGTATTCCCTTTCCTTAAATATGCAGCAGATCTTATGGTTAATAAATTTGGAATAAGCGACGATCTTGCCGGTACCATTCCTTCCATGCTGCCTTTCGGTACTATCTTGCTAACTCCTTTATTCGGAAGTCTTTACGATAGAAAAGGCAAAGGTGCTACCATTATGATGATTGGTGCAGGTATTCTGATTGCCGTGCACGCATTGTTTGCAGTACCATTCCTAAACCAATGGTATGTAGCTATCGTTTTAATACTTGCATTGGGTGTTGGTTTCTCACTTGTTCCTTCTGCTATGTGGCCATCGGTTCCCAAAATCATACCTGAAAAACAATTAGGTACTGCTTATGCTTTGATTTTCTGGGTTCAAAACTGGGGATTAATGGGCGTTCCAGCACTTATTGGCTGGGTGCTTGATAAATACTGTGTTACGGGTCAGGTAATGCGCGAAGGTGTTTCGGTTAATACATACGACTATACACTTCCAATGATGATCTTTACAGGATTTGGCCTTTTGGCTCTTTTATTTGCCTACCTCTTAAAGGTTGAAGATAAGAAAAAGGGATACGGACTTCAGTTACCGAATATCCAGAAATAATATTGCTTAAATTAAGCTTTTATTAACTTTTATGCCGGGCGAAGTTGCAAAACTTCGCCCGGTTTATTTTTGTCCGCTAATGTTTTAAACGTTTTGTACTTTTGTATGTCTGAAAAAATTTAAAATGAGAAAAATAATCCTAAACATCTTCCTTGTAACTGTGATCATTCCTGCACTTTTTGCAGAAAATCCGGTAGAAAAAAAGAAAAATGTACCCGCTGTCCAGCCCAAAAATGTCATTCTTTTGATTGGCGACGGCATGGGAACTGCCCAGGTTTACGCGGGCTATACCGCTAAAAAAGGCATAATGAATATTACAGGTATGCCGGTAACTGGTTTTTCAATCACCTGCTCTGCCAGCGATTACATTACCGATTCAGGTGCAGGCGGTACAGCCTTGTCAACAGGGCATAAAACCAAAAATTATAGTATTGGAGTTGATACCAGTGGTAAGCCTTTGGAAACTATCCTCGAAATGGCTGAAAAAAGAGGTCTTTCCACAGGTCTGGTTTCCACTTCATCCATCACCCACGCCACGCCCGCTTCATTTATTGCTCATACCAGCGACCGGTCGAAGTATGCCGATATTGCATTCGATTTTCTTCGCACCGATATAGATGTTTTTATTGGCGGCGGTTA
>JBBSDG010000041.1:0-17500 GCA_038249635.1 Bacteroidales bacterium | reverse complement strand
GGGAAATGGAAATGCCTATATTTTACAGAGAGGAACATATAGGAACCCGTCGGGTAGATTTTTTTGTTGAAGACTGTGTGATGCTTGAATTAAAAGCTATGGAAAAAATTGAATATGTCCATAAAGCTCAGGCAATAAATTACCTGGAAGCGTATAATATAGCCGATGGTTTACTTATTAACTTTGGAGGATTGAGCCTCGAATTTAAAAGAGTTTACAATAAGAAACTCATTATCCCAACCGGAAATCCTGCAAATTCAAATAATCCTTTCAGTCCAAATAATCCCAATAATCCTGTCGATCCAGAAAATCCTTAAAATCCTGTTCTGACAAAAATTATTGAAATGCGCGGTTTATCCGGTATAGTTTTTAAACTATTTTCAAATTAGTTTGTAAGTAAAAGAAAATGAGGAGGGTAGGAGGGTGGGGTGGGAAAGTCGTGATCTCAAAATATAAGATACACTTCTGTAAAGTTGTTTGTTTCGTCGCGCGTTGTAAAGTTGCAATGAATGTGCAACGGCAAAGTAAATGTTCCTATTTTGATAGTTTATTGTGTTACTTTTTGGAGACGCGAGTTAGGGAATATTTCTTAACAAAATATATCTCCTGATAAACCTACAACCACCACTCACAATAATGTGATAAATTGATTTATCATATATTTACATGATATTTCAATTTATCATGTAATTATGTGATATATTTGTGAAGTAAAAACAAAGGATATGATAAGTGTGATAACCGGTGATATTATTAATTCGCGCAAAACGTCCCCGGAAAACTGGCTGGGGCTACTGAAAAACGAACTGAACGCGTATGGTAACAGCCCTGCAAGTTGGGAAACCTATGGCGGTGATACGTTTCAGTTCAGGGTTGATGATCCGCTCAAAGCACTGCTGGCGGCTATAAAGCTGAAGGCGGCCATTAAAATGGTAAATTCCCTCGATGTGAGGCTCGCCATCGGTATTGGCGATATTACGTACCAGAGCGAAAGGATAACAGAATGCAACGGCCCGGCTTTTATATTTTCGGGCGAAAAATTCTCCAAACTCAAAAAAGAGAAACAAACACTGGCGGTAAAAACTGCCTGGCCTGAATTCGACAGGACAATGAACCTCTGCCTCAGGCTCAGCACGATTTTTATGGATAAATGGTCGTTGAAATCAGCCGAAGTAATCCATCTCAGATTATGCAATCCCGAGGCTTCGCAGGAAGAACTTGGGCAGTTGCTGGGCAACCTCCGGCAGAATGCGGTAAGCACGCGCCTTTCGAGGACACATTACGAGGAATTGAAGGATTTGAATGAGTTGTACCAGGAAAAATTAATGCAATTGCTATGATACTTTTAATAAAACTTTTGTTGGCACATCTTTTGGGTGACTTTCTTCTTCAACCCGATAATTGGGTAAAAGCCAAAGAGAAAAAGAAACTGGGTGCATGGCAGCTTTACCTGCATACACTAATCCATTTTGTACTTATCATGCTGCTTGTAGCCGATTTTACTTTCTGGATTTGGGCCGCATTAGTGGCACTTGCCCACCTGCTTATTGATGTTATAAAACTATATTCGGTTAAAAAAAACCAGCAAAGGTCGTATTTCTTTATTGATCAGGCTGCTCATCTGTTGATGATTACAGGCATCTGGCTATTATATCTGTTTTACGTCGGCAAAGCATTCCCCCTGCAAAACCTGCAATCCAGTCATTTGCTTTTGATTATCACGGCAGTGTATGCCCTCACAAGCCCAACTTCGATAGCTATAAAATTCTTTATCTCAAAATGGACACCTCATACTTTAACTGATGATGAAGATTCACTTCTGGAAGCCGGAAAAACCATTGGAATACTGGAAAGGCTTTTTGTATTCGTTTTCGTAATATCAGGGCATTGGGAGGCAATTGGGTTTCTGCTGGCAGCAAAATCAATTTTCCGCTTCGGCGATCTGAAGGAGTCTAAGGAACGCAAACTTACTGAATATGTGCTGATTGGCACTTTGGTAAGTTTTGGGATTGCAATGGCGGCAGGTATTTTATTCAATAAATTACTGATGGGGAACCTTGCATTACTGTAATAAATCGCAACTTACTGACTAAACGGACTAAGTTGTAGGGATTCAGTCATTATCTAAACTCTACAAGAAATCCCTTGCTAATGTTTATTTCGCGTTACGTGCTGGCAGAATTTATCTTCCTTTACAATATACTCTCGGACTGCACTTTAAGTTTTGAATTCATTTTCGCATAATACTGATACCTTTCAGACTTTTCTTCTTTGGGTTTATCAACAATAGATTTCGTGGTAAGCTTTTTTTAAAATCATTTATTATTTTCTGGTAATAACCCGCATTAAACGTTTACTTGTTTTCGAAAACTATTGTGATACAATAGATTTGAACATTTCGGGAAAAATGATGTTTGTTGTAAAATGTGTTTTCTGAAAATAATAAAACAGAACGGACTTTCCGGACTTTTCGTGCCGGGTTATGCAGAACTTCTTGGATAGAGATAAATAAAATTTTTATAGTGATTCTTATTAATCACCTAAATACCTCTTATGGAACCAAAAATTGGACTGCAGTCAAGGATTTGCATAATTGGCGCCGGACCGGCCGGTCTCTCTCACGCGCATTATCTTAAAAAAGCAGGTTACAGTAATGTTGAACTCCTTGAAATAAATGGTGATGTTGGCGGGAAATCATATTCCCTCACTTTTAACAATCGCAGTTTTGATTTAGGTGCCAATTATCTCACACCCGATTATACGCATATCATGGAGATGGCGCGGGAAGTAGGCGCAAAGCTATATGCCGAAAAAAAGCCCATTGCCTTTAATCCCGAAAATGGCAAATTTGAACCGCTGATGAAAGCAGTTCTGAAAGATACCACGCTCTTTGCCTTTATAAAAAGCAGTATCCGTTATTTCATTCTCCGACGAAAGCTTAACAAGGTACTTCCAATAGCCGGAAATTTTGGGCTTGCCGGTAATACCGATCTGATGGTAACATTCGACGAGTGGCTCGACAACAATAAACTTGGCAATTTAAAAAATCTTTTCAGCATTCCTGTAACCATGATGGGATACGGAGAATTGAATGATATTGCTGCTCCATACGTATTGCGGTATATTGGCCTGGGTACTTTCCGCACCATGCTTTTATTCGGGGCGGGGATTTCCATTGCATATCCCAAAAGGTTTGTTGATGGGTTTCAACGTTTTTGGCAACGTGTATCCTGGTCGCTTGATGTACGCACAGGTGTGGAATTTACCAGTGTAAAAAGAGAAAACGGGAAAGTTACAGTTAAATACAAGCAGCATAGGTTGAAGCATGATGGTTTGAATACGGATTCGTTTGAGAAAACATATGATTATCTTGTGCTTTCCTGTCCTTTGACACTGCAAACGCTTGAGCCTTTTCTGGATTTAAGGGAAAGCGAAAAATCGATGTTCAATTCCGAAAAAGTTACTAACCGCATTTTCGGTATCACGCTGCTTGATGATGCTAAAAATATGAAATTTGACTGGCGGGTCTTTCATATCTTCCCACAAGCAAAAATTAATCATCCGGCTATTTTTGCGCATCAGTTTCCTTCAAATCCTGCTTTTGAAATTTATACACCGATGTCGAATGATACAAATCCCGGAAAACTCACCTCACTGAAACCGGAAATTGATCAAATGGAGAATGAAGCAATCGCATTGATTAAATCACTTGGAGGGGAAGCTACGAAAGATGACATATTGCATTATGATATCTGGAAGTATTTTTATCATGTGAGCATAGCTGATTTCAAGGCGGGATATTTTGATAAGCTTGAAGAAATGCAGGGGCAAAACAATACATTTTATAACATGGGTTTGAATTCATTCGAACTGATAGAGCCAATTACCAGGTATTCGAAATACCTTGTTTCAAAATATTATTTAGGAAAAAATCAATAAATGAACCTATCTGGATATACAAATACGGAGTTATTGTTCGGCTCCGAATGGTCCGAAATTTACCGGATATACCATGAGGATACCGGTGTAGCATACGTTTTAAAAACACCCGGCCCGAAATTATCGGTTGAGAAAGCCAGCATCATTTATCAGTCTGAATTTGATATAGCATCAAAACTTGATTCGAATTTGCATCTTAAATATATTGCCTGTGGTGAATCGAAAGGCAAGCCATATCTGCTGACAGAAGATTTCGGAGCAGTTTCATTAGCGGAGCTGATTCCTCCAAAAGGATTTGATATAAGCACTTTTTTTATCTATGCACTTAAGATTGTAAGTGCCATAGCCCAGCTTCATCAAAAGAAAATAATTCATAAAGATATCTGTTCTTCCAATATTGCCGTCAATCAGGTAACCGGTGATTTGAAACTGATTGACTTTGGATCGTCATCAAACTTTAGCAAAGAAATTTGCGATACCAATACCGTTTTAACAAACGCATCGCTTGCTTTTATCTCGCCCGAACAAACCGGACGAATAAATAGTGTGGTCAGTTACAAAACGGATTTCTATTCATTGGGTGTAACTTTTTTTCATATGCTAAGCGGACGTCTTCCGTTTCCGGGTGAGGACTCCAGCGAACTGATATATCAACATATTGCAGCCGAACCACCACATGCTCAACAAATTAATCCATCCGTCCCGGCACAGTTAGACAGAATTGTTTATAAACTGATGGGCAAAAACCCTGATACACGCTATAGCAGCGCATTTGGCTTGCTAAGCGATATGGAAAAATCGCTCCGATATTGGGATGAGACTCATGCAATACCAATTTTTCAATTGGCTGAAACGGATGTTTCGGAAGTGTTTTCGATACCCGAAAAACTTTATGGCCGCGAGAAAGAACTGATACAGGTAAGGGAATATTTTGATGCGGCACTCACCGGCGAATTCACAGTTTGTTATATTGTTGGACAATCTGGCATTGGTAAGTCAGCCGTTGTTACTGAATTGTACAAAGATATAGTAAAAGAAAAAGGCAATTTTGGATTTGGCAAGTTTGATCAGTTTAAGCGTAATTTACCGTATAGTGCCCTCATACAAGCTTTAAATCAGATTATCCAAAAAATACTGATCGAAAGTGCAGAAAATATTGCCAGGTGGAAATTTATTTTACTTGAAGCGTTAGGCAATAATGTAGGGCTGCTTATTTCGGTATTGCCTGATTTGGAATTGATAATGGGTAAAAGCGATAATGTTGAAATTGCTAATCCTTCGTTAGCCAAAAACCGTTTCGTTCTTGCTTTTAAAAACCTTATCAAAAGTTTTTCGCAGCCGGATGCGCCACTTGTTCTTTTTCTGGATGATTTGCAATGGATTGATTCAGCAACTCTTCAGCTTTTTGCTGATTATTTTAATACCATTGACCCAGGAGAGAAAAATTACACACTTCTTATTGGTGCATACAGGGATAACGAAGTAGGGCCGGAACATCCGCTGGATATGGTTTTGCGTGATTCTGAAAATCGTGGTTTTGTCAAAAAAAACATTAAACTCGCCCCTTTGCAAAAAGAAGCGATCAATCAACTGTGTTCAGAAGCATTAGGACGAAAACCGGATGAGACTATTGAACTCGTTTCGCTTATACATCTTAAAACCGGTGGAAGTCCGTTTTTTATCATTCAGTTTTTAGAAAACTTATATGATCGCGGGTTCATTTATCTGAACCCTGTTAATCACAGCTGGACCTGGCAATTGGAAAAAGTAGAGGGAGCCAGTTTTACCGAAAATGTTGTTGATTTTATTCAGGGAAAACTTCATAAACTGGATCCTGGTGTGCAATTGGTATTGAAAATTGCTTCTTGTCTGGGGCAATATTTTGAAGCTTCCGATATTGTTAATATAGCTCAGACCAACGAATCCAACGTGAATGATTCGCTTGTGAAGGCAATGGAGGAAGATATTATTTACAAGCGCTATTCACGAACACATGGCGAATATCGTTTTCAGCATGATAGGATACAAAATGCAGCAAATAATTTAATAGGGCCGGATGAACTGGAACAACTGAATTATAAAATCGGGATGTATTTTATTCAACAACCTGAAATTCTGAAAGATACCAGGAAGTTATTTGAAGGACTCGGACACATAAACAGAACTGAGCCACTTGTGAAGGACGATAAATTGCGACTCAAACTGGCACGTTATAATCTGGAAGCCGCAAAAATTGCCCGGCAATCCATTGCTTATCAGGCTGCACTCACTTTCGCTGATATGGGTATTCAGTTTATGTCTTCTGACAAGTGGCTTTCGCATGCCATTCTGACGCGTGATCTGCATTTGATAGGTACACAATGTGCATATTTAATTGGAGAGTATGAGAAAATGCACCAATTAAAAGAACAGGCATTGCCAAATCTTTCCGATCCGATTGATAAAGCTAATTTTCATGAAATTGTTACCTATGCTTATGCGTCGAGGCGCGAATGGACGGAAACTGTTGAAGAAGCACTACGGGGGCTGGCAATTTTGGGTCTTAAATTATCAAAAGATCCTAACCAATTGCATGTAATGTTTCATTTGAGCCGGTTTTTTATGACTTCAGGGAGAAAGAAACCTGAGGATTTAATTAATTTGCCTGAATTGAAGGATACTCAGGTAGAGGCCATGCTTAAATTATTTATATCAGCCGCCTCAGCCGCCTATATGACAAATCAGAATATGTTTGCCATTTTCTTCATCGAAATGGCCAGGCTTTCAGCAAAATATGGCAATTGCAAATATTCCGCATTTGGATACATTGGATTTGGCGTGTTTTACGGAGGTGCATTAGGTTTTATAAATTATGGATATCGGTTTGGTGAATTAGGTAAAAAAGTATTTGAGAAATATCGTTCCGACGAGTTGCTGGCAAAAAATTATTTCACCTTGTATGCCTTTATCCAAAATTGGAAGATAGATGTTAAAGAGCTTTATCCCAAATTAATGGAGGGTTTTCAGATAGGCTCACAAGTGGGTGAAAATGAATATGCTGCATGGTGCCTTAGCTTACGTTCGGGCATGAGTACATTATCAGGCGAAAATCTGGAAAAACTGGAAGTGGAGTTATTAGCTACTGTTAAATACAGCGAAAACCTCAAGCAAATACAAATCATTGCAATAGGATTTCTTGAATATTGCGAATGGTGGCAGGATAAAGGCCTTCCTGAAAATGATCCGTTACTCGAAGGATTTGTTGATCACAAAGCAACAGAATTTATAAAAGAGAAATTCTGGACCGGATTAGCCGAGCATGATATGATGTTTGGCAGCATGCATTTTTATTATTTCCAGTATAAACAAGCCTGGACATTTTTATCAAGGGGCTGGAAATATCACGAATCGTTGGTCGGATTGTTCTATTTCGCTCAGTTAGTATTTTACCGAGCCTGGACCGCTATCAAATTAAAGCAGGAAGATCCGAATTCGTTTTCGACAAAGGAATTAAACAAAATCATCAATGATTTTAAAAAATGGGCAATCCATAGTTCTCCGAATCATGGCCATAAGCTTACCATGTTCGAAGCAGAATTAGCCGTTCTGAAAGGAGAAAAAGCTAAAGCAATGAACCTTTTTGATGAAGCAATTGCTCAGGCCGAAAAAACGGATCATCCAAACGATCAGGCTCTTTTTTGTGAGATCACCGCACGTCATTACCAAGATTGGGGAAAGAACTCTTTCCGTGATATTTATATCCGGCAAGCGTACAATGCATATTTACGATGGGGTGCAATCCGAAAATCAACCTATCTTGAAAACACATATCCGGACTTAAAACTTCATGGCTCATCCTACAAGCGGACAGATGAAGCCGGTGGAAGTATATTTACTGATGATACTTTTTCGGCAATAGACTTTAAATCAATTATCAAAGCTTCTCAGGCTATTTCGGGCGAGATGCAGGTAGATACTTTAATGTCGCTGCTTTTAAAAACTCTCAATGAAACTGCCGGTGCGCAAAGAGTAATCATCCTGCTTAATGTGAATGGGAAACTCAGGATTGAAGCTTTAAAAGAGATTAACAATGAAGTTTTAACAGATAAAATTCCATTGGATAATTTTACTGAAATTCCGGTTTCGATTATCAACTTTATTGAAAAAACGAAAAATACAGTTTTGCTCGAAAATGCTTGCGATAAAGGTAACTTTACCCGGGATCCCTACATTATGAGAGTTAAGGAAAAATCTGTATTAGCAATTCCAATTGTCAGACAAAGTATTTTGGAAGGTATTATTTATCTGAACAATAATTTAGCTACTGGCATATTTACAACCGAAAGAGCAGACATGCTCACAGCCTTGGGTGCGCAGGTCGCAATCTCCCTCGAAAACATAAATTTCATTGGACAGATGCAGGAGCTAAACAAATCATACCATCGGTTTGTACCCAAGGAATTTTTGAAGATGCTGGATCGGGAAAGTATTCTGGATGTAATACCGGGAGATCAGAAAATCAGGGAAATGATTATTATGTTTGCGGATATCAGGAATTTCACCACACTCTGTGAAACTATTCCTGCCAACGAAACCTTTTCGATACTTAATGAATACTTAACTTCTGTTACTACTGCAATACATGATAACGGCGGCGTTATTGACAAATTTATGGGCGACGGTATCATGGCAATATTCCCAAATGATGCTGACCTGGCTTTAAGAGCAGCCGTACAAATGCAACAGGCGGTGGTAAAATTTAATCAGGAGCGAAAAATAAAAAAAGAACCTACCATTCACATCGGTATTGGATTACATATTGGTACGGTTATTTTAGGAACTGTAGGAACAGACAACAGGCTAAGCACAACGGTGTTGGGCGATCCGGTGAATCTCGCTGCCAGACTTGAATCTCATACCAAAATCAATAAAACAAACATTCTGGTTTCAGGTGAATTGGAAGCAAAACTGAAAAACCCGCACAATTTTAATTTAAGAGAAGTAGGACATTTAATTGCAAAAGGAAAAACGAATAAAATTAAGCTTGTGGAAGAGTATTCAATTCAACCGGATGAAATAGTTGAAAAAATGAATTTGAACCTTACAAAATTCAGAGCCGCAATAAAATACTTCGAAAGGAACCAGTTTGCAGAGGCAGGAGAGCAATTGGAAGAATATTTAAAAACGGTTCCCACTGATGAGGTTGCAAGTCATTATCTTGATCAATGTTATTCGTTAATCAATTCATAAACAGATATTAAGGTAGTTGTAAAATTAAAAAAGCAAAAAATGAAAATTCCGGATAATCTTCCTTTTGGACCAACTGATAATGTATATCTGCAAGGCAATTTTGCACCAATACTTAAAGAAGAATACCATCCTGAACTAAAAGTTGAAGGACAGATTCCGCCCGAACTTAACGGTGCTGTTTTAATAAGGGTTGGCCCTAACGCAGCGTACAAACCATTAAGTATGAAATATCACCACTGGACAGATGGTGCCGGAATGATTAATGCATTTTATATTACAGATGGCAAAGTTTCGTACAGGAACCGGTTTGTAAATACCTTTAAAATGGAAAATGATCGAAAAGCAAACCGGTCACTTTTTGGTGGGATACAATCATTGAGTAAAACTACATTAAAGGGTTGGAACATACTTAAAATAAATATTTTCAACCTGGTCTATCTGGAAATCAGGAAATTAATGGGATTGGGACCGACAGTTTCGCAGTTTAACAAAATTGCACCTGTAATGAACGATTCGAATACAAATATTTTGTTGCAGAATGGCTATGTGCTTTCTATTGAGGAAGTTGGCAAACCGTATATTATCAAGTTAGATACACTCGAAACACTTGGCGAATTTAATTATCACGGCCAATTGATGCGAAACAATTCAGCACATCCGCTAACTGATCCATTTAATAAGTGTTCATATACAAATAGTTATAGCCCAATAGCACCGTATATGAAATATTATGAGATTACTCCTGATTCAAGGATTAGTTATGAAACTGATATGGATGTTCCCTATCCGGCCATGGTCCATGGTTTTGCTTTGTCAGAAAAATATTATGTGCACTTCCATTTTCCGGCCGTATATCGTAAAGAATATTTAGGTACAAAAAATCCTATCCGATGGGAACCTGAAAACAACGATTCATTTATTGGGATACTAAAAAGAAATGATCCGAATGCGAAAACAAAATGGTACAAGATCCCAACGTGTTGGGTGTTTCATAACATGAATGCCTACGACGAAGGCGATAAGGTAGTTATGTTTGTTGCCAGGTTTCCCCGGATACCTATGTTTGGGTTAGATACAAAAAATCCAAGCCCACCCTTTACCGAACAACCTCATTCGAAATTTGCAAAATGGACTCTTGATCTTAAAACGGGCAATTTTGATGAAGAGATTATCAACCCGAATCTGGTTGAATTTCCACTCATGGATCCACGTTACCTCACGAAAAAACAAAAACATGGATGGTACACTTCACTTGTGGATGATGTACAAAAATATGGGCTATGGAATACAATTTGTCACTACGACTTTGAGAAAAGTGTTGAGGAAAGTTATTATGCCGGAAAAGATTTTTATGTAGGCGAGAGTTTATTTACACCCAAACACAAAAACTCACCCGAAGGTGAAGGTTATATTATGGCGATACGCTACAATCTTATGGAAAATAAAAGTGATATATTGATTTTAAATGCCCTTAATGTTTCAGCGGGACCAATAGCTACTATTAAAGTGCCACGGAGGATAGAGTATGATTTTCATGGCAGTATTATCCGGGATTGGGACGTTAAGATTTAGTAATATCTCACTGCAGACTGGTGTATGTCATGTGAAGCGTGAAGGTATTTCTTGTCTTTCTTTACGATACACTTGACAATTCCAGTTTACTTATTGAATCCTTAATTGCGTAAAACATATATACTCTACGAGGGTGATTCTAATATTGCCAGCATATGCACACAAAAAAGCCATAATAAAAGCCGACAACTTCCATTATCGGCTTTGTAAAAGTTTGAAAATAAAGGTAATATAGATTCTCTCCGGCATTAGCACCCAAACCGAACCCTTCCGGATATTTACATCTAACTGTTGCAAAGCCTGGCTCTCCATTGCCGCCTTGCAGGTATTTCATCTTCCTGTTGCATTAGTTGCTGAACGGCTTTTTGTTATAGCTATATTTTCCTCATCACATCATCATTCAACTCTTGCTTATAGCTGATAATTTTTTCCCTGATGGATTTATCTTTAACTGATAGTATCTGCAACGCAAGTATTCCGGCATTTTTGGCCCCATTTAATGCCACGGTTGCAACCGGGATTCCACCCGGCATCTGGAGAATAGAAAGTATTGAATCCCATCCATCAATGGAATTGGATGATTTTATCGGCACTCCGATCACCGGCAAAGGAGATATAGCCGCCACCATTCCTGGCAGGTGAGCTGCTCCGCCTGCACCGGCAATTACTACTTCAATGCCTCTGTTATGAGCACTTTCCGCGAATTCGTACAATCTTTTCGGGGTGCGGTGAGCTGATACGATCGTGATTTCGAAAGGCACGCCAAAACTTTCGAGTATTTTGGCGGCTTCCTGCATCACCGGCATATCGGAATCAGAACCCATAATTATGCTTACGATGGGGTTTGCCATGACTTTACTTTTAACATTTGTTTAACGATTTCTGCTTTAATTTTTGCTTCTTCAATGCTATTTGCCAGAACAGTAACATGTCCCATCTTGCGAAACGGTTTTGTTATCTTTTTCCCATAGAGATGAATTTTTACACCCTTAATTCGCATGCATTCGGTCAGTCCTTCATATTTTACAAGGCCATTAAAGCCAGGTTCGCCCAAAAGATTGATCATAACTGCGGGTAATTTCAACTGCGTGCTTCCGAGAGGCAAATTAAATATGGCACGAAGCAATTGCTCGTACTGAGATGTAATAATGCTTTCGATGGTATGATGTCCGCTGTTATGTGGCCGCGGGGCAATTTCATTTATCCGGATTTTATCCTGTTCATCCACAAACATCTCAACAGCAAGAAGTCCACACAGATTAAGTGAAGAAATGATTTCTGTGGCAAGCTTAGTTGCTTCTACATTCAAAGAATCACTTATTGAAGCAGGGCAGATTAACTGTTCCACAAGGTTTGCCTTTGGGTTGAATTCCATCTCAACGGCAGGGAAGCATTTTATTTCGCCTTTGCTATTCCGGGCTGCTATCACCGAAATTTCTTTTTTAATCTGTATAAGATCTTCCACTACCGACGCTCCTTCAAGGAGATTTTTCAGATCATTTTCAGTTCGTATTACGGCAACTCCGTTACCATCGTATCCACCCTTACGGAGTTTCTGCACAAACGGGAATTTCAAATTACCGGCATCAATCGAACGGATAATTTCCTCCTTGTTATTGAAAATGATAAACGGGGCGGTTGGGATGTTTAATCGTTCATAAAACTGCTTTTGTAACCCTTTATCCTGGATAATTTCCAGATTCTCAGGTTCGGGATGTATTGCTTTTCCTTCCTGTTTCAGTTTTTTCAGCGCTTCAATATTTACATTCTCGATTTCGAAGGTAATCATGTCAACCATATTTCCGAAATTATAAACATCCTGGAAGTCAAGAGGATTTCCTTTTACAAAATCGGAGCAGCAGGTCGAAGCCGGGCAATCCGGGTCGTTATCAAGGATATAAGTCTTTACATCCCAATTACTTGCGGCCAGAACAAGCATTTTCCCCAATTGCCCCCCGGCGATGATTCCAAGTTTAAAACCGGATGTTACAAGATTTTCCATCTGTAATTTTTTTAAAACGATGAAGTAGCGTTAATTATGATAAAATAGAGAGGCATCCCGATGGTAATATTGAAAGGGAAGGTTACGCCCAGCGCCATAGGAATATACAGACCGGGGTCGGCTTTAGGCGCAGCAAGGCGCATGGCAGCAGGAACTGCAATATAGGAAGCACTCGCGGCAAGTATCGAAAAAATAAATCTGTTGCCCACATCATGCGTAACATACTGGCTTGCAAGGGCAACTACACAACCGTTGATGGCCGGAATGACGATGGCAAACGACGACACAAACCAGCCATATTTTGTAAATGTTGCAAATCTTTTTGCAGTTACCATACCCATTTCGAGCAGAAAAATAGCCAGAAAGCCTTTGAATATGTCGGTGGTAAATGGCTTAATTCCTTCGGCCTGTTTGGTATCGGCAATAATTCCGATGATTAAGCTCCCGATAATCAGCAATACACTTCCATTGGTAAATGAGTGCTGAACTACTGATTTAAGGCTCACATTGCTTTGTTTTTGTTTTTCAAATTGCATCATCAGTATTACACCTACAATTATTGCCGGTGCTTCCATCAGTGCCATAACAGCTACCATATGCCCGCCAAAAGGTATTTTTTGCGCTTCGAGGAATGATGCGGCTGCAACAAACGTTACTGCACTCACCGAACCATAAGCGGCAGCCACGGCACCTGAATCGCTTATGCTGAGTTTTCGTTTCAGAATAAAAAATGTGTAAAATGGAATCAACACCGCCATGGCCAGTCCAAATAGTAATGAATAGATTATTTCAGCACTGAATCCGCTGTGCGCTAACTCCTGTCCGCCCTTAAACCCAATTGAAAACAAAAGGTAAAGAGAAATAAATTTACTTATTGACGAAGGAATCTCCAGGTCGCTTTTAACCGTTGTAGCAATAATTCCCAATACAAAAAATAGCAGTGTCGGATTGGTAAGATTTGAAATCAGAATCTGAAAGTCCATGCTAATGAGGGTATAGTATTGAATATTAAAATTATTCGTTTTGATTTATATGAGCTAAACAGAAAATGCGGTAAAACCCACTGATCAAAAAAATCCTTACAGAGTCACTTTCGGCACAGCACTTTCAATTAAGCCGGATTTGGAAACTTCTGTTAAACAGATAATTACCAAAATTGTTTATGGGTTGCAGATATCACAATACATAGGATCTTCGGTAGTTTTGCTATGCGGAAATAGTTCTTCCCTCCTGAAACCACATTTTGTACATTCCCTGGTGTAGCTTAATACTGACTGTGTTGCAAATCCACATGAACTGCATGGAAGCCCTTTGGTGGCGGCCGTAATTCCAAATCCGGGAGTGCTGCAATCCGGGCAAAGGGACTGGATTTTCATAACAAGTTTTGCTGCCGCTTTACCTATCACTTCCATCCTTGTCGGGTTGTAAAGTGCCCTCATATCAGTTTCGGCATAAACACTTCCGTACTTGTTCATAAAATGCTGAAACCCATTTTTTAGGTTTTCGCGGTTATTAATTCCTTTTATGATTTCCGTTATATCGCCCGCAGCCTTCCTCAAAATCAATGCATGAGAAGGGAATTTAATACTTTCGGCAAATTCGGCCAGTTCTTCTTCTGTTTTTATTTCGGCACCGTTGAAGTTAGTTTGGGTGCTTAACTCCTTTTCAATTATTTCAAGATTATTTTTCCGGTCAATAAAAATTAAAAACTCATCATCGGCGGGAACAAAAAAGACAGAAGGATGCATTCCAAATGATCCTTCGCTTGCCACCCCCAGATCGCAGTTATTCAAATCCATTGCCAAAAGGCATTTGTTTCTGAGGGTTGCAAGCACATCAGCCTGGCGTTCAATTTCTCCTGTAAAAGTTCCAAGCAAGTCAGTATCGAAATTTTTAGCAGCAAAACTTTTTACATTAAATGCTTTTTCGAATAGCGGAGCAATTACCTTTTCTTTTTCGTGCTTGGTAGCAATTACTAATTTCCGGTTTTCAAACATTATATCAAAAGCATTTTAATTAATATCAACCACCGACTGTACTACTATTTTTGCTTGTTAAGTTAAAATATGATCGTTAAATACATTTTTATTGACCTTGCCCAAGTGAGAAAGCAGGTATGCCATCAAAAGAATACAGGTTTTCCGTTTTAATGGTATCAATGTTTATATCAATTGCTTTTTGAAGCAAATCAATAATTTGTTGCTTTGTTATCGTTGTTTGGTTCACGGGTTTAAATCTGCAGCGCCAATGGTCGGTGCAAAAAGTTTCTGAAAAACCTTCCGGATATACTTTTATTCCACGGTTAGTTATCATTGAAAGTGTTATTTTATCTGTATTAAGTTGCTCTACTTGTTTTGCTAACTCATCAGGAGTTTTATCAGCACAATGCACAAAAATATCAACGCCTATCAATTCTTTTGCTTGTGGCTTTCTGCGTTTATACTTTGGCAGGTTTAATGGTTTTCCTTTTGCATAGTTAACTTGTTTCAGAGTCACAGGTTTTTTTCCAAGATTACTTATAACCGCTTTGGCAAATTCTTTTGTCCCGACCTTTTGTTTACTTACACCTTCTTTATAAATATCATAAGTATGTATCCCGTCTTCGATTGTTTTTAACCATGCGTTTTGAATTTTTTCTGCAACCTCGGTTTGTCCGATATGGTTAAGC
The DNA here is from genome assembly GCA_038249635.1 of Bacteroidales bacterium. GTDB lineage: Bacteria > Bacteroidota > Bacteroidia > Bacteroidales > UBA4417 > UBA4417. The sequence goes on along the minus strand of JBBSDG010000041.1, from coordinate 2,090 downwards.
ATCATAACAGCACCTTGCAACAGGCCGGAAGGATTTGCTATATTTTGCCCGGCTCGTCGCGGGGCAGAACCATGTATCGCTTCAAACATTGCACACTCTTCGCCAATGTTTGCCGAACCTGCCAGGCCAACCGAACCTGCAATTTGTGCTGCCACATCACTCAAAATATCGCCATATAAATTCGGCATCACAATTACATCAAATGCTTCCGGTGTATCTGCCATTTTAGCTGCACCAATATCTACAATCCAATGTTCGTTTTCTATTCCGGGATATTCTTTTGCTATTTCGTCAAACACTTTATGAAACAAGCCATCAGTTTGTTTCATGATGTTGTCTTTTGTAAAACAGGTTACTTTTTTTCTGCCGTATTGTTTGGCATATTCAAAAGCATACCGCACAATTTTTTCGCAACCGGGACGGGTAATTAATTTTAAACATTGCACCACCTCATCGGTTTGCTGATGCTCAATTCCGGCATAAAGGTCTTCCTCGTTTTCTCTTACAATTACTATATCCATAATCGGGTGCTTGGTTTGCACAAACGGGTGCATACTCATACATGGCCGCACATTGGAGTAAAGACCAAGAAATTTTCGGGTTGTAACATTTAAACTTTTGTATCCGCCACCTTGAGGTGTAGTAATCGGAGCTTTTAAAAACACTTTGTTTCTTCTGATAACATCCCATGATTCCTGAGCAATACCTGAAGTGTTTCCTGATAAATAAACTTTTTCGCCTACTTCAATTTCGTCAATTTCAATCATGGCTCCTGCTGCCAAAATAATTTCGAGAGTGGCATCCATAATTTCAGGACCTATGCCGTCTCCTTTTGCTACCGTAATTTTTTTTGTTATTAGCATGATATTTTCTTTTTTAATTTTTTAGGTTGCGAATTTAAATACTCTTATTCGGCGAGGCTAGCAAAAGTTCGTGATTAGAATGTTTCGCAATATCAAGCCAACACAAATGTAAATAAAGATTTTCAATGTTTCAACGATCACGTTAAACCTGCATTTTTGATAGCCTTTGGTAATAGCTGGCGTTCAGCTCTTTTGTCTTAGTTTTCCCGGATTCCGAAAACTTTTAAGCGATCACGAATCTGCGCTCTTTGGTTTCTGACGTGGCAAACACGAATGTTCTTTCCGAAAAATTGCGTTGATTTCTTCTGCGTTTTCAAAGTGGGAGTGAAGCCCGGTTTCTCAATGAACTAAAAATATTTTTTAACCTCTTCAACTCTTCTCTGTTATGCTCTGAGTTTTCGCGAACGTACGCATACTATTAAAATATAATTATCATTTACGTTACAATGTTGATTATAAGATAAATTTTCGGGTTACTCCTTCAACCAACTATTGATATTTTTTTTAAATATCACAAATACAAAGCATTAACAATTCTTCATAATAATTGTACCTTACCCGGTTGACCATTTCCATACCACTGCGAAATTTTCGGATGCAAAACCTCATACCCAGTGCCTTTTAGGGAAAAAGGGCAATTGCTATCTTCTTTTGAAGAATGGTAGCAATCGCCAATTTTTTTTAGTCGAACACCTTGTTTTAAAATTAATCCTGAATAAAATCGACCTTCCCTGTATCCAGGTCTTGCATTGCACCAACAATAATTATTTCACCTTTCTTTTCCATCTCAGCAAGTATGGGACTTTTTTCCTGTATCTCCTTAATGGCAAGCTTAACATTTTCTGTTGCCACCGCCTGAACGAAGGTATCATTTTTAGAATTCCTTTCGCCTTCAATGTTTTTTACACTTTCAACGGAAGGTTTAATTTCCGAAATTAAATGGGTTAAATTGCCTAATTCAACATTGTCGCAGGCTCCCTTAATGGCACCGCATTTGCTGTGACCCATTACCACTATCATTTTGGCACCGGCCACTTTACAGGCAAACTCCATGCTGCCGAGTATATCCGTATTTACAAAATTACCGGCTATCCTTGCACTAAAAAAATCGCCAAGCCCGGCATCAAAAATCAGCTCAGCCGATGCACGCGAATCAACACAGCCTAAAATTACAGCATAAGGATATTGGCCTTTGGCTGTTATTGCTGTTTGTTCCGGCATATTTCG
>JBBSDG010000040.1:0-17537 GCA_038249635.1 Bacteroidales bacterium | reverse complement strand
GGAGATGTTAACCCGATTTGCTTTACTTTATAGTTGCTTCCGCGAAAAACACTGGCTAGGTCGAGTGTGAATGACAAAGCCGGTATTGACGCAAGTGTATCTTTGTCAAAATCGCCTGTGCCTTTCACAATAAGGTCTTTCACTTTTACCGTAAGATCAGGAAAATGGCGGAGCAGCGAAAGTCCTACCCCATCGAACGTTACAACCGCATTCAGGTTCTTGTTTATTTCGGACTTAACAGTTTTTTCAATTTTCCCTTTGAAAACAAAAGGCAGGGCTATGATGATTAATAAAAGAAGCCCAATTACGATAGCTGAAATTTTTAATGCTTTTTTCATCTCGGGGAAAGGTTAATAGTTAAAAGAAAACGAAAAATGGTGATCTGAATTTACATTTTAGATGATCGGTTGCGAAGTAAGTGATCGGCAATGACCAGTGCGGCCATGGCTTCTACAATTGGAACTGCGCGCGGAACCACGCATACATCGTGACGGCCTTTTGCTGCCAGAACGATATTCTCGCCTTTGCTGTTTACCGAATCCTGCGATTGCTGTATGGTGGCAATGGGTTTAAATGCTACTTTGAAAACTATATCGTTTCCATTACTGATGCCGCCCTGTATTCCGCCTGAGTGATTGGTTTTGGTAGTTATTTCTCCATGTTCGCCAGCTGTGAAAATATCGTTATGAGTTGTGCCACGCATCGAAGGTGCATTAAAGCCTTCGCCATATTCAAATCCCTTGGCAGTGTTAATACTCATGGCGGCTTTGGCGAGTTCGGCCTGAAGCTTATCAAAAACCGGTTCACCCAATCCGGGAGGAACACCGTTTATAATGCAGGTAATCACGCCGCCGGTTGTATCACCTTCCTTTTTAAGCTGGGTGATATGTTCAATCATTTTATCCGAAGTTTTGGGATCGGGACAACGGACAAGGCTCTTTTCGATTTCATCAAGCTGATCGATATTGAAATCCTTGCCCATCTTAACTTCACCAATGCTGCTTACATAGCCCTTGATACGTATTCCTGAATTTTGCAGCAGCAGTTTGGCAACCGCGCCACCGGCAACGCGCGAAAGCGTTTCACGGGCCGACGAACGTCCACCTCCGCGGTAATCGCGGAAACCGTATTTGCTGTCGTAAGTATAATCGGCATGCGACGGACGGTAAGCATCTTTCAGATGATCATAATCAAAGCTGTGGTGATCCTTGTTCCTGATTTCAAATGCTATGGGCGATCCTGTTGAACGGCCTTCAAAAACGCCTGACAGAATTTCAATCGTATCGCTTTCATCGCGTGGAGTGGTCATTTCCGACTGTCCCGGACGCCTGCGGTTAAGCTCATTTTGAATAAATTCCATATCGATAGTGAGCCCGGCCGGGCAACCATCAATAATACCGCCAAGGGCGATTCCGTGCGACTCGCCAAACGTGGTAAGTCTGAATATTGTTCCGAAAGTGTTTGCTGACATAGTGCAAAGGTACGCATAATTGAGAATCATGAAGATTACAATGAAATATCAAAAAAACTCAATCCTTATTTTTAAACAATACATCCATTTTGAAACTCAATCTAACATAAAAAAAGCCCCTGTCCGGGGCTTTCTTGTTTTAATGACATTATTTTATTGTTGTTCGCGTGCAACGCTTCGGAGAATCTTCGCTTTGGCTTCGAGCGAAGCAAGCTCCTCTTTAGCCCTGGCAATCTTAGCTTCAAATTCAGCCTTTAACAGGTTAGCCTGTTTCGACCTGGCAAAGAAACCGATATTGTTTTCCCAGAGAAGAATCTCTTCTTTCAGGCTATCGATTTTCGATTGCAAACCTGTGCGCTCACGGTTGATAATACGTCCTGCATCAGGCTGATCTTTTACACCTTCGTAACGCGAACGGTAATTCATCTGGCTGGCTTCCTGCGAATCAACTTTCAGTTTATCGTAAATTTTATTTACAGCAGCCTTAAATTCAGCCTGAATGCGATCCTTTTCCTTAATCGGCACATGACCTGTATCCATCCACTGACGCTGAAGTTCTTTTACTTTATTAAGGCTTTCCTGGCGACTTTCGCTGTATTCAAATGCTGTGAGCTTGGTGATGATATCAAGTTTTATTTGAAGGTTGCCGCCTTCGCTTGCCTGTAATCCTTTGAAATGCTCATTCTTTGTATTGAAAAACTCATCACAGGCGGTACGGAAGCGTTTCCATATTTTCTCGCTGTGCTTGCGGGGAACCGGCCCTATCTTTTTCCATTCGTCTTGAAACTTGATTAGCTCGCGCGACGAATTTTTCCAATCGGTACTCAGTTTATGCGATTCAGCCTGCAGACAGAGTTCCACTTTCAGGTTATAGTTATTAAGCTGCTGATCTTTAAGTTTGCCGAAATACTCTTTCTTATTCGAGAAGTAAAGATCAAGCTGGGCTTTAAAGCGGTTCCATACTTCGTTGTTTACTTTTTGCGGAGCCTGGCCAACAGATTTCCACATTTTAAGCAGTTCATTCACCTGCTGCGTACTGTCCTGCCATTGCTTAATGGAATTAAACTCGGTAACAACAAGCTGCTCGACCTTTTCGCATAGCAAAACTTTGGCTGCATGATTGGCTTCGAGATCGCCTTGTATTTGTTTGTAAAATTCGTGGCGGCGGTCATTGATCTTTTCGGTAGCTGTTTTAAAGCGATCCCATACTTCTTCTCGTTTATCCTGAGCAACAGGACCTACTTCTTTCCATTCTTCGTGGAGTTCCTGCAGGCGCTTGAACGACTGCGAAATAGAAGATTCAAGAACCAGTTCTTCCGCTTTTTCGCACAATTCAATTTTGCGTTCCAGGTTTTTGCGAAGATCAAGATCTTTAAGTTCCTTATTGATTTTTACTTTATCAAAAAACTTCTCAATCAAAAAATGGTAATTCTGCCACAAGCCCTGAGCTTCAGCTTTCGGAACCATCCCAATGCCTTTCCAGGTATCCTGTAAGGCTTTGAATTCGTCGTATGTTTTTTTGAGGGTTTCTTCTGAGTTGATAAGTACTTTCAGCTCATCGAGAATTTTCTTTTTCGCTTCAAGGTTCTGGACTTTGATCTTTTCCTGATCCTCGGTGAAACGGAATTTATTGTGTTTATATATCCCGAAAGCAACTTTGTATCGTTCTTCCAGCGGATCAGCAACCTCAAAATTTTCGGCCTCTTCGCTAGCTGCAACATTCTGATACATATCCTGGCGTTCCTTATTGGCAATAGCCAGGTAAGCTACTTTAATCTGGGCAACTTTCGATTTTATTTCATTAACATCCGCATTCACCACAATTTCCTCAAGCAGAGTAACCAGTTGTTCGCGATCCATATGCGCATAATCGATACCAGTTGATTCTGCTGCATCAACTTCCGCTTCAATTGCCTCATCTGTAGCTTCTGTTTCATCCGTCACATCAGCACCTGTATGTTCAGTAGTATCTTTTGCAACAACAGCTTTTGCTTTGGCAGCAACTTTTGGCTTAGATGGAACTTTTGGCTCATCCGCAGCTTCAGTTTCAGTTGTAACTTCCGGTTCAGTAGCCGTTTCAACTTCTGCTGTAACTTCCGGTTCAGCCATTACTTCCGGGGCTTCTTCAACTTCGGTTTCAGCTACAACTATTTCGGTTGCTTCAGTTTCCGTTTCTGAGGCTATATCAGCTTCAGCCGAAACTTCCGGCGCTTCTTCAACTTCAGTTTCGGCAACTGCTTCAACTTCATCTATTTCGGCTGTTTCTGCTTCAACTTCAGTAACAGTCTCCAATTCAACTTCGGATTCGGCTATAATTTCCGGTTCTGAAACTACTTCTTCCGGCACTTCGATATCGGTTGAGTCTGATTCAGCGGCTATTTCAGTCTCAGACTGAATTTCAGCAGGAACTTCCGTTTCGGTTTCTTCTTCAGCGTTTACTTCCGTTGATGATGATTCTTCAATTGTGCTAACAGGATTTTCCTGTTTAGAATTCTCCTCCTGGTTCTGCATTGGAGCATTTTCAGGATTTTGATCGGGATGTTTGGTCGATTCCATCGTTAATGAGTTAGTAATTAAACTATTGATCAGGGTTAGATAAAACCCGCTGTTTCATTAAAACAGCGGTGGTATGTGTTTTTCTTTCGAAAAAGGTTAGTTATACAATTAAAGCCTTTCATTTAAAGGGACTGCAAATTTAACAACATTTCATTAAGTTGATCAATTTAATGAAAATTGATTCGTTTCAAGGTTAGGTTAAGCTATTCTCCTCAGATTATGAAAAAGAAAAGAATCAAAAAGCCGGACGGTTAAAAATTATGTATCCGATATTGATAAAAAATGAAACGGGAGTTCCGTCGTCGTAATAATTGAACGAAGCACTCAGCGGACCTATGGGTGTGGTATAAACAAAACTACCTGATAACATATAGTGTAAAGCAGGGAAATATTCACTTTTAACAACCTGTTGCTTGTTATTACTGCTTAACTCATGTATGGGAGCCATTACAAATCCTTCGGCTCTGAAATCCATATTTTTGCTTACAGTGAAAATATTCCGCATCCCGATTGCTGTATATCCTGAAGGCCGATATACTGACTGGTATAGAGTAGCCATCTGGTATAAAGGAGCGTAAACCGGCATAAACAGCGTAGTGGAAGTATTGTTCCTGAAACTTTCGAGCGTATTAGCCTGGATTTCAAAGTTAACTCCCGGTTTGTATATTTTACCGGCACGGAAATATTTGTCGAATTGAAACTTAAAAATCAGGTAATCATGATGATCCTGGTAATCGACACGTAAAACTGAGGTTGTTCCGGGTGTGTGCTTTTCGAGACCACCTACAAACTGAACAGAAGTAAACAGTCTGTAACCCTGGTTTGAATACTGCTTACGGTTTAATGTATTTAATTCCAGTTCTAAATACGGGCTGTAAAAATTAAATTTAGTTTTATCTGCTTTGTCTTCTTTAGTCGCCGTATTTGTTTGAAAATAATCGGAGCGGTTCGATCCAAAAGTAAGCCCTGATTCAAGTCTTCCTTTATAAGTAATAGGGAAACCCATATCAATACGAAAATGAGTGTTGTTCTCGTACAAATACGAAGGTGTATCATCCACAAAAAAGAACGATCCGGTTCTGAAGTAATTAAACTGGTTGAATGTATAAGCTGCCTCGAGGTACATAGGTTTTTTACCCGCCAGTTCAATCCTGCCGCCAGCCAATGCTGAATTGTAAAAACGACCGAACGAACCATTGATTTTGGCTGTGTAGGCAGCTTTTCTCCAAAGACTATACTTTAGCTGCAGGAATATTTCATTGCTTCCGCCTGAGGAAAGACTACCTCCAAAATCGGCATCAATCGCTTTGTCATATTGAGCATCGATTATAAATTTGTAACGATGCAGGATTGTATCATACACCAGAGTCGGATAGGCAGATTTAAGCCGGTCTTCACCCAAAATCTTGAAATACCCGGCTTTAACTTTGTCGAGCGAGAGGTCATGTCCATAATAGGCATCAGCTTTACGCCACCTGAACTGACCTAGGATTGCATTTGCTACATATAAAGATTGTCCCTGTTCCAGACCATGAACTTCAACGCTGTTTATCGCCAACTCAGGCTTCCGACTGTTAAAGTTTTTGCGAATGGTATCGTGCATGGCTTTTGAAACTGTTCTAACCACAAATTGTCGAATCTGAGGTATCATACGCATAGCTGCTACATATCCGCTGTCGATAAAAGCTTCGGTATTCGAAAAATCAATAACATTAACATCCTTAAGGCTGGGTTCAATCAGGACACTTGCATCGCAATACAGGTCAAGTTTGGTTTCGCCCATCAGCATGCTGCCAAGCTGAGATATTATATCATCTTCCTTTGGCGGTCCATAATTCCCCGCTGCCTTACTACCGATAATAATATCGGGCGAAAAATCTTCCAAAGCCACGTCGGCAGGAAAATTATTGTACATACCTCCATCAAAAAGTAACCTGCCATCAATCCGGATAGGCTTAAAATAAAACGGAAAGGTCATTGATGCCCTGATTGCCGAACTTAAATCACCCTTTCGCAGAATGTAGGGGCTGTTGTAACGTATGTCGGATGCAACGCAGCGAAATGGGACCATCAGCTTGTCAAAATCGTAACCTGCTACGGCTGAAGCTTCTGAATAAAGTTCGAGAAAGGCAAAATCCATACGGACAGGCGAAATGATATTTGTCGGCAGCCTGGTTTGTAATATGGAATCATATTTGAACTTAAAGCTAAGCCATGATGGGTCTGGCTGTCCTTTACGGAAAAAATAAGTATATTCAGGATCAAGTTTCCCGGATACCCATTTTGTAAACTCTTCGGAATTGATAATCTGCTCCATCTGGTCGGGCGAATAACCTGAAGCATAAAGTCCGCCTATTATCGCACCCATCGAAGTACCTGCAATATAGTCAATCGGAATTCCACTCTCTTCCAGTGCACGTAGTACGCCAATATGAGTTACCCCTTTAGCTCCGCCCCCGCTAAGTACAACAGCAACCTTTTGTGGCCGGGCTGAAATAAAGCAAATAAGTAAAACCAATATGAGGCTGATCCTTTTCATAAATACCAGAGAAACGTATAAAAAGCAAAGATAAAAAAATCCGGCATGGGGGCCGGATTTTAAATGCATGAAATAAGGATAAAAGCAGAGTCAATGGTATTTGAGCAATAATGTAAATTTTGTTTTTTCAAAATAAATATTACACATTCCAGGTTTAAAAAACACAGAATCCTGAACAAGAAATCATAAATGCTTAAGTTAAGAACCTTAGTCTGATTTCAGGTTCCATGAATTGGGTTGTTAAACTGTCCTTTTCACCTCAAAATTCGATATTCCTTTTTCGGTATCTGAGATGAGCGTTGGTTACTGAGCGAAGCCGAAGTAAGCCGAAGCATTCATTATTCAAACATTTTTATTCTCTGGCTTTTAGTTAGGGGCTATACTTTTTCCAGCGCCTGTTCAAGGTCTGCAATAAGATCCTCTACATCCTCAATTCCTACCGAATAGCGAACCAGTCCGTCGGTAATGCCGGCTTTTATTTTGCCATCAGCCGAAACTTTTGAATGGGTCATGGATGCAGGATGCTGTATCAGTGTTTCGACGCCGCCCAGCGAAACTGCCAGAATAGCCATCTTAACGCTGTTCATCAATATGCGGCCAGCTTCCAGGCCTCCCTTCAATTCGCAACTGATCATACTTCCGAATCCATCCATCTGTATTTTTGCAAGTTCATGCTGCGGATGTGAGAGTAGCCCGGGATAACGCACCCATTCAACTTTTGGGTGATTCTCAAGGTATTCTGCAATTTTCATAGCTGATTCCTGAGCCCTGTCCATACGGACACTCAAAGTTTTAACACCACGGATAACAAGGTATGCCTGGTGCGGATCCATATTAAATCCCTGTATAACCATATTCGAACGCAGCTTCTTATACAGCGTTTCATCCTTTGCAACCACAACACCACCAACAATATCGGCATGACCGTTAATGAATTTGGTAAGTGAATGTAATACAATATCGGCACCGAATTCGAGCGGTCGCTGAAGGTATGGGCTGCAAAAAGTATTGTCAACTGCAACCGGGATTCCATGTTTATGAGCAAGTTCGCAGCAAGCTTTCAGGTCGGTTATTTCAATAGTAGGGTTCGAGGGTGTTTCGATGTATAACAATTTGGTTTCCGGCCTGATGGCAGCACGAATTTCTTCAATATTAGCCGTATTTACAAATGTGGCTGCTATGCCAAACTTTTTGTAATACGTTTCGAGCACAACACGCGAAGGACCATATACAGCGGCTGAGCTAACCACATGATCACCTTGCGCCAGCATGGCTCCGTAAACAGTATTTACTGCGCCCATTCCCGAACTGGTTGCAACTCCGCCAAAACCATTTTCGAGTTCGGCCAGTAATGTTTCCAGCGCATGAATGGTTGGATTGCCAATCCTTGTGTAAATATAACCATCGCTCTCACCGGCAAAACAGGCAGCACCATGCTCGGCACTGTCGAATTTAAAAGTAGATGTCTGGTAAATCGGCACTGTAGCACTTCCGAGTGCATCGTTAAACTCGCCACCGTGGATGAGTTTGGAATTAAAGCCAATGTTTTTAGTTTTCATCGAAATTCAATTAAGTATATGAGTGTTTTAAATTAGTAGTCTCAAAAATGATTTTGGTTCCGGGTCAATTATAGCAATACCTCAATTTATTTTGACTTTTTCAATATTGATGCCATTCCGCTTGCCAGCGATTTATGCTGAACATGCTTAAAAACGCCGTCCTTGGCTTCCTTCACATCTTCAATGGTATAAAAAGCTGTCGGGTGGTGGTCGTGCAATGTTTTCAGAAACAAAGGGATTTCCTTTCGCCTTATTATTGAAAATAATACTTTCACTTTCCCTTTGGATCCTTGGGCATCGATAATTGTAAGTCCGAAATTATGCAGTTTTAAAGCTGCAATAAGTTCAGGCGATTCGCTGGAAAGGATAACCCTGAATATGGATGTTCCTATGGATAACCTTTCCTCCAGGGTTATGCCGATAAAGTTTCCTGCAGCAAATCCGGCACCATAGGCAAGATAACATAGCCAGTTATCAAGATGCTGCATAATCTGTCCGATAGCCAGTAGCCAGATGATGACTTCGAAAAACCCAAGAAACGGAGCAATATGCTTCATTCCTTTCGAGATGAATATAAGTCGGAGTGTACCTATGCTCTGATCCATGATTCGGGCAAGAAATATGAGTGCCGGGAGCATTACCCAGGTAAAAAACCAACCTTCGGAAGCTAATAAATCCATTATTTTAATTGTGAAATAAGGTTGCTAAATTAATATTTTTAACACAACAGCATCACCACATATCATATTTATTTAAACTTCAGAATACATCATTTTTTTAATGATTAAACTTTATGAACGAACAACTGAATGTTTAACTTTGTTTCTCCTAAATCTCAAGCTTATACTTCTAAATCATAAATTTAAACTTACTTCTAATGAACCGACTCTTCACCTTTTTTCTTTTCCTGATCTTTCTGATTAGTGTCCCAGTCGTGCTTATTGCACAGGATGAAGCACGCTTGCTCCGCTTCCCGACTGTAAGTGGCAACCAGGTTGTTTTTTCCTATGCCGGTGATTTATATACCGTTCCGGTTAGCGGCGGTATGGCGCGCAAACTTACAAGCGATGCGGGTTACGAGATGTGTTCGCACTTTTCGCCCGACGGAAAAACAGTTGCATTTACTGCTCAGTATGATGGAAATACTGAAATTTATACCATGCCTGCTCAGGGAGGTGTTCCGTTAAGGCTAACCACAACAGCAACCCTTGGCCGCGACGATATCAGCGACCGGATGGGACCTAATAATATTGTGATGGGCTGGACACCTGACGGCAAAAGCATAATTTACCGATCACGTAAGCAAACGTTCAACGACTTTATCGGACAGCTATTCACGGTTCCTGTTACAGGAGGAATGTCGCAGGAGTTGCCGCTTCCTGCCGGAGGATTCTGCTCCTATTCAGCAGATGGTAAGCAACTTGCCTATAACCAGGTTTTCCGCGAATTCCGCACCTGGAAGTATTATAAAGGTGGCATGGCCGACGATATCTGGATTCATGATTTTGCCACCAAAACCACCCGGAATATAACCAAGACTCAATCGCAGGAGATTTTTCCCATGTGGTTTGGAGATGAGATTTATTTTTGCTCCGACCGCGACCGTACCATGAACCTTTTCAGTTTCAACCTGAAAACGAACCAGACAAGGAAAGTTACCAACTACACCGAATTTGATATCAAATTCCCATCGGCCGGCGACAATCGTATAATTTATGAGAATGGCGGTTACATTTATATTTTCGATCTGAAAACACAATTATCAACCAAAATTACAATTCAGATTGCCGATGACTTTAACACTTCGCGCAGCGAACTTAAAGATGCAACACGTTTCATGGGTTCGGTGAATCCGTCACCTGATGGCAACCGTATTGTTGTTACTGGTCGTGGCGATATTTTTACCGTTCCGGTTAAAGAAGGCATTACCCGCAACCTCACCGCAAGCAGCAATGCACACGATCGGGAAGGCTCCTGGTCACCCGATGGCAAATGGATTGCATACCTGAGCGATGCCAGCGGCGAATACGAAATATATGTTGCAAAACAGGATGGAAGTGAGCCTGTCCTGAAACTGACCACTGGTGCCGATACCTATAAATTTAATATCCGCTGGTCGCCCGACAGCAAAAAAATAATGTGGAACGATAAAATGCTGCGTTTGCAATACGTTGATCTTGCTTCGAAAGCGGTTACTCTTGTCGAAAGATCAAAAATATGGGAGTTCGGAAGTTTAGACTGGTCGCCTGACAGTAAATGGATTACCTATAGTCATGCCCTTGATAACGGCATGCAGCAAATTATGCTTTACAATACCTCCGACGAAAAAAATTACGAAGTCACTGATGAATGGTTTTCGTCGGATCAGCCTACTTTTTCGCAAAACGGGAAATACCTTATTTTTACTTCCGATCGCACTTTCGATCCCATTTACAGCAATGTGGAATGGAATTATGCTTACGAAAATATGACAAAACTCTACCTGGTTACCCTCGCAAAAGATACGCCTTCGCCATTTGCGCCTTCGAACGATGAGGTTAAAATGGATGATTCCAGGGATCAGAAAGATGCAAAAATGGATAAAGATAAAAAAACGGATAAAAACAAAAAAGACGGAAAAACGGATAAGGCCGGGAAAGATGAAAAAGCAAAAGAACCTGAAGTTAAACCCGTTAAAATTGATCTGGAAGGAATACAGCAGCGCATTATCGAAATCCCCGTTGAGGCAGGAAATTACTGGAACATTTGGTCGGTTGAGGATAAGATTTATTACAATACTTCCAACGACAAAGGAATGTCAGCAAAGGTGTACGACCTGAAACAAAAAAAGGAATCGGACCTGGGTTCTGATATTAATTTCGACATCACTGCCGATGGAAAGAAAATGCTCGTTAGGCAGAAAAACAGGTTTGCAATGATTGACCTGCCTTCTTCGAAAATCAGCACTGAAAAATACATCGATTTATCCGATTGTAAAGTATGGGTAAACAACAGGCAGGAATGGAAACAGATCTATGATGAAGCCTGGCGCCAGATGCGCGACTTCTTCTATGTTCCGAATATGCATGGCGTTGATTGGAAGGCAATGCACGACAAATATGCAGTAATGCTCCCTTCGGTGAATAATCGTAATGATCTCACTTACCTCATGGGCGAAATGATTGCCGAACTCAGTGTTGGCCACGCTTATATTAACGGTGGCGAGCGCAAACCTGTCGAAAAGATTAGTCTTGGACTTTTGGGAGCCAGGCTCAGCAAAGATGCCTCCGGGTATTTCCGTATCGACAGCCTGTTGCAGGGAGCCAACTGGAGTCCTGATCTGCATTCGCCGCTCACTGAAGTTGGCGTGGGTGCGGTAAAAGGGGAATTCATTACTTCTGTAAATGGCAAATCAACAAAAGAAATGCCTGATATATATACAGCACTCATCAACAAAGCGGATAAAAATGTTGAACTTACCCTTAACGCCTCAGCAACCGAAGGTGGCCGCAAAGTTCTTGTAGTGCCGGTAAGTGACGAATCCGATCTCTATTATTACACATGGGTTCAGAATAATATCCGCAAAGTTGATAAAGCTACAAACGGCCAGGTTGGTTATATACATATTCCGGATATGGGTGCTGCGGGACTGAATGAATTTGTTAAATATTTCTATCCGCAATTAGCAAAAAAAGCCTTGATTATCGACGACCGTGGCAACGGCGGTGGAAATGTTTCGCCTATGATTATTGAACGCCTCAGCCGCGAAATTCAAAGAAGCAATATGGCGCGTAATGTTGAGCAGATTGGACATACTCCAACCAAAATGATGCTGGGGCCGAAAGTTTTACTCATCAATAATTATTCAGCTTCCGATGGCGACCTTTTTCCCTATGGATTTAAAAAACACCAATTGGGAAAGGTAATTGGAAAACGCACCTGGGGCGGTGTAGTTGGCATCAGGGGAACTTTACCCTTCGTTGATGGCGCCGACCTTCGCAAACCTGAATTTGCCAGTTATTCTGCAAACGAAAGTAAATGGATCATCGAAGGCTATGGCGTTGAGCCGGATATTGATATCGATAACGATCCCTCAAGGGAATATGAGGGTATTGACGATCAGCTTAATAAAGCAATAGAAGTAGTGCTTGATGAACTAAAAACGTATAAGGAACAGCCTGCCATTCCGGCTGCCCCGGATAAGAGCAAATAATAAGCATATTCAAAAGCGACGGTTCCGGAAAGGTGCCGTCGCTTTTTTAATCCAACATGTAAACTATTAGCAACGAAAACACGTTATCACAAAACTGACGAAAGAAGCTTCTTCAATCCGCCGGTTCACGATTGATTCTTATCTTTAAGTCTTCATCTTACCATTATTTCAAATCACGAATGAAAAAATCAATTCTGTTTTTCCTCTTCATCCTGCTTTTCCCATGGATTGGAAAGACCCAATCTCCAAATCTTAAATTTGATTCAATCACTTTTGATAAACAACTTGAAATTGCAAACCGGTTTATCGAATGCGAATATTATACACAACTGGCCGTTGACAAATTCAGTAAGCTGGAGGATGTTAGTTCCTCGGATTGGTTTAGCTTTTCCGAAAACCAAGCCTGGCATACAATAGGCGGGATATCGGATGGCAATTCTTTTAGAATAACACAACATGTTATATTTGATTCGGCAAATAGAGTTTCCGATTTTACAGGCATTTCCGACACCTCAAAACTGATTGCATCGGGTTCAGCACTGGCTAGGGCAAATACACAGTTTCGGTCAATCCGCGATACAAGTAACCTCTATTTCAATACCTTTATTTACCGAAACCCCGACCTTACTGTCAGCGTTTGGTTTCTGCCTGCCTTTCAACCCAGCGGGCAGGCAATATACGGATGTGAATGGGAATTTGTTTTCGATAAAAACGGGATAAATTTGCTCAGACAAAATAAATTCACCAACAAAATAACAGGTGTGTGGATTGGTGAACCCCGGGAACTTTGGCTCAATTACCGGAATACAGATAAGCCAACCCTCGGAAGTGTATTTTTTGCGCAATACTTCCGCGATTATTTTACACGAATACGGATTGATACGCGTATCAGCACAAGTACAACAAAAAAAGAAACCAGCGGTAAATATTCCTGGTCCCACAGGATGAAATAAACTATGTAATAGAATTTTCCTGTATATCAAGGTTAATATAATTTTATAATTTTTTAGAAAATTTTGTATGTATCTGGTTTTGAAGCATTCAACAAGAGAAACCTTAAAATAATAATAAACATCTTTATGTTAATTATTTTTATTACAATCTTTGGATTTAAACATTTTTGGTTTATATTTGCGGTTCTTCATCAAAAGTACGGGCTGCAATCTCGTGTGTAATCTATTGTCATTTCTAAAACATAAATTATTCACAAGTACTAAATGAAGAGCATGAACAATTTAACGGGGTTGCTGTTATCTATTTAGATTTTATATCACAACCTTATAGTGTAATTTTTATAAATAATTAGATGGAAGAAAAAATCAAAAAAATCGGACTGTTCATTGATGGAACTTTCTTTCTGAAAGTCAATTCGTACTACAGGTACCATCATGAGCGCAAAAGCACCATTAACTTTAATGGTCTTGCTGAATTTCTACGCGATGAGATCTCAAAACTTGAGAACGCCGAAAAGCGTTATTGTCAAGTAGTTGAAACACATTGGTTTCGCGGCCGCTATTCGACAAGTCAGTTGGAAAAGAAATACCCTGACGAATCGTACCGTTTAACACAAATGACAAATGAGCGCCGCATCGACGACATTTTCATGTATGAAGGCATCACAACACACAATTATCCTCTTTTAGTTGACTCCCGCACGGGCGAAGCCGAAGAAAAAGGTATTGATGTATGGTTCTCGCTTGAAACCTATGAGCTTACATTATTAAAACAACTTGATGTAGTTGTTATTATAGCCGGTGACACCGATTATGTGCCATTGATCAAGAAAATCAACAGCCACGGCACCAGGGTGATGGTTCTTGGCTGGGATTTCTCCTACGAATCAACCTCTGCTGCCGGTCGTGCCTATAAGGTTACAACCCGCACAAGCCAGGCTTTGATTGACGAATGTGTATATCCGCTTATGATGGATAAACGTATTGATGACCGCACCAGCAAAAATGATCCGATTGTCAATTCGTTATTTAACGTTTAACTACTTACTCTTGCCAAAAGCGTATGAACTTAAATAGGCTGTCCGAAAGGGCAGCCTTTTTTTTGAGTATTCCTTATATTGTGAATTTAATATTGCTTCTTATCTTCGAAAAATTCAGATATTGCTTTCATTTGATTTTCAAATCTTTAAGATTGAATCAGCATCGCTTACCGACTAAATATTATTTTTTTGTGCTGGGAAAAGAATACATAAGTCTAAATTCAGTTTCTTTTTTTTCTTGCCCTTTTGTCTTGATACTTCGGCTTCGCTCAGTACAGGTACAAAAGCACCAACTTAACGAAGTGGTCTCCTAAGATCCTTTAAAAATAAGTATTCGGCGAATAAAAGGTCAAGGCTCATTATAAATTTCAATCACATGTACGAATCGGTAAGGCTCGCAAAACAAGGCCTGATAGATTTGTCCAAATCCATACAGCACGTGAGACTGGTGTTTTGCTACGCACATGCCCGCGCTGTTTCCCTTCATTAACATCTGTTGTGAAATTTCAATTAGGCCGGTCCCTACACCCTGAAAATTAACCTGAAAAGTCCAATCGTTGTTCCGCAATGTTACCATAAGAGGAAGCTCTCTTAGAAGGGACCGGCCTTATAAAAATGCGCCTGCGGTTCTTAGCCGGAGGTATGTGCGAATGGCATGTGCGTAGCAATACACAGCAACTACAACTGTTTGGAATTGTACTACTCTTTCATGCCTTGTATTGGGAGGAGATACCTCTGGCTTAGAAACGCCAGCATTGTTATAAAGAATTGATTTTTTGGTACTTTTTGATCAAGCAAAAAGTACGAAGAAAAAATTACGAATGAATTTTCAAATTAATTAAAGGATCTATTTAAGTCAATTAAAATAGTATTGCTTATGATGTCCGAACATTTCCAGCACATCAAAATAAAATAAAGCCTCGCTTACCGAACTGCTGCAAAGGCATGAACTTTTGGCTGACAACTATGGTAAATTTCATAAGATGCTAAAGATCGAAAGTCTTACAAATGAAAGCTAAAAAAAATACTTGGGTTCATGGTGTCAAAGGCCAAGCGCAACATTGATCAGCCTGATATGAAACATAAATACTTAACAGCTAGTAACTACCGAAATAAAAAAAAAGAGGTTTCAGTAGCTGAAGCCTCGTTTTTTAACTTGAAAAAGTCTGTTTTTTTATGCCTGTCCGGCAGGGCCACTCAATTGAAATGGATAATCTCCACCTTCTGTTTCTTTGATAGTTCCATGAACCGCCTCAAACTTGCTTATATTGTCTTTTAATGCACGGTACAAACGCTTGGCATGTTGTGGGGTAAGAATAATTCGTGATTTTACTTTAGCCTTGGGAACACCTGGCATAAGTTTTATGAAATCAACTACAAATTCGGAATTAGAATGCGTGATTACCGCAAGATTTGAGTAAATACCTTCACTCACCTCATCGGAAAGCTCAATGTTGATCTGGTTTTGATTTTGGTTATTCGGATCATTCATGTCCATAAATATTAGCTGTTAAATTTAATACTTTTTTTTGTTACAAAAAAATGGGGAAACCGATCAATGTGTTGATACAGTTTCCCCATTCAATATTTGAGTCAGAATTTATTCAGCTTTCGAAGCCAACATCCTGTCGTACTCTTCGCGCGAACCAACAATTAAGTGTTCGTACTCACGAAGACCGGTACCGGCAGGGATCAGGTGACCAACAATTACATTTTCCTTCAAACCAAGCAGTTCGTCACTCTTCGACTGTATCGAAGCCTGTGTCAGAACCTTTGTAGTTTCCTGGAATGATGCTGCCGAAATCCAGCTGCGAACCTGTAACGAAGCCCTGGTAATACCCTGCAGAACCTGCTTGGCAGTAGCGGAGTTAGCGTCGCGCGATTCAACCTGTTTTTTATCACGGCGTTTAAGAAGCGAATTTTCATCGCGAAGCTTGCGTGCACTGATAATCTGTCCTGGTTTCATGTTTGTGCTGTCACCCGGATCTTCAACAATCTTCTTGCCAAAAATCCAGTCGTTCTCCTCGTTAAAGTCAATCTTGTTAACCAGTTCCCCTTCGAGGAATTTGGTATCACCCGGATCAACAACTTCAACTTTGCGCATCATCTGGCGGACAATCACTTCGTAGTGTTTGTCATTGATTTTAACACCCTGCAGACGATAAACTTCCTGGATTTCGTTAACGATATATTCCTGAACTTTCATCGGGCCTTTGATAGCCAGAATATCGGCAGGAGTAATAGCACCGTCGGATAAAGGAGTACCGGCACGAACATAGTCGTTTTCCTGTGCAAGTATCTGTTTCGAGGTTGAAATAAGATAGCTGCGTTCTTCACCGGTTTTGGAAGTGATGATGATTTCGCGGTTACCACGTTTCAGTTTCTTACCAAAAGTTACAACACCGTCGATTTCGGAAACAACAGCAGGATCGGATGGGTTACGTGCTTCGAATAATTCGGTTACACGTGGCAGACCGCCGGTGATATCACCAGTTTTACCAACCGCGCGAGGAATCTTAACCAGAACATCTCCGGCCTTAAGCATTTTTCCTTCTTCAATCTGTAAGTGGGAACCTACAGGTAAGTCATAGTTTTTGAGTTCTTCACCTTCGAAAGAAATAATCTTCATCGAAGGATTCTTACCTTTAACTCGCGACTCAATGATAACTTTCTCCTGGTAACCTGTTTGCTCATCGGCTTCCACTTTAAAAGTAACACCTTCGGTAATGTTTTCGAATGCCAGTTTACCGTCAACTTCCGAAAGGATAACCGCATTGTATGGGTCCCATTCAGTAATAAGATCGCCCTTAGTAACAGTTGCACCATTGGCGAAATAAAGGTTCGAAGCATAAGGAATATGTCCCGATGCCAGGATAATTCCTGTCAAAGGATCAATGATCCTCATTTCAGCCGAACGGCCTAAAACGATTTCGTATGTACGTCCTTCGGCATTTTTATAAGCAACCGAACGAAGTTCATCAATTTCAATAACACCGTTGTATTTAGCTACGATACGTGATGCCGATGCAATATTTGCACCAGCCACACCGCCCACATGGAAAGTACGGAGTGTAAGCTGTGTTCCTGGTTCACCGATCGACTGTGCAGCAATAACACCTACAGCTTCACCTTTCTGGACCATACGGCCTGTTGCCAGGTTACGACCATAGCATCTTGCGCAAACACCTTGTTTTGATTCGCAGGTAAGTACTGAACGGATTTCTACG
>JBBSDG010000039.1:0-17847 GCA_038249635.1 Bacteroidales bacterium | reverse complement strand
TCGAACAATCCGTTTTTTGTTGCTCCTTTATTGCGGGTAAGACCTTTTACGGAACCAAACCATATTGAACTGTCAGCGGCGGCAAACACACAAAAAATGGTATCGGTGGTTAATTCACCGTTATAATTTAGAACTGGGTTATCTGCGCCTCCCAACATTTGTGAAGCGCCGGTGATGGCATCCGTTTGCGGGTTATATTTCACATGGTATAGGTAAGAGCCGTAAGTACCAAAAAAAGCATCATTCTTGCGAAAGGCCATGCTGTGCACCTTCGATATAGTCACAAGGTTGTTGCTGATAGCCTTGTTTTGCATCCATTTGTTTCCATCATACATCGATAAGCCAGCGGGTGTACCAAACCAGTTTCTTTGACCCATTCCTGTATTGAAAACATTCTCCTGCTGAAAAGTGCCACCAGGTTGATTGAAACTAAGTGTATCAACAACAGAAGCGCTTGCTTTTACCGGGCTCAGGGAGTATGCACCCGAATCTGTTGCTACCAGTATCAGTCCATCGCGTATTGCCAGCGAATTTACGTGCGAAATATTACTGGCAACAAATTTATACCAGGAAAAATTGTCGTACATATATAATGCTGAATCGGTTCCAAGCCATTTATTTCCGATATCATCAACAATCAGGCATTTCACGGATTGGTTTATTATTTCCTGCTTTGTTACTTCCTTTAGTGTTTCATCACCAGTCTCTTTCTTATCATTATTTCTCTCACATTGAGTAAATAAAAGTAAGATCAAACAAAACAAAACAAAACGCGTTTTTGGATTTATATTCATAGTAAATCAAACAGTTAAATGAATAGATTAATTCTCAAAAATGAACCTGGCGTAGTTAAATCCGGATTTTAGTTTTTTACTAAAAGTATTTTTGTAGTGCTAACGTGTGTAGTTTTACCTTTTGCCACAAGCCGTACCAGGTAATTCCCACCCGGCAGATTGTTTCCGCCCAGATTAATTGTGAGGGTGTTAACACCTGCAAACTGTGTTTCTTCCGAAGTGCTGTAAACCTTCTTCCCTTCCATGCTGAGCAATTCTGCGAAACACACTGCATTTTCCTTTAACGTGTAGCTAACCGACGCATTATCCCTGACCGGATTCGGATAAACCTTAAATTCAGTTACCGGGTTTTGTTTGATACCTACTCCGAAATCGGATTTCACATTCATGGTTGCCCTCTTATATCCATCTTTTGAGATAGCAATTATAACTACATTTCCAACTTTAAGTGGCACAATTACGCCATTCTGGTCAACAGTGGCTATGGAAGGATCGCTCGATTCCCAGATTATTGCTTTATTGGTAGCATTTGAAGGAGTAAGTGTGGCTGTAAGTGTAGTTTGAACAGAAACAGTAAGGCTTGATGGTAAAGAAATTCCTGTCACACTCACTTTCAAATCAGTAATCAGGCTCAACGGTACTGTTGTCAGTTCAATTCCTTTATTCAGACCAAGATTCTGGGAGTATTGTTTTAAAGTAGCATCATTCCAGTGTTCGTGTACTCCAAGCGATCCTACCGGGCTATGATGATCTGCATGATTCGGATCATATTTAGTTCCCGCAGCCCAGTTAGAAGGGTCAGCAGCCTGGTGAATATAATCCTGAACCCCAACCATGGTCGGGAAAAGCTGATTATTATGACTGGAAGAATAGTTTTTGTATTCATTATACAGGAAATCAAACCCTACGGATTCAATAGCCACTGCATCCTGCGAAAGAAACAGCGATGAAGGCCAGTCACTGCTGATAGGAGCCATCTTCCATTTTTCGACAGCGCCAAACCAGTCTCTGCCCGTCCAGATAGCATCAACAATATAAACAAGCGTGTTGCCTCCGAGCTTTTCATGAGCCATATAATCAACCAGGTGACGGTACATTCCCATTACCCGGTTAGCATCGGTATCAGGGAAACAGTAATGCAAATAGCCTCCCATTCCCTGGTTGGTTGCATCCTGATCGGGTCCGATAACTGAGCCCTGATGATTTTTTGCTGCTACGGAAATCCCTGCCGAACCATGCGATTTAAGACAAGGCATATTGATAAGGTAAGCTGCCTCCATGTAAGCTACAGGAAGCCGCGACTGAAAATTATCATCGCTTGTAAAAAAGACATCATTGACTGAAAGTTTCGTCTGTTCACGGCCATCGGTTCCCAGACCTTCAAAGTAATGTACATTAGGATATTTTGCATGGCATTTGTTCCAGTAATCATTTGAAAATCCGCGGTAAGGATCACCAATAGTGATATCCGACTGGGCAACATGCATGGTATCAATAAGTTGTTCCAATAGCGAAAGCACCAGTTGCGGAGTGGCATTCATATCCTTTGACAGGTTTCTGCCACCATTGCCTAAGCTGGTCAGGTTAATTTTAATTACGATTTTTTCACCAGGGGTATAACCTTTCCAACCTTTGGAATGAGAATAGTTAAAATAGTGGAAAAGTGCATCCCAGGCATTGGTGCAATTAGTTTCCCCTGTTAAGCTTTTTAACCCGTTAGCCAGCATATTATTCACTGCTGTCTGATTGGTATTCTTATCCATAAACCAGTAATCATTGGTAGTATTCGGGCAGTTTTCGTTGGTAGCATTTTTATCCATAACCCAGCTTACACGTCCGGGGTATGTTCCTTTAGCCACGCCGATGGGTGTATTGGGATTTTCAAGTATCGCGGCTTTCCCGGTTATTCCGGCAAAGGAACTGAAAGCACTTCTCTCAGAAAAAACTACAAAAGCCGTTACAGATATAATTGCCAAAAATGCAGCAGCCCAGTATTTTGCCTGGAAGTACTTGTTACGGGCTTTACGAAAAGCAACTACCGATCCTGCAAGCGATAAAAGGTAAAGCACAAAACTGCTCATTAGCGGTGCTGCTGCCTGCATACAGGGATAGGCTGCCCTGCTTGGTTTAGGTACGACCCTGAAAAGAAACCATAACACAGAACCGGTTCCTATAAGGTAAAATGTAACTCGGGCAACTAACTTTTTCCGAACAATGTAGGAAGCTAAATTTTGCAAACTAAAACGTGACATGGCAGATGTTTAAATTATGAATCAAAAGCTTTTAATCCCTGATTTCAGGAATAAACTTCAATGTTACGAATTCCTTTTAATTAAAAATTCATGGCAGGTCAAAATGGGCTAAATGAACATCATGAATGTAACAATTGACCACATTAGCGAGTATATTCATTGAAAAATACAATTGTTTCATCTTGTTTTTTGGATAACTGCTTTTTCGGATGCAGTCATCCTGGCAGCTGCCAGAATATCTCAGAAGGAAATAATTAATCATATACGAGGTTCAAATGTTGCAGGCACACTATTAGTATCCCACAATATTACTTTTAGCTTTACTTTTATAAAAAAAAAATAATGACCAAAATACTACTCACTTCAGGATTACTTGTAGCGCTTTTTTTTAGCGTATTGAACGGAACTTGCCAAAAGGTAAGGTACACAGCCATGAAAACAAATGTTGCGCCGGTGCTGGATGGCATAGCCAGCGACGAATGCTGGGCTGACGGAACCTGGGGCGTACTTAATAAACAATGGTTCTCCAACAGACCTATGCCTGATTCATCCGATTTTTATGCCCGTTATAAAGTGGTGTGGACTCCCGAAATGATATACGTTCTGATGGAAATTACTGACGACGTATTTAACGACGATATTGCTGATCCCCTCACAAATTATTGGGAGGAGGATTGCATTGAAATATTCATTGACGAGGATAAAAGTGGTGGCGATCATAAGTGCTGCTCACAGGCTTACAATGCATTTGCCTATCACATCAGCCCTATAACGCTTGATGCGGTGGATTTGAGCAACGATGGTGATTTTGTACCCAAGCTTTTCAACAACAATGTTGATATAGCTGTTCACTCCGTTGGGAAGCTGCACACTGCAGAGATTGCTATCAGGATTTTCGATGATACTTTTAATGAAGATAATGCAAATACACCGCTTACACTTACTCCGAATAAACTGATGGGCTTTACCATGGCTTATTGCGAAGACGATGGAAAAGGACGCGAAGATTTCCTCGCAACTCAGCCGGGCGGACTCGACAGCTGGATGAACGCAAATTTGTTTGGCGAGCTACTCCTTTCAGGAACTACAGTTTCGGTTAGCACTAATCCGGAAAAACAACTCCAGGTGTATCCAAACCCGGCTCACGATAAACTCTATGTTTCGATTCCGTCGGTGGATATGCAATCCTACGAATTACTTAACATTACAGGAAAAACTTTGCTTAAAGGAGAATTTGAAAAGACCGGCAAAGAACATGTATTGAATCTCAGTGACATTCCTTCAGGATTATATATACTCAATCTAAAAAGCAACAAGAATATGGTATCCAAAAAGGTTGTTGTTTACTAGATTTTTCCCTTCCTAAACTGTAACGGCAATCTAACCTAATTTTGAAAATGATAAATGCAATATATGCAATTCTTACATTTCACCAGAAGACAGTTGCTTTTATATAATTATGCCTAAATACTCAAAAAAAATGAGAGCAATGTTATCGCTGTTTCTGTTTTTGAATATTGTTCATCTTTCAGCGCAACAGCCTGTTATTCCTACTCTTGACGAGAATCACCGATATGTGTTCCATATCGGGAATGTTACGGTTGTTATAAATCCATCGCATGGCGCCCGTATTGAATCTTATAAACTGGATGAGTCTGAATTTCTATACCTCGACAGTAAACCAGGGTTGGAAGACAATTATGGATCGACCTGTTGGCTGAGCCCGCAATACCTGTGGGGATGGCCTCCTCAGAAAGAAATTGATACCGATCCATATAATGGAGGAATTGTTGATGGAAAACTTGTACTTACTTCTGGTGCTGCCACAGCAAATAATAACATCAGTTTCAGCGTCGCGAAAACCTTTTCAGCCGATCTGCACGATTCATCATTCACAATTAAGTACGAAATCACAAATAAAAGTTCGGAGCCGAAATCATTTGCCACCTGGGAAGTTATGCGTGTTCCGGTGGGTGGCCTTACATTATTCCCAATCAATGGTGAAGTATGCGGAGGCCTGGCCCCTGCCTTTGAAATTTTAGATGGAATTGCTTTCTGGGATTCGTACAGGTTTTCGCAAACTTTTTATAAAGGATATGCCGACGGAAAAGCTGGCTGGCTTGCTCATGTGGATAAAAACAGGCTTTTACACATTAAGAAATTTGATGATAGCCAATCCAACTTCCCCAACCAGGAAAATGGGTTACCCTACCAGAAAGAACTGGAATTTTGGGCCAATGATAAAATGTATTACAACGAAATCGAAAAACAATCAGCATATAACTCTGTTTCAGCTAATGCATCATCAGTCCTTACAATCACATGGTATTTGCGCAGGCTTCCTGAAAGCATAACTCCTGTTGCAGGAAGTCAGGCATTGATTCAATATGTCAAGCGTTTTGTGGAATGAACTTTTGTGAAGATCAGTTTCGTGGAATACATTGATATTTTTGCCAGCACCAAAACTGTTACTTTTGCAAATAATTTTGGATGGAATCTGAAAGGTTCATTTTTAAAGGGTCTATGAAAAATGGACTTATGAAAACTT
The DNA here is from genome assembly GCA_038249635.1 of Bacteroidales bacterium. Classification (GTDB taxonomy): domain Bacteria; phylum Bacteroidota; class Bacteroidia; order Bacteroidales; family UBA4417; genus UBA4417. Next base: position 12,253 of record JBBSDG010000039.1, on the reverse strand, counting down.
TAAAAATCACCAGGATCGCCTGATTTTCCGGCAGATTGTAATCTGCATTCAAAGTTCATCCGATTTTAAAATCAGGATAGGTTGAATTCTTATCATCAGGACTTTACTCAAATTTAAATTACTAATAATGAATAGTATAACTCCTCAACTGTCAGATAAACTCCATGCGCTGGAACTCTGGTTTACACAACGCAAAGGTTCCATTGTAGCCTTTTCCGGCGGAATAGACTCAACCCTGGTGCTTTTCCTTGCCCGTAAATTTCAGGGTAAAGAAAATGCAGTCGGAGTGATTTCCAACTCCGAAAGCCTGAAAAACCGCGACTTTCTCCAGGCACAGGAATTTTGCAGACAATTTGATATTCGCCTGGAAGTAATTGTTACCAAAGAGCTTGAAGATGAACGCTACAATCAGAACCCGGTAAACCGATGCTACTTTTGCAAAGAGCATCTTTTCCAGGATCTAAGCATCATCAGCGAAAAATTCCCCGGCTTCGAAGTGCTCAGCGGTACCAATGCCGACGACTTGGGTGATTATCGTCCGGGCCTGGAGGCTGCCAAAAAATATATGGTACAAGCTCCGTTTGTCGATTGCAATATATCGAAAGAAGAACTGAGGCAGATTGCAAAATACTTCCGGCTTCCTAACTGGGATAAACCAGCAAGTCCTTGCCTGAGCTCGAGGATTCCTTATAACCAAGCCGTTACGCGGGAGAAACTTAAACAAGTGGAAACTGCAGAAGAAATACTGAACAGCTATGGATTTAAAGACGTCAGGTTCAGGCATTACGGGGAGTATGGAAAAATTGAAGTTCGCAAAGAAGATTTGCTGAAACTAAGTGGTGTTCAGGATGAAATCATCAGGAAAATCAAAGCGCTCGGTTTTCTGCATTGTGAAATCGACGAGGAAGGTTTGGTTTCGGGCAAAATGAACAGGGTGTTAAAACACATAAAAGACTAAATTTCCCTTCTGACGAAAAATTCCTTCTGGAGAAAGAAATTTACGGTTTACGAATGAAGATTTACGAATAATCAGGATGTTTTAAGAATAGGAAATGTAAATCCCCCAATCGTACCTCGTAAATCCAAGATCGTAAATTATGAAGCCTGTTTCCCTTCTGCAATTTACGAATGACTACCGAATGACAATATGTTCTAAGTTCTTTTCTAAAAGCATCTAAACTATATGAGAATACTTTATTATGACTGTTTCGCCGGGATAAGCGGTGACATGAACCTGGGAGCCATGATTGACCTGGGAGTAGATGCTGCTTACCTTGAAAAGGAACTGCAAAAGCTTAAAATACAAGGTTTTCACCTTAAAGTTATCAAAGATATACGACGTGGAATTTCAGGAACCAAAGCCGAAGTGATTGTCGAAAACCCGGACAATGAAAAGCATCGGCATCTGAGCCATATTGAGGGGATTATTAATAGCAGCACCCTTTCAGAGGAAGTGAAAACCAACGCTTTAAAGATATTTAAACTTATAGCTTTTGCGGAAGCCAAAGTATTAAAATTATGTGGAAATCGAGAAATATTTATTGGGTTTGAAAAGGCATTCAATAAGAGACTCACAGTTGCTGGGTAATCGGGAAATTGATGTTTTCAGCAAACTTGAATCGATATAATCAAGATGTAGCTTAGCCGTATATTCTTCGAATTTTGAGAAGTGCTTTTTGTAGGCTTTCAGCACTGGATTTACTTTTCGTTTATGGGTTAAATTAATAATCCAATCAGGTTCATCAGGATTAATATTATACCAGTACTTATCATAGAAGGCATCAATCCTCATTTCCGGAGTGTGAGTCTTGAATTGCTGCAGGGATTTACGGAGGAATGATTCTCTATCATTTTCTGGCATGGTCCTTATTAATTCAATAGTATCTATCTGAAAGTTTTCAAATAGCTCACCTGGAATCCATTTATCGTAAAAACTTAAATCATCAGCATGAACAAGCCTACGATTTGACAGAATGCCATTGAATACGGCATCTACGATACAGTTTTCTATAATATCTACTAAATATAATCTGCGAGCTGTCTTTTCCATCCCAATCAAAAAACAAAAATAAAAATGTTAGTGGAGTATTTCGTTGAAATGCATCGGAAAACTGAAAGTTTTTATTACCAATCCGGAGACACAATTTAATCTGTTGTTGCTGTTGAATTACACAATCAGAGGGTAAAAATTGTATATTGTATTGAGAATTAGATGTTAACCAAAATGTATAAGTTTAGGGAAAATAATTCTTTGAAATTAACTGAAAGTTGTATCTTTGCCGCTCGCAAGAAGATGGAGAAGGGAAGTAAATTAAGAAAAATTTGAAGGTGGGAAAAAGGCGGACATTGTTTCGCTCAACTCTAAAACTGAATAAATACGCGTGATATAGAGATAGGGTTCTAGTACCCATTTCTCCGCCAGTTCTTTAAAAGTAGAAAATGTAAAATAGTTCGGGGTATAGCGCAGTCCGGTTAGCGCACCTGGTTTGGGACCAGGGGGTCGTAGGTTCGAATCCTACTACCCCGACTTCAATAAAATTAAACCCTTGTAAATTATTTATTTACAAGGGTTTTTTCTTTTAAATAATTTTCTTAATAGTTTTTTATCTTTTTCTGACCAGTTTTCAGAAATAAAATATTTGTAACTGCTTATCTGCTTAGGATACGTTGAAAGTTTTTGTAAAAAAGATGAATTAATGTTTGAATTCTTTACCAAGAAGGAAAGTTCTCAGTTTTCGTGTTTTCTGAAAATCCAAAGCAACGAACCACAATTTGTCCCGATTTTTCGGAATAGCAACATAGCAAAATAGGTTTCACATAGTTTTTTATAATTGTGGCCGGAGTTACGCATAAATTTCTCTCTGTGAAATTCTATGTTTTGGATGTGCATATGTGGTTCGCTTGTTTAAAGGGGATTCGTGGTTTTTATATTTCAAAATGATGTATAAACACACTTTAAATATTTAAATCCCTGATATGCGGTTAAAAACATAACAATAGTTGAAACCTTTGATTTTTTTTGTGTACCTGACAGGACAAATTGAAATGGGGCTACTTTTAATTTTACCAATAGCTATTTGCTGGTGCAAATAATCTACAAAACAGCTCCGATTGGGGCAATATATTGTTAGAAAATCAGGACTGTCTTAAAGCCAATCCTGATTTCAAAATCAATAAGTTATTGCGAAGGTATTTTGCTAATCTCATTTAGATCAGGTATTTCTAAGAAACCTGTCTATTTCTTTAGCTACTTTTCGACCCGAAGCAATAGCATTAACTACAAGGCTGGCACCGCTCACCGAATCACCTGCAGCAAATACTTTTTGCCGATTGGTTGAATGATTTACATCCACTTTTATATTTTTTCTCACACTGAGTTCAAGCTCCAGTTCCGAAAGCAATCCTTCGAGTACAGGGTGAACAAATCCCATAGCAAGTAAAACCAGGTCGGCCGGTATTATTCGCAGTGAACCGGGAATTACATCCATCACATGACGTCCTTCCCTTATATTCCATTTCACATTTTCGACTTCAACGCCTGTGAGCTGGTTATTTTCGCCGATGAATCTTACGGTCGAAAGTCCCCATTCGCGCAGGCAGCCTTCTTCGTGCGAAGTAGATGTTTTTAACACTTTACCAAAATAAGGCCAGGGATTATCATCTGCACGGGTCAAGGGAGGTTTGGGCAGGATTTCAATCTGCATTACACTTTCAGCTTTCTGGCGAATGGAAGTTCCAACACAATCGGAGCCTGTATCTCCGCCTCCGATAACCAATACTTTCTTACCCGAAGCATTTATTGAGCTTTCACCTTTACTCAGCAGCGAAGCATTCACACGGTTTTGCATGCTCAGAAAATCCATGGCAAAATGAATACCATTTAGGCCTCTTCCTTCGGCAGGTAAATCGCGGGGATGGGTTGCTCCTACCGCAATACACACTGCATCAAACCGGTCTGTAATTTCTTTTGCTGAAATATCTTTGCCAATGTTGATTCCGGTTTTTACGATAAGGCCTTCCTCTATCATCAAGTTCAAACGCCTGTCGATAGTTGACTTACTGAGTTTAAAATCAGGAATTCCGAAACGCAGTAATCCTCCTGCTTTTTCATCTTTTTCAAAAAGGGTAACAAGGTGACCGGCTTTATTCAGCAGATCGGCAGCAGCCATACCCGAAGGACCGCTACCGATAACAGCAACTATTTTGCCGGTGCGGGTTTTGGGTGGTTCAGGCTTAATATATCCTTCTGCAAAAGCTTTTTCGACAATGGCTACTTCATTTTCACGAATAGTAACAGGCTCTTCGTTGATATTAAGCACACAGGCATGTTCGCAACTGGCAGGGCAAATTCGCCCTGTAAATTCAGGAAAATTGTTTGTAGCTGCCAGTCGCATGTAAGCACCTTTCCAGTCGCCTTTGTAAAGCAAATCGTTCCATTCGGGAATCAGATTATCAACCGGGCAACTCCAGTGGCAAAAGGGAATGCCACAATCCATGCAGCGTGAGGCCTGTAACTTCCTGTCCTCGCTGTTGAGTACCTGTTCAACTTCGCTGTAGTCGCCAATCCTTTCATTCAGGGGACGATTACCGGCATCCTTCCTTTTTATTTTTAAAAATCCTCGTGCATCAGCCATAATTTCTTCTATTTTGATTCATCTGTAATTTAGATGGGATTGTATTTATTGAAGGGTCGGAAGTCCGGAGACCGAAGACCGAAGTGATTAAAAAGAACTTTTACCTCTCTTTTGCAATTTGAATCTGTTTATGGGTCGCAAGTCCGGAGACCGAATCAGCTAAAAAGAATGTATGTGTTTCCTTTTCAAAAATTTATTCATACTATCCAGTTAATTTCCAACATTCATCTTTGAACTCACTTCTCCCATCTCCTTTCTCCCTTTTCCCGTCTCCCGTTTCCCATCTCCCTTTTCCCGTCTCACCTCTCACCTCTCACCTCTCACCTCTCCCAAGTCCATTCTCCCTTCCCCCATCTCCCTACTTCCGTCTTCCGTTTAAAGATCCACTTCCACTTCAGCAATTTTCTTCCTGAGTTCTTCCAGTTTCTGTTCGTGAAGTACTTTCTTATAATCGTAAGGGATAATCTTAATAAATTTTGAAAGATATTCCTCAAAATTATCCAGAATCATTTTTGCCTTTTTGCTTTTGGTAAACTGATAATGGCGTACAATAAGGCCATTAAGTTCATGAACATCGCTGCGATCTTCAACAAGCGATAACTCAACCATTCCCATGTTGCAGTAATAGTCGAAGTCGCCATTCTCGTCCAGAACATAAGCAACGCCGCCGCTCATACCGGCTGCAAAATTGCTGCCAGTAGTTCCAAGTACAACCACCCTGCCACCTGTCATGTATTCGCAGCAATGGTTTCCAACGCCTTCAACAACGGCAGTAGCACCACTGTTACGCACGCCAAAACGTTCGCCGGCAACACCCGACACATATATTTCGCCGCTTGTAGCACCATAAAGAACTGTGTTTCCAATAATTATGTTTTTATCAGCCTCAAACGTTGACCCTACGGGAGGAACAACAACAATCCTTCCGCCGGAAAGTCCTTTCCCAAGGTAATCATTTGAATCACCTTCGAGGCGAAGCTCCACTCCACTGGTGAGAAAGGCACCAAAGCTTTGGCCTGCTGATCCGTTAAAAATGCATTTTATGGTTCCTTCGGGCAGTCCGGCCGAGCCGTAAAGCGTTGCAATTTTGCCCGAGAGCATAGCTCCTGTTGTACGGTCGGTATTTTTAATCGGCCTTTGGATTACCACCGGCACTTTATCGGCAAGGGCCTTTTCCGCTTCAGCTATCAATTCAATATCAAGAATATGATCTATTTTGTGATCCTGAACATCAACACAATGCATGGCATTAACCTTAGCTTCTTCCGGTAGAGCAAGCATATCGGTAAGATCCAGGTTTTTAATCTTCCAGTGATTTATCTCCGGGTTTCTTTCGAGCAGATCGGATCGTCCGATAATATCATCCATTTTCCGGAAACCAAGCGCAGCCAGGTTTTCGCGGACTTCTTCGGCCATGAAGCGGAAAAATGTAACCAGGTTATCGGCTTCACCGTGGAAACGTCTGCGCAATTCAGGATCCTGGGTGGCAACGCCTACCGGGCAAGTGTTTAGATGGCATTTGCGCATCATCACACAGCCCAAAACAATAAGGGCTGAGGTTGCAAAACCAAATTCCTCGGCACCCAGCAGAGCTGCAATAGTTATATCTTTCCCGCTTTTTAACTGCCCGTCGGACTGGATAATTACTTTTCGGCGCAGGTTATTCATCACCAGTGTTTGCTGTGTTTCGGCAAGCCCCAGTTCGAGAGGTAAGCCGGCATGTTTGATGGAAGAAGAAGGACTTGCTCCTGTTCCACCTTCGAAACCGCTAATGGTGATAAGGTCGGCGCCTGCCTTGGTAACACCGGCAGCAATTGTACCAATTCCACTTTCGGAAACCAGCTTCACGCTGACTTTTGCCCGTGGATTCACATTTTTAAGATCAAAGATAAGCTGCGAAAGATCTTCGATAGAATAGATGTCGTGGTGCGGCGGAGGCGAAATAAGTGTTATACCCGGAATTGAATACCGCGTTTTGGCAATAATCTGATCTACTTTATGACCTGGGAGCTGTCCGCCTTCGCCGGGTTTTGCTCCCTGTGCAATTTTTATCTGAAGTTCATCTGCATTCACAAGGTATTCGGTGGTAACGCCAAAACGTCCGCTGGCTACCTGTTTTATGGCACTACGGGCACTGTCGCCGTTTTCGAGAGGTACAAAGCGCGAAGGATCTTCACCCCCTTCGCCCGTATTGCTCCGTCCACCAATGCGGTTCATGGCAATGGCAAGCGTGGTGTGCGCTTCGCGGCTAATGGAGCCGTAGGACATTGCACCTGTAACGAACCGTTTCATTATATTTTCAACCGGTTCAACTTCCTCTATCGGTATAGGATTGGTTTTGAGCCGCAACAAACCTCTGATAAAACCAGGACTGGCTGTATCGGCATCAACCAAAGCGCTGTATTCCTTAAACTTTTTGTAATTACCCGTGCGGGTACTCCATTGAAGCAGGGCTATACTTTCAGGATTCCAGGCATGATGCTCCCCATTTTTACGGTAGGAAAACACGCCTTCGGTAAGCATTTCGGGATGTTGTGCAGCGGTAAAAGCTTTGCGATGCGGAATCAGCACTTCTTCGACAATCTCACTCATTCCAATGCCGCCAATCCTGGAGACAGTTCCTTCAAAATACTTGTTATTTACATCCGTCTGGATACCGACAGCTTCAAAAATCTGAGAGGAGCGATAACTACGGAGAGTGCATATCCCCATTTTCGACATTATTTTGAGGATTCCTTTGTTAATGGAATTGATATAATTATCCCTTGCTTTTTCGTAATCGAGCTGAATGGCTTTTTCCTTCACCAGCTTGTTGATAACTGCAAAAGCCATGTAAGGATTTATAATACTTGCCCCATAACCAAACAAAAGCGCGAAATGCATTACTTCGCGTGGCTCGGCCGACTCAACCACTATATCGATCTGCATCCTTTTTCCTTTTTTAATCAGGTGATGATGCACTGCTGAAACTGCCAGTAACGAAGGAACAGGTGCGATATCTTCGGTTATTCCGCGGTCGGAAAGGATAATATAATTTTTGCCTTCATCCACAGCTTTTTCGGCATCGAGGCATAATTGCTCAATTACTTTCTGAAGTCCGGCGGCACCTGCTTTTGCTTCGAAATGCAGATGCAGGTTTGCGGCCGAAAAGCCTTTATAACGTAAGTTTTTTACAACCTGGAAGTAGGTATTGGAAATAACCGGGTTAAGGAAACGCACCAGTTTTACATTATCGGGTGCTGTATCCACCAGGTTTGATTGTATTGAACCCAGGTATCCCGAAAGTGTCATTACCAGTTCTTCCCTGATGGGGTCGATTGGTGGATTTGTTACCTGGGCAAATAACTGCTTGAAATAATTGAATAACCGGTATGGCTTACGCGATAGGACGGCAACAGGAACGTCGTTACCCATTGAGCCGACAGGTTCTTTGCCGGTAGCTGCCATTTCCTTTATAATCAGATCAGTATCCTCCATTGAATAGTTGAAGGATGTAAGGTATTTATTATACTGATCGCCCATGTCGGGGGTAACCTTCTGACCTGTTTCTATTTCTTCGAGGTTAACCATATTTTGCTTTATCCATTCCCCATAAGGATGTTCGGCAGCAAGTTTGGCTTTAAGCTCCTCATCATAATAGATTTTGCCTTCTACGGTATCCACCAACAGCATTTTCCCCGGTTTCAAACGTCCTTTTTCGCGTATCTCCTCAGGGGCGAATGACTGAACACCTGTTTCGGATGCCATAACCATCAGGTCGTTGGTAGTAATTACATACCGCGATGGACGGAGACCGTTTCTGTCGAGCATTCCGCCTATGTATCTTCCATCGGAAAATATGAGTGAGGCCGGACCATCCCAGGGTTCCATAAACGAAGCGTGATAATGGTAAAAATCGCGCAAAGCTGTTGGAATAGGATTTTTAGCATTTATGGATTCGGGAATCAGTATTGAGATGGCATAAGGAAGTGATTTGCCGCTCATGATCAGGAATTCAAGCAGGTTATCGAGCGAGGCCGAATCGCTCATGCCAGGCTGAATAATAGGAATCAATCCCGAAAGATCGCCCAGTTTTTCTGATTTCAGAAGAGATTCCCTGGCTTCCATCCAGAAACGGTTTCCTTTAATGGTGTTGATTTCACCGTTGTGCCCAAGCATTCGGAAAGGCTGCGCCAGATCCCAGCTTGGAAATGTATTGGTGCTGAAACGCGAATGCACCAAAGCGATTGCACTTTGCATGCGTTCGTCCTTTAAATCGAGGTAGTATTCGCCAAGTTGAGGAGAAGTGAGCATCCCTTTATAAACGAGTACTTTTGTTGACAGGCTGGGGATATAGAAAAGATTTTTTTGTTTCAGTTCCGAATTGCGTATTACGTTTTCAGCACGTTTACGGATGATATATAATTTACGATCAAGGTCTTCCTGCGTTAAATCGGAGTCTAACAGAATTTGCTCAATTACAGGTTCGGCATCTTGTGATAATTTCCCTATAACCGTATTATCACGCGGTACTTCCCTAAATCCTATCAGGTTAACACCTTCTTCAGCAACTATTTTGAGCAGTATCTCTTTACACAAAGCTGCATCAGATGCATTTTGCGGAAGAAATACCAGCCCTGTTCCAAATTGTCTTTCTGCAGGAATATCATAGCCCTGAGCCAGGTAAAACCCGCGATGAACCTGTATCAGCACACCAGCACCATCGCCAGTTTTACTGTCGGCTCCTTCGGCTCCACGGTGGGTCATATTGGTAAGGATGGCGAGACCCTGATTAATAATGGAATGTGACATTTTGCCTTTGAGATGCGCTACAAATCCGATTCCGCAATTTTCATGTTCAAATTCCTGCCTGTATAATCCTTGCTTTTGTGGCCTTTCTGTCTTCATAATTATTTATCTTTTAATCTTATCCTGACTTTTACACAAAAAAAAACGTCCCCTGATTTTTTCAGAGAACGGTCATACTTAGCCCATAACTAATAACCATCCTCAATCTTTTAGATTAAAATGTTTATTGAGAAGAAATAAAATGATGAACTTTAAAGTAGTCACTTTTATCAGCTTTAGGGTGCAAATATACAGCTTTTTCAATTTATAATTAGCAAAATAATTATTGGAGTACCTCACAGAACCGCGTAGAACCGAAAAAATAGTATTTATTCCTGCGTTTAGTGTTTCTCACAACATGAATTAAATAACTGATATTACCAACTTTCCGATTTTTTTCAAGCATTTAATTCCTTAAAATATTATTTCCGAAAAGACTCAAAATTCAATGAAAATAGCATACTAATAATTTCGAAGTTTTTGAAAACACCCCATAGCATACCAAAAATCCCGGCAGTATATTCAAGGATGTGATAGTTCAGGATTAAGTCTATAATCGAACTTATCAGAATAAAAAAAGCTCCGACTAATACGCTTCAATATTTTTTAACTTTCGCTGATATTTAGCCACTACAAGCTTTTGCTCTGAAATATTATCGCTGAGTTCTTTCTGTTTAACCATGCCCGTCTCAATATCTGTGCGGTTATCTTCAATGGAAATTTTAGATTTTGCGATGGTATTGTTGGTTGAATTAATGTCCTTTAAAAGATTTTTTTTCTTTTTCTGCAAATCTTTTAATTCTGACTTTTTAGCTTTTTTAGCATCTCCGTCTTCCATAGTACTCAATGTGGCTGAACTGTTACCAATTCTGATTTCCAATATTTCAAGTTCCTTGTTAATACTGGTAATATTATCTTTTTGTTCGGTTATCCGAACTTCTGATGATTGTATGCCTTTTTCAAACTTCTCCTTGCTTTTACGGGATGTTTTCAGTTCCTTTTCCATATCCTTAAGTTTATCTTCTTCTGCCGAGAGCTGATTTTTGGCCGATATAACATATTGATCTTTAGCGAATTTCTTCAGATATTTATTCAATTTAGCATATTCGTCTGAGGTACTTCCTATATAATTATCACGTGTAGTTTCAATACTCACAAAAAGCATAGTCAGCGAGTCTTGATCAACAATTTTACTCATAATATTCACACTTCCCTTTGTAAAATCAGGTAAAATAGCACCAAACAATGACATTTCATTTTTGTCGGTAGTAACTTTCGATTTGGTACCTTTTTCAATTGCTTTGACCCAACTGGCCTTAACAGTTTCCTGCTTCACTTCAGGAACTGTAAGCCAGAATCCGGGAAAATACCTGTTACCAAATTTTACACTGTCGCCGGTTATAGTTATAGGTTGTTGAGCTTTAACTGCCGAAATACTAATAAAAAAGAATAAATTGGAGTAAAGAAAATATTTCATGGTATTCATAATTAGAGATTTAGAATTCATAAAACAATTGTTACTTTAATTAAGTTCAGTTTAAGCAAATATCAAGCCATAATTAAGCGTATTGATTTCCCGATTGTAACCTGATGAATGAGTTAACATTGTAAAAAGGAGACAAAAGATATTATGTAAAAATAATCAAGAAACTATTTCATCTCCTTGATAATCAAACCTTTCCACCTTACTTTTATTCCTCCGCCATCATGAATCTGGAGTGCGATAAAGCCTTTTCCTGACCCGATTTTTTCATCTTTCAAATATACCATTTTTTTGTTGTTAAGCCAGGTGGTAATTTCATCATTATTTACAATGATTCGCATGGTATTCCAATCGTCGGCTTTAAGCATTTTTTCATTTTCAGGTTCTGGCTGAACCAGCCATCCTCTGCCATAGGATTCGTAAATACCGCCTGTATGCTGCTCTGGTGGAGCAACTTCAACCTGCCAGCCACTTATTTTGGTGCCTTCGATACCCGAACGGATAAAGACACCGCTGTTGCCGTTTGCCTCCAACTTAAACTGAACGATAAGTTCAAAATTAAAATATGATTTATCCGTCGAAAGGTAGCCGTATTGCTTATCGGGACCGCTTTCGCAGATTAGTTCGCCGTTTTCGACATACCATTTTTCGGTTCCGTGAATGGTCCAGCCAGTGAGGTCTTTGCCATTGAACAAACTAACAAAATCCTGCTGACACCACGCATTTGAAGTAACTAAGACAAAAATCAGGGTTAATAAGTTTTTCATATTCTGTAAATGGGGTTTTAAAGATTTACTATTTGTTTGTTGTGGAAAGAGAGTTCATGTTTATGAGGTTGAGTCTTGATATTTCACCTTACTAATACCATCAGGCCTTTGAGCTGCTAGTGTGTAGCCGAGGGATGTATCTCCATGGGCTGCACCTATGGTAAGAGCCATAGGCGGGAGCCATAGGCAGGAGCCATAGGCAGGAGCCATAGGTGGTCTCCATGGGCTTCGCACATGGTTGGCATATTACGCCCTTTCAGGGCTTGCGATTACTATTTTTTAGCATCCATTTTCCATTAAGTGTCCATGGGCTGCGAACATGGTTGGTATATTACGCCCTTTCAGGGCTTGCGATTACTATTTTTTAGCATCCATTTTCCATTAAGTGTCCATGGGCTGCGCACATGGTTGGTATATTACACCCTTTCAGGGCTTGCGATTACTATTTTTTAGCATCCATTTTCCATTAAGTGTCCATGGGCTGCGCACATGGTTGGTATATTACGCCCTTTCAGGGCTTGCGATTACTATTTTTTAGCATC
>JBBSDG010000038.1:0-17848 GCA_038249635.1 Bacteroidales bacterium | reverse complement strand
GCTAATAGATTAATAGTCGAATTGATTTCAAACACTTTTTTCTCCTGCAGGTTGGAAATCTCCGTCACAGGGCGTTGGTTATCAACAATAATTGTTGATGCGGAGCTTGTTATAGTATCGGCATTTCCGGTTGAGAACATTTTAAGCACAATATTGTAAGTGCCCCTGGGAACATTTGTCCAACTAACCTGATAAGGTTGCGTATTGGTTTCGCCAACTTTTACATTGTTTGCATAAAGTTCAACACGGCCGATGCCATCTTCATGGCTGGCTGTAATATCAAAAACAGCGGTTGAACCGGGCTGCAAATAGCTTCCATCGGAGGGAGATGTAAGAAACAAGGAAGCCGATTTGCAATCACCTTCCGGGCACCATCTGTAAAGAATATTTTTCGGATGCCAGTCGTCTTCTACAAAAACGGCATATTCGCCATTATTTCTTTTATAAGCCTGAATTGAATAAGGGATATCTATCCAGCCTGTGCCGCCAAGTGCTGTTGGAGCTAACCAGCCTTCGGGCTGAGCGGTGTTTGCATTATAAACCTTACATTCGGTAATGGGGCCATCAGGTCCTTTTACGCCATACTGAACAAACATGTAATCGCCGGTTACTGTAAAACCTTTAGCTGCAATTCCCTGATCCCAGTTTGGTTGATGTTGCCAGGGAATATTTAAGGGATAACCCGTATGTAAATCCTGAGTTGTACTCCAATTATCATATCGGGCATATGATGGGCCGGTTGTACCCCAATAGCCTTCCGGATGACCTGGCGAAGTGCCGCTTAAATACAGCACATCGGTTTCCGGTTGGTACAAAATCCGAAGTAGCCCATCGAACTCAGCCGGTTTATTTCCGGTTTTTATAACATTGCCATAAATAGGTTTGCCACTTAATTCGAATCCGGTAAGCGGGTGCTTATATACACCAAGATTGTTTGCTTCCCATACATTGCCATCTGAATCGGGCCATAATGCCCATCCGCTACCGAGTGAAATACCGCTATATATGGCAATGTATCCGTCGGTTTCGTAATTGAAATAATAAACATTTGCTTTATTGGCGTACATGCCAATGGTAAATAAAAGTTTATGTCCGTTTACTGTACGTACAAATGCTGATTGATTTTCGCCACTGACAATTCTTGGGTCGTTGGGGTATTTAACTGCATCGCAGGTATGGGCAAAATAACTCCATTCTTTTCCCGGAGTGTTGGTGGAATAATCGAGTTTAGTAATCTCATTCATTCCGTAAGCCATGGTTCCGTCAGTCGAACGATCGAAATCTGAAACGTCAACAAAATTCAAACCCAGCAGTTGCCAATCCATTGCTCCATCGGGAGTGTATTTTCGGAGGATTACTGACAATTCGTACATGGCCACATATATATTTCCATTCTGATCCTCTTCGGCTCCAACCATACTAAATAGTTTATCAGGCTTAATTTCGCCGGGTACCCCGGATGCAATACCCCCTAAATCTCCAAATTCATTAACCCGTGTGGGTGTACCTGAAATATCGTAAAAATATACCTGGCGGTTGTAACCGTTTTCAGTTACAATTAGCTGCCCTGTTTTGTGGCTCACCGATACCGATCCGGGATTTTCTAAATCGGTAATAGCTATACCAAGATATGTTCCGGTTTTTGAGTATTTTTTAATGGTTTTGCCAACCATAATCCAAAGGTTGCTATTCCAGTCGACTGCAATTTCGTGGTTAGCTCCGGCAACCTGAAAATTGCGAATCTGATTATTTGTAAGGGTGTTCCAAACCTGAACCTGCCCATCTTCCCGAACGCCATATAAAGTGTCGTTTCGCATGTCCATGCCAAGCATGAGTTTTCCGGTGTTAAACGGAGTGCTTAATAGTTTACCGGTGTGGCTGAATTTACGCATAGACCCACCACATGTGTTTACAAATACAAAATTGTCATTTACAGCTAAGGCTTTAGCAGCAGTTCCCCAGCACCAGCATCCTCCACCCGACTCGTAAGGAGCATCGTTTACCGACCCGTCGAGGTACCTGCTGGTACACCGGCCCCCTTCTTCGTAATCTTCTACAGTAAATATAGCCCCGTCTTTAGTAATCCGAATGCCTTCAATGGCATGTTGTACCCACTTGGGTGTACCGTTAAAGGTATTGTTTATCCAACTTGTTTTGTAACTGAGTTCCTGTGCAGAGGTGTAAATACCTGTAAGCAATAGTAAAACTAAGCATGTAAGCGTTCTTTTTGTATTCATAGTGTTTGTTTTTTGGTAATGTAAAATCGATTATTTTTTATGGTACTTATTTTAGTTTCATTTTTATGAATTTATTTCTTTTTTTTATAATTAAGATTATAAGATTATTGAGTATTCAATTTGGCTTGATTGGTTCGGGTAAAATTATAGTTAATGTAATATGATCAATAATCAGATTGGTTCAAAAAGCAGGTTCATTTGTTGCATATGTCATAAAATACTGTTTAAGTGCAAATTGTTCTTTAGTAAAACTATCGAAATAACTTCCTCAAAACTCTTTCGGGATTATAATTTAAATCACTTATTTTTTTAAAAATCAATTAGTAAAATTATCCTTTGATAAATATATCGTCTCTACGGGACTAGGTCATGAAGATACTAACTTTTCTACCAATATATTGGCCCTACGGGACTGTCCCGTAGGGCCAATATATTGGTAGAAAGCAACATACATGTCGAATTAAAGTCCCGTAGGGACGATATCGAATTGAGGAAGTTATTTTGAATGTTTCACTTATTTGTGCTGCTGGTTTGTTGAATTTCTCTTATTATTAATAATTTCTCTAAATTTTATTTTTTGATTCTGTTAAGCATGAGTTTTCTCATAGCGGATTGGTTCATTCCCTGACCTGATTCGGTTTGCTATTCAAAATCTTTGCCCGATATTCACTAATTTTTAAAAGAAGGCAACTTGGTTAAAATCATAGTACTTTCTTACAAGAATGATGTTTCCCAAAACTTAATCAAGAAGTATGTTTGAATGATGCTCAGGGTTGCACAATGTTGAAAAAAGCGAAAGCGTGCCATAAAAGCACGCCTTCGCTTCTGATTACTCAAGCTAAAAATCAACATCAGCAAAAAGCTTCACAATTTTTTCGGCTTACTATCAATTTAACAGATAGATTCGACCGAATGCATGTTGACTAATAAAAACAAAATCTTCTTTGCATCTACTTATTCACTATTAGCTTTCTGACAATTTTCTTGTCGCTTGTGAGAACGCTAACTAGATAAACTCCATTCCGCTTAAATATATCTGAAGCTACCGTAGTTACATTATTAGTTACTACTTTCTGATAAATCAATTTACCTGTAATATCATAAATGCTAAGATCTTTGCTTCCTTCGGGCAAGGTAACATTCAGAACGCCTGCTGTCAATGGGTTTGGAGATAGTACAAATTCCTCATTAGCCGGGTTAACATTAATACCTGTTGTATTAATAACGGTAAATCTTAGTGTGTCGGAATTGAAACCCAGAACCTTTTTATAAACACTAACCGCATATATGGAGTGAGTTCCTACCGCTAACTTTGTTTTAATGCTGAACGCGTTATTCCCTCCGGAAAAACTACCAGCCAACAGTTTTTTGCCTTCGTAAAATCTGACATTTCCTACTTCATCTAAGCCTTTTGTAACAGTAGCCGTAATCTGAATACTATCGTACATTGAATTTACCAGGTTTGCGGTACTAACGTGGACTTTCACATCATTTTTCACCGTTAGCGGGTTATAAACCGGGAAAGTCCGGTTTCCGGGAATCGGTCTCTCCATGGTTCCGTCGGGCAAACGCCAGCCCACCGCCAGGTTATCGCCACCTCCGCCTTGCTTCATAATTGCCTGCACAAACACCGGTTTGCCGGCTTCAAGGGTAATGCTATCCGAAACGGAAGGTCTGCTGTCGCCCCAGCAGCGCGAGCATGTCCAACCTTCTAAATTTGCAATTTGGGTCATGCCGGCACTATCAGGAAATTGCATGTACAAGGCAGAGTTGTCATCGCTGGTAATATAAAACACATACTTGCCTGTTTGAGGAGGACAAATATAACCTGTGATACGCTGCCCATAATCACTGTTGCCAGTGTTCAAGGGGCCTTCAAAAATATTTACCAATGTCGATTTACCCGGAACCGAATTGACGGGCACAGTGGCTATACCGCCGGTTACATTGTTCCAGATATCATCGTTGAGGAAACCTGTATTTCCGCAGTCAAACACATTGCCGGCCACTGACACGGTAGGGCCTGAAAGTACGAAACGTCTGTCGTCAGCGAGGGTTAAAACTGCTTTTAAGCTATAGGCTCCGGCAGGTATATTCTGAAATATGAAATCGGATGTGGTTCTTAATGTGTCCGAAATCCGTGTTCTGTTGTTTGCATAGAAAATTACAAATTTCGTCATAGTTTTAAATGCCGAAATATCAACCCCGATTTTCACGTTCGCACCCTGGCTAACGAGTGTGTCTTTTGTAGGGACGAAAGTCCCCTGCAGACTGTCAATAACTATAATGTTTACCGGTTCAGAAGTTAATGAATCGATATTATTGTAGGTTGCAACTGCTGTAAATTTCCGGTTTCCGGGAGCAGGCTTTGTCCATAAATAGGTGTAGGGATAAAAAGCCGTTGTCGAAACCAGGTTATCGTCAATATAAAAACTCACTTTATTGATTGTAGTGTTATATTTCTGGACATTTGCTCGTATTTCAACTGTATCAAAAATGGTATAGGTAAGTCCTTCACCCGGAGATGTAAGCTGAACCAGTGGCTTTCCATCGGTTACCTGGAAATACTTTAGTTTTGACTCTACAATCTTACCATTTGAGAAAACTCTTACAAATACTTTATAGTATCCTTTGGCATCTGCTGACCAGCTGGTTTCGTAAGGTGCGTTTACGATGGTTGCAACCGGGTTTCTATCGATAATGAACTGAACAGAGTCAATAGCCGATGTAACCTTTGTAACATTAGCCCGGAGGATTATTGGCTGCGACATTTCGTAGATGGATTCGGGTTTTGGCGACAACAGATCAACCCGGATGTCGGTAGTATCAACTTTCCAGTTATAAATAAGCACTTTGCCTTTCCAGTCTTCCTCTATGAGGATAAGCCGCTCGCCGTTAGGTCGTTTGGTTGTTTGTATTGCATAGCGCAGATCGATTGAGCCACTCTGGAAACCTACTTCGGCTCCGGGCAAAAAGTATCCCACAAAATTGCCTGTGCTTGCATCCAGAACATCGAATTCTCCCGGCTTCGAAGTGTATTTGCTGCCCGCATATCCGGCTACATAAATGTACTTTTCATCGGCAGTAAAAGCTCCTGCACTAAAGCCCAGGTTAACTGTCCATTCTTTCGTTGGGTTCTTACTCCAGTTGCTGTATTTGATTAAAGTTGTAAAGTCCGGAAACGAACCCTGGCAACCAAAATACATGATATCTTCTTTATCAAGGTATTTGATGCGTGTCATATCTCCGCCATCTTCGGGTGTTTCATAGGGAGACTTAATGTCCGTCATCGTTGAAACAGAATAGTTGGGAACTCCGTTCTGATCCAGGCCATTTGTGGGGAATGTAAGCAAATGCCTGCCACCAATCGTAACGTCACCTTTACCTGTTACGTCAATTGCGCTGTTGTACGGATAATTCAAATCATAAACCGAAAATTCATCAGACTGTACCTGTCCGTCACCGTTATTGTCCCGCCACATCCACCTGCGCGTAGGGTTTTTCGAAACATCCCATGTAGGCCGTTTATCACTTTGCCAGGGGAATTTCATCCATTGACCATCCCAGCCTACACAGAATACTGCCGCCGGGACTGCAATATTGCCATCGAAACGATATACGGCCAGGAATTCAGCATACATGTTGGTGAGAAATAAATATTTTTTCCCGTTAATACGACGTACCATGGTAGTTTCGAGCGACGAGCCTCCAACCCTGAAATCATCAGGATATTTAAACGGATCCATAGTAGTTGCCTTATATATCCATTTACCCGGAGTAGGTCCGTCGTAATCAACTGACATATGCTCGTAAGTAAGATAAATCTGATCTACTGAGTCAGGATCAGCATCACCTGATTTAACAAATATTTTTGCCAGCAGGTTGCATAAAGGTGTTCCATCGGGTGCAAATTTGCGAAGGTCAGTACCGCTTTGTTGCATGGGCCAGCCGCTGTTGCCCACCCATATATTACCAAGGCTGTCGGTACCAAGCCCCCGTATTCCGTGAAATTTCAAAGGTTTGATTTCTCCAGGTGTACCGCTGAGTACACCGCCTTTATCTCCGAAGGTCTTAACCATTGGTGGGGTGCCGGTACCACTGATATTGTAATACTTTATATCCTGGTCAGGGCCATTATCGGCTACCATTAGCAGGCCGAGGTTGTCAACAGCAACGGCCGATGGATCGGCAATGTCGGTGATGGTGCGTCCGTCGCTGCATTTAATGTAGGGCGCCGAAGCACCGGTTGGCACAGGGGCAGGGTTCCACGATGAGAAACGGCCGTAAAAGTTCATGATTGTCCAGGTTTTTCCTGCTTTATCTGTTGCCATCTGCGAATTAACAGGTACATTTTTATCAGGTAACACATCACAGTCCTTAAATGCTCCGTGGCGTGCGCCACCAACACCTTCATCCCAATCGCAAACAGTATATACAGTGCCATCAGGCATTACCTTCATATTCCTGATCCATTCCTGTACCCATTTAGGTCCATTGAAGGTGTTTCCAACCCAGGTGGTCTTGAGATTGGTTGTAATCTGTCCCTGGCTGAATGCCATCAAGCTATACATTAATACAGCAAACAGTACCGTTGTCTTTTTCATGCTATTATTTATTAATGGAGATAAAAATGAGTTCACCAGTTTTTAAAAGTCTGTTCATTAGTGATATAATTTAAGCCTGACAGAGCTGATATATTATGTTTGTTTTGTTTATGATAAAGCTGACTTTCATTCTGATTTGGTGGTTCCTGACACATGCTTGAATTTATTGTACCGATTTACCTTCGAAATCTCCTAATGAGAAACAAGACTGGATATTCATGCTTTTAAAGAAAAGAAGCATAAATTAAAGAGTGGAGAAAGGGCGATGTTCGAACCCATTATTCCCGAACACGCCTTTCTGTTCACTCACCTCAATCCAACCTCCATCCAATCAAAATGAAGACCATAAATTCATTTTATAAATTTTACTTAACAGTAAGCATAAGTACAAAGAGTTTAGAAAGGCGGTGTTAGTAACATCATGTCAAATGCCCAACCCGCCTTTCTTTTAACCCCTTCTCAAACATTTATTCAACATAAGACTCAAAAAATCTACTTTTCATAAAACATAACTAAAAACCACTCTATTCAGATTTTGAGAAAATTGACCTGAGCTATTAATGTTGAACAGAACAAAGATATGTGATACAAAATAATGTTGATATGCATGAGTTCAAATGTACCTGCTTCCCGCATCATTTGTGAAATAAAGTAAATTTTGGAACTTTCTTTACAGTGTACATTTTACGCAACCTAACTATTACTGGCAAATGTTACGTATTTCCGTTTTTGTTTTCAGAATTTGATAAAGGCAATTCCGAGTGGTAGCAAGCCGATAGATTTTGACGATACTTTTACCATACGGCTTTCCAGATCAGTAACCTTTGAAGTTAAGTCTTCAAAGTTGGTCTCATCTATTTTTGCAATGAGGTACTCCTGCGGAAGACCCGGGACCAGCACTGATATTTCGTTGGAGGTATAATTAGCGAAGATTATTTCAGTACCGGTTGAATCGTGCAAAGCAATGCCATCGAATATCAGCGGCTGGCTGCTTACCGATTGCATCGACTTTTTATTTTTCTTCAAAATCCTTGAGAAGATATACCAAACGGGAAATATCATTCCTGGTTTTGAATGAAAAACTTCCGGAAAATCCGTTGGTTCGGAACCTTGAAATATCCCTGTTTCTCCAACGGTTTCGTAATAGGTAACCGATGCTGCACCTGCCTCCGTTAAGGCTTTAATGCTTCCGAGTGTCCAGCCGGCAGTATAAAGAGCTGGCTGCCTGTGATCGACATGTGAAGGAAGTTCGCCCGTTCTGGTATCGCTTTCGGATGATGTTGCAACCGCGTTAAACCTTTGGCGCAAGGTAACCGGCGACACATGAACAGGTGCATTTTCAAATTTGCGGTGGCAGGATTTAACTGCATATTTCTGGGCAGCAATATTTTCTATTAGGCTCAGGTTATCGAAAGCATGAACTTGCGGGCAGATTGAAAATGACACAAAATCAAAGTTATCTTTAAGGTCCGAACGATTCAATTCTGCAAAATTGGCATCGGTTCCTGCACCAATTTTTAAGTGAGCAAAATGATGTTTAATGGTATTATAAACTGTATCAAATTGTAAATTATTTGAAATCCTGGTCTTATACTCCAGAATAAGAAAGGAACTAATCAGTTGTTCAAACGGTTTCACAACTTCAATCAGATTGTTGATTTCAATGGAAGCGTTTTCGGTTAAAAACAAAACCAATTCTATTTTGTAACCGAGTATTTCTGTTTCCTTCAGTGCTTTACTGAGATCGTGAATCCAATCCGGATTGTCGAATTTAACGTCAACACGATAGTGATCGAATGAAATTCTTTTGAGTGTTTCAAGCTCAATATTGTCCAATGCTACTTTTTTACCGGATTTCGCGATTCCGATCCGGGGCAAATCCATCAAGATGGAGGAGAACTGAAATGCCAGGCCCTCGTCCTGCGGCAGGCATTCATTTGAAAATCCTGAAACGCGGAGTGTTATTTTCTGATTTATCATCTCACCCTTTTTAACCAGGTAAGGGAAAGGCAATTCCAGTGGCCGCGAATAGGTTTTAAACGAAGCATCGGTCCAGTTGCGCTGGTCCTCGGTTTCAAATACATCGCCTTCGAATGCCAGAGTAGCCATTATCACGTTTTTGATATTCCAGTGCATCTGCCGTATATTTTTGAATGGCTGATGCGCAGCAATATCCGAAGGAAAAACCGTTGAATATTCTGAGCCATCAGGGGTTGTAACGGAACAGGTCATACCGGAGCATGGTTCAATCGGGTGAAGGACACAAATGCCGATACGGTTTGTATGAAAATCTGTCAACATTTCGCCTTTCATCAAAAAGGAAACTGAACCGTTCGGAGTGCCGATAACCTGGTAGTTTGCCTTAAAAATCACAGGAGTTCCGTAAACAGCGGTGTACGATATTTCGAAGGAATTTTGCCCGGTTTTAATTGTTTCATCCTGAATGGTGAAGGGAAGCGTCCCCCAGTTGTAATCGCGCACAGCAGGATAAATCATACGCAGAATTTCGCAATCACCCAGTTTGATGTAACGCAGGTTGCCTGACTGGTAGGCAAGCGACAAACTACCCGCCCGCAGCATTAATAGTTTTGGTTCCTTGCCTGGCTTACCGTAATAGAAAACTTCTTTATTGTACATCGGAATTCAAGATGATTATTTGAAAATATAAGGAAAATAAGGATAGCCAAAACTACCACATGTTTCCCTTGGTATGGCGGATTAATTTTCTGATTTAGTTTACTATTAGTTTCAAATTGTTCAGTTTGCCGTTGTTTAGTATGGATACAACGTATGTCCCTTTACCTAACATGAGACCGTTGAGAAGAATACCTTCTTTAGGCGCGATAAAATCATCCTGAAACTGAAGGATACCAATGTCGTTATAAATTTTTAAATGGTTTTCCCTTTAACTCCCACAATTTTAACCGAGCTGCCATCGCCCGGATTTGGATTAACTTTTACAGCAGGATTTGTTTCGGACGACTAACCTATGGCATTCATGGCTTTTACACACTCAATGTAATTGATATTATAACCTGCTGTTTTTATCAACATCTTTAGGATTTTAAGCTTCAACGGGCTCTCTTCTGTCCTTAAACAAAGATATTACAATCTGCGAAAAGCTTATTCTTCAAGTTCATCAGAGCCTGTTTCCTGTAACATGCAGAGCATCTTTTCATTGCTGTTTATACGAGCTGATTTTGCTTTATGGTAGTTTTTTAAAGTTTGTACATGATAAAGCGATAGTGCTTGGGCAGTATAAGTTTTTTTATTTGCGGTAAGTTGGTTTTAGTTTCATGTTGTTGGGACGCTGCTTTAAGTTAAGTTATTCAAAAACATAATATGAATTCATTTAAGCTATGGTCTCGGGATGCTGAATTATTTTAAAAATGACCATGGTACGAAACACAGACGTCAATGCACCAAACCTTTTCATCAATCGAAATTAAAAAAATCGTAATATTGTCGTGATGAAAGTCAAAACAGTGACAAAATCAGGTCTAAAGTTGGACATTTAACAAATTCAAAAAATGCAGGTAAAAGGATAGATTTTAGTATTGTAATGACCTGTGATTCATGATGAACGAAATAGACAACATAAAAAAGTGCGTTGAACTTATCGAGACCAAACTTAACTGGTCGAAGGATAAAACAATTCTGCGCAACGATTTTGAGTCGTTGCGTGCGAGTATTATTGCAGTATCGGGTATCGAAGTAAGTGTTGAAACCCTTCAGCGGGTTTTTGGTAAGAAAAGGACATATAAAAACATATACAATCCTCAACTTCAGACCAAAGATGCACTCAGCATTTTTTTAGGTTACCTGAGCTGGGACGATTTTAAAAGATCAATAAATGCCGCTGACAGCAAAGACGAAGCCGGGATCATTCCTGATCATAAACACGTTAATCAGGAATTAAATTCAGCATCGGCGCAAACTACAAAAATAGGGCAAAATACACGCAAGTTTCAGATTGGAGACATTTTACATAAGTCAAAATTCAGAATGATACTATTAACATTTGTAGCAATGGGTGCATTATTGGTGATTTTGATTTGGCTTTTCAGAAAACCATCGGAAACAGTTTTTGTTTTGGATGCCAAACCCGATAGCGGATATCCTCCCAATTCTGTCGATTTTACGTATCAAATCGGCAGGAAAATAAAGGATAGTGTATTTATGTATTTCGACGACTACAATCTTACCAAATATTTACCAACTAATTCAAACACCATTAGGAACAGCTTCCTGATTCCCAATTACACCATGGTAATGGTTAAAGCCGGCGGTAAGGTGCTGGCAACAAAAGGAATTCTTACAAAATCGATATACTGGGATGTGCTGGCGCATAGCGGAGATCATTTTACAATCCCTATGCATGACACGCTTGGTATCTTGTACATCAGCCCCGGGGATTACTCCAAAAACAGGGCAACTTTATCAACCGATTTATGGGGAGTGTACCAGTATTTTACTGATTTTAATGCGGATGGTGATAACCTTACACTGGAAACCCGGATTATAAATAACGAAAACATGGGTGGGATTTCGTGCTATGATACCGAAATAGAGCTAGTCTGCGAAAATGACTTTGCGAAAATCATTTTCCTGGAACCCAAATGCGAAAGTTATGCCAAGGTCTATTTCGGGGAAAAGAAACTGAATGGAGCATACACAGATCTGTCGGCATTTGGTCAGAATCTTTCGGATTGGAGCGATGTTAAAGTCGAAATCAGGAATAAAAAAGCCCGGATATTGTTTAACAGGAAATTTATATACCAATGCAATTACGATGAAAGCTTAGGGAAGCTTAAAGGCATGCGCTTTCGTTTTAAAGGATTTGGCGCAGTTGACTTTGTGAAGGTTTCAGATACCAGTGGTAAAATAATATACTACAACGATTTTGGCGGACCAGCCGAGATTTCATCGCTGATAAATAAATGATGGCAGAGGCAGATACGGCTTAATTCATTGTCAGGGAAATCCTGGTGATAGTATTTGGTAAAATTTAAAATGCTCTGCAGATTGAATAGTCTGCAAAGCATTTTTATTTTGAAACAGTTACAGTTGGAAACCGGAAGTTACTTGCCGATTACGAAGTCGGTTCTCAACCCATCCACCGAATTGGGGCCAACCCATAATGAGAAAGCTCCTGGCTCAACCGTAAACTGATTGTTAAGATCGTAAAATGCAAAATCGTTGTACGAAAGCTTAAATTGTACCGGTTTTGATTCGCCAGGTTTCAGGAAAATGCGTTGAAAAGCCTTCAACTCTTTAACCGGCCTGGTAATGCTGCTAACTTTATTGTGCAAATAAAGCTGAGCAACTTCCTCTCCTTCGTAAGTGCTCTTGTTGCTCACAACAGCATTTACAAGCAACGTATCCGAAAAATGCAACTGTTGTGATGAAAGTATAATATCTGAGTACTCAAACCTTGCATAACTCAATCCAAACCCGAAGGGGAATGCAGGCGTATTACTAAAATCATTATAGGTGGTGCGATAATCTGAGTAATTTCCTAATTCCTTCTTGGGAGGTTGGTTCGATGGTTTATGATTGTAATATAGTGGTATTTGTCCTTCGGCTTTCGGAAAAGTAACAGGTAGTTTCCCTGATGGTGATACTTTTCCGAAAATGATATTGGCCAAAGCTGGTCCGCCCATAATTCCTGTATGCCAGGCATATAAAACAGAGGTTACATCGGGCAACACATTTTCAAGCACAAGCGGGCGACCCGAAAAAACAGTAAGCACAATCGGTTTACCGGTTTTTGCCAATGCTTTTAGCAATTGTTCCTGTACACCCGGCAAACGCAAAAAAGCACGGCTGTTGTTCTCGCCGGTTTGTTCGGAATGCTCCCCGCCAAAAAACAGGATGACATCAGATTTGCCTGCTGCTTCCAGCGCTTCTTTAAATAAACTCGTATCTGTGGATGTGCAATTGTCAACCCCCTTTGCATATCTGATGGCAACATTCAGGCCTGGCATATTCTGAAAAGCCGGTAGCACAGCTTGAACATCTTCTACACGGCCATGAGAAGTCCAGCAACCGTCCATTTCGTTTGGGTTATTGCCATAGGGGCCTATTATAGCTATGCTCTTTATTGAATCCGACAAAGGCAAAAGATTCTTATCATTCTTAAGCATTACTATGCTTTGTTCGGAAAGCTTCAGTGCTACCTCTTTGTTATAATTGCTAAGAAGTTCCACTTTTGTATCTGTACCTTTATATGGTTTTTCGAAAAGTCCCATCCTGAATTTAATTCTCAGAATATCTCGTACAGATTCATCAATATCCTTCTCACTTATTTTGCCATCTTTAACCAGTTGATGGGCAAAATCAAGAAAACTTGTAGAACCCATTTCGATATTGAGACCGGCCTTGATAGCTTTGGAAGCAGCTTCAGCAGGGTCGGCAGCAATACCATGATTGATCAGCCCCAATACTGAGTGCTGATCGCTTACAACCAGGCCGTCAAAATTCCATTCGTTGCGTAAGATCTGACGTAGCGTGAACGGGTTTGCTGTTGAAGGTACTCCGTTCAAATCGTTGAAAGCGCTCATGTAGGAGCAAATTCCCGCTTGTTTCAGAGCGTAAAAAGGTCGCAGGTAGGTATTCTTCAATTCGTTTTCGGGAATATAGGTTGTATTGTAATCACGTCCGCCTTCGGCAGCGCCATATCCGACAAAGTGCTTTCCGCAAGCTGCTATGCTGGTAGCTTTCGTCAAATCACTGCCCTGATATCCTTTCACCATGGCTACACCCATTATGCCGGTGAGATACGGATCTTCGCCAAATCCTTCGGCAATACGACCCCAGCGGGGATCGCGGGCAATATCAACCATAGGAGAGTAATTCCAGTTTACACCAAATGATGAAGTTTCTTCGGCTGCCACCCGGGCAGCCTGCTCCACCAAACCTGGATTCCATGATGCGGCCTGCGCGAGTGGAATGGGGAAAACTGTCCGTAAACCGTGAATAACATCGGCTCCAAATAGCAATGGAATATGGTTGGGACTTTCTTCGACGGCAATTTTCTGCAGCGCAGTTACTTTTACCAGATCCATGGGGCTTAACAACGCTCCTATTTTACCTTGCCTGATCAGTTGCTGTATGTGCGCCAGGTCTTCATTGCTATAGTTGGACTGATACATTTGCCCGATTTTTTCTGTCAGGCTCATTTTCTTCATCAGATTGTCTATTCTCTTTTCAATCAGTATATTGGTACTACTCGTAGCACTTTGTTGAGCAAAACAACTGTTGAATAACAGCAGTGAAAACAGTCCTATTATCAGGTTTTTATTAATCATAACGGGTATATTTATTTTCAGGATTGCATTCCTTTCATTCAGGCAATTCATTTTTGGACTGAGAACTGGTGCATTTTAAAATGGTAAAGTCAATTTTTAGTTTTAAATTCCGGCAAACCAGAGTAAGAATACGGCAATTGGAAAGTAATTTTTCACATAAAACCAATGTTTTTAATAAAAGCCTGCTCTATAGGTATTTATAAACGGAGTGGTTAAACTGGTAAAATTGAATGAAGAGGCCGTAACCTCTTTTATTCAATGATAATGCTACTATTGTTTTACGATTTTTAAAGTTTCGTTATTTTTGCCGGAGAAGTATTTAACGAAGTAATTTCAGCTTTTCAGAGATGACAAATCAACTGATGATCTTTTGGTAGTTAATACAACTTTGCCATTAATTTCAGTTACGACAGTTTTGGCAATGTATGTTAAGCCAGCCAAAATAACGAAACCTTAAAAGGCGATTCATCTGGATTACCAGCCTGAATCGCCTTTTTAGTTATTGCTGCCTTAGTTGTTATGTTTCTGGATATTATTTCTTTACAACCTTTATAGTTTCAATATCTCCTTTTAATGATACTTTTAGGAAATACATACCTGGTTCAAGGTTTTCCATATTTACATTGTTGCCTTTGGTTTCCATAACAGGTTTACCATCAATGCTATAAACAATAATTTTATCGGCATTTACCGATATGTGCAATACGTCTTTCACCGGGTTAGGATACAACAAAATGTTACTTGCGCTTATCGGCGAAACTGCTATGCTTGTAACAGTAAAGATATTATTAAGTTCATAATTAACAACATTTTCCGCTGTTTGTTCTGCCTTAAAACTTACGTCTTGTTTATAAACGTTATCAATATAAATTTTGGCTGTTCCACCATAAGGTTGTTTGTCGCCATACAATCTGATTCCGGTACCTGAAAACGAGAATTCAGCATAAGCACCAGGAGTTTGAGATTCGTGGAAACCGGCTTCGTGTGCCCCAAAACCGCTGTAAGATATTGATAAGTCATTTTGATCTATTTTAGTCCATGATGTGTCGCTATAATATTCAAATGATCTTACATAGCACCAGTCTTTGTTAACTACAAGTTTAATGGTATGAATTGCTATTGGAATATCTTCGACTTTTACAGCACAATTTGATGTGAAGTTTCTATCAACAGTTGTTGCAGTTATAACAACATCACCAAGAGCAACACTTTTAACTTCCCCGTTTTCGCTTACCGTTGCTATGGAGGCATTGCTGGTACTCCATGTTACTTTTGGGTTCGATGCATTGGAAGGCGATACTACGGCGTTCAATTTCAGTATATCGCCAATTCCGATAGTACCCGAAAGTGGATTTATTTCTACTCCGCTAACATCAACTTTGCTAACGGTGACCTCGCAGGTTGAAGTTTTTGAGCCATCTTCGGTAGTGGCAGTAATTGTGGCTGTTCCGGGTGCCAGACTGGTAACAAGGCCCTTGGGATTTACCGTTGCACATGTTGTATTTGAACTGGTCCAGTTTACGGTTTTATTACAGGCGTCCGTAGGTGCTACGTTTGCTGTAAGTTGGGTTGTCCCACTTCCTTCGATGGTTATCGTAGAAGGATCAACACTAACGTTGCTAACAACATTGCATGCAACCGGTATCCAGCGGTATAATGTAACTGCTCCAACTCCATCTTCTTCTATAAAAATAAGGTATTCGCCGTTTGATCTTTTGAATGCCTGTATTCCACCGGCAATATCAACCCAACCGGTATGTTTTATACCACCTGATGCCAGGCTTGGTTCCATAGTTCCAACCAGTTCGCCGCTGCGTAAATCGGTTACCCAAACCTTAGCCCTGGTTGACCAGCCAACTTCAAAACCATAATCGCCTGCAGCAGTCCAGGACGATATATCCGAATCACCAGGCCTGATATCCGGAATTTTGAGATTGGAAACAAATGTAGCTGCCCTGTTACCTTCGCTCCAGTTCTTCACAACATAAACCTTTCCTCCGTCAAGATCGCGGCACGAAGCAGTTTCGAGCACCAGGCGGTCCTTATCTTCCTGGTAAATAATTTTACCAATGCTCGGAATACCGGTTATGGTATATGTAGTAGTGTTATTTGATGAATAGCTGATATTGCCATTCGATTTTATAGTTGCATTCCAAACAGTTATAGGATTTTGTCCTTGCCAGATGTTTCCATTTTTATCCACCATAAAATCGCCACCACCAAAGTTATGGGTCTGGTCGGTATACTCGTTGGCTTCGTATTTACCGTTATCATTAAAATCTTCCCAGTAGATGGTATTTGCTTTGTCGGTACTGGGGCGGTGAGGAGGCCACCAAAAGGTTATTGGCAAATCGTAAATCCGGTGGTTCCGGTCCATAAACATTCCGCAGGGAACAGCAATTTCAGTTCCGGCTTTGTATTTGAAAATATTGGGTGCCTGGCAGGTCATGCCCGACGTCCAGATATAACGTGTCCCATTAATTTCCCTCATAATGGCACCTGTAAGTCCATGTTCGTGGCCGGCCTTAATATCCTCAATACCCCGGGGATCTTCAGGATAGTTGTTTTTGTCGAGGGAATAGCCATATATTGACCATTCCTGGCCGGCTGTTGTAGTATTGAAATTCATTTTTATATGTTCCTGTACGCCATAGATATCGACAGCATCAGATGCTTCATCATAAAAAACGTTATCAACAAAGAAATAGCTCTCCACTTTCCAGTCAAGAATCCAATTGTTATCAACTTTTTTAAAGCAGCGGATGCCAGAGCCCATTTCGCTGGTGCTTACAAACACACGTCCCTGAGCATCGCAACCAACGCCTGTCATGCCCCACAGTTTTAGTGGATGATACACACCAGGTGAGTATGTACCAGCCGGATAGGATGCGGGTGAATTGATAGCAGGAGGTAATTCGTAAGCAATTGTGAAATCGGAGGCTATACCGCCTGTAGCGCCAATTGTTTCAACAATTACCGGGGTTCCCGTACCCGACACGTCATAAACCAGTATTTGCATCCGGCTTCCGATATCGGCAACCAGCAGTTTACCAGCCAAATCGCCTTTCCCCATAGCAATTGCTTTTGGAATTCCGGCATCTGAAATGGTTTTTCCATTCCCAATAATATTGGTTCCACTTATTGAATATCCACCGGCAGAGCCACAATTACCAACGCTTCCTCCATTTCCCAATACATCACCGTCTTTATAAATTCCCTGTTTGCGACCTCCTTCATCCCAGGTACTGGTTGTGTAACATGTACCGTCATCGGTTACGGTCATACAATCAATGTAATTCTGTACCCAATCATCATTTACATCAGTCGCAGTCATCCATTGGTCTTTACCTGCTCCATGAAATGTGTTGCCTATCCAACTGGAACTGAATGTTCCAGGCACAGTTGTTTGCGAAAACATGCTTAATGCCACCAATGTAAGGCATGCTAAAAGAATTGTTTTTTTCATTTGTGTTGTTTTTATATTTGTTTATATTTAGGTAATATTTTTCTCTTTATGTAATTACGTTCTCCTTTAAAGGCAAACAATCTACGTCTTTTAATGCACGGGTATCCTTTCGTTGAAGGCAAGGGTAGCCAAATGCCAGACTTTAAAGGTTCATTTGTTCTAACATTACAAGCGTTTTTTGTAGTTGTTTAGCTTCTAATACAAGTTACAAAGAGTATCACGGAAGGTCTC
>JBBSDG010000037.1:0-17875 GCA_038249635.1 Bacteroidales bacterium | reverse complement strand
CCTTATCAGTAGTTACCAAAACCATAAACGGCCATATCCCCGGCATAAGTGTTGATACACTGAAAGCTTTTATGGAAGTTAATATTGAAGGTATTATAGCTGATGAATCAGGTAATGTGGTTCCCGATTTTAACGGTACTCTTTTTCCTTCGGTTTTTGATAAAACTGTTGTACAAAAAACGCTTGCCAACGATGGCGGCTCAACATTTTCGTTCAGGCTGCGTAAAAACCTCCTTTATAAAGGCAAAGTAATTGTGAATGACGGCAAATTCAGTTTCACTTTCATTGTTCCCAAAGATATAGCCTACAGTTACGATTTTGGGAAAATAAGTTACTATGCCACGGATAGCACACGCGATGCCAGCGGATACTACTCCAATATTGTTATAGGCGGCTCTGCCCAACCCGAAGTGAGCGACAACGACGGACCGCTAATGAGTTTGTACATGAACACCATCAGTTTTCAGGATGGCGGTATCACTGATCAAAATCCACGGCTGCATGTAACATTAAGCGATATTAACGGCATTAATACCATTGGGAACGGAATAGGTCACGACATTACGGCGGTACTCGATGGAAACACTTCGGAACCATACATACTTAATGATTTTTATGTATCGGATATTAATACCTTTAAGAGCGGGCATATCTGGTTTCCTTTTTCAATGCTGGCACCCGGCGGGCATACACTTAGCGTGAAGGTTTGGGATGTGTTCAACAATTCGTCGGATGAAACAATTCATTTCACCGTTTTCGCATCGGGCGATTTTGTTATCAAAAAAACCTATAATTTCCCCAATCCTTTTACCGGCTATACCGACATTGCATTTGAGCATAACCAGCAAAATGTTGACTTTGCGGTTCGTGCTGAAATATATTCATTATCAGGACAATTAGTAAGAGTGATTGAACAAAAATCACCGCAGATTGGTTCGGTTAGCACACCTTTACGATGGGATGGTTTTGGTGAGCGGGGGGGCGAAGTTCCTGCCGGAATTTATGTTTATAACCTTATTGTTCGCACTTCAGGCGGGCTTTACGCACAAACATCGGGGAAGATGATTTTCCGGAAATAAATCATATTGATTTAAATGATTTTTATGAAAAAGCATGTAAAAATAGTTTCCACTTTCCTTATCATACTAATATCACATTCGGTGCTTTTAGGTCAAGGAATTCAGAAAAAAGTAGTTTTAAACTGGACAGGCATTCAAACCATCCAGGGCATTAATTATGAATCACTTCAGGCATTGTGCGCTGATGGTTTAACCAACAATGCCGCTAAAAACTATACTCCCGAATACTATGAGAAATTCAAACTTCCTGAAAACACCGGAGGTTGCGATATCGTGGTAACACATACCGAATGGGAAGCAGTGAGCAGCGATCTGCTCGACTCGCTTACTTATGCTTTGTTGCCAACCGAAACCCTTATGCCTGGTGTTGAAATGGGTACCGAAAGAGGTGTTGAAATGGCAATGCTTACCCTTAATCCTGTGGTTGTAAATCCCGACGGTGGCATCATGCGGCTTAAATCATTTACCATCCAACTGGTTTATTCTCATCTGAAGTCGGTAAATACAACTTTAAAATCGACAAATTATTCAGCGCATTCAGTGCTGGCGCAAGGCAACTGGTACAAGATACAGCTCGATAAATCAGGCATTTACAAAGTTACCTATGCCGATATGCAGGCTATGGGTGTGAACATGGCTACCGTTAATCCTAATAATATCAGGCTTTTTGGTAATGGAGGAGGTGTGTTACCCGAAGCAAACAGCGCAAGCCGTTATGATGATCTTACCGAAAATGCTATTCAAGTTGTAACCGCAAGTGCCGGTGTATTTGCTTCCGGCGATTATATACTTTTTTACGGAACCTCGCCTCATAAAATTACTTACAATAAAACAAGTCGTAAATTTGAGCATACATTTAATATATACTCCGATTTTACCTATTATTTTCTGAATTTCGATGGGGGAGCTGGTCTCAGAATTGCCGACCAGGAGCAGTCGAAACTCACTCCTACTTATACCAGCACAGGTTTCACCGATGGAGTATTTTATGAAAAAGATCTTCTGAATTTTATAAGTTCAGGGAAAAACTGGGTTGGCGAGCGAATGGATCCGGGCAATCAGGTGTTCGAGTTGCCTGAATTTACATTTCCGAATATAAGTGGCGGCAAACAATCAACTCTCCGCTACCGGGTTACTGCGAAGGCTGGAACCACTACAAGTTTTAACGTTAAAACCAATGGTACAGTCGTTGGTACTCCCCTGTGTACTGCCGAAGGAAACTATAACTATGCAACCGAACGCTTAGAAACAAAAGAGCTTACTCTTGATTCGGAGAAATTAAAGGTATCGTTCCAGTACACAGGAACCGGAACTTCAGTGGGCTGGCTCGACTGGGTGGAACTTAATGTACCCCGCGACCTGAAATTTACCGGTGGCCAGATGGCTTTTGCCGATCCCACATCCTTAAACAGTGGAGCGGTAACTGAATTTCAACTCCGGGCTTCGTCAGCAAATGTTATTGTCTGGGATGTAACCAATCCTGTACTGGTAAAACGAGTACTTTCCGGTTTACAGGGCGACATCAGCAGGTTTGTATTGAAAACCGATACACTCCGGCACTTTATGGCCTGGGATAACACAAAATTCCTTACTGTAAAGTTCACCGAAAAAGTGATAAACCAGGATCTGCACGGGATCGCTTCTACGGATATGCTCATTGTTACCAACAAAGATTTCGTTGAGCAGGCAAACCGCCTGGCCGATCACCATCGTATTTTCGATGGTATGAGAGTGACGGTAGCCACCAACGAGCAGATTTATAACGAATTTTCGTCGGGAGCACCCGATGTTTCTGCCATTCGCGATTTTGCCCGATTGTTGTATCAAAGACCCGCTGTTGGGAATAAACTTCGTTACCTGCTTCTTTTCGGCGATGGCTCTTTCGATTTTAAGGATCGTGTTCCCAATAATACCAACAAGGTGCTGACTTTCCAAACCAAGGAGTCGCTCAATTTAGTGTATTCCTATGCCAGCGATGATTTTTTCGGCATACTCGATGCTAACGAAGGCAGTGATGCTGTTGGATTGATTGATGTCGGCACCGGTAGGTTTCCTGTAAATACTGTTGAAGAAGCTAAGGTGGCAGTAGATAAGTGCATTTTTTATGCTACTAACAGCGATTCCAACCTGGGTGATTGGCGGAATAAATTATGCTTTGTTGCTGATAACGGGAATGGGAATACGCATTTCCGCCAGGTTGAAAAACAAATCTGCCCGTTAATTGAGTCCATTGCTCCTGTTTATAACCTCGATAAAATATACATAGATGCGTATGTGCCGGTATCAACCTCAAGCGGACAGCGATGCCCGGAAGCCAATGCCGGTATTACTTCGAATGTTCAGAACGGAGTTTTATTGATGAATTATACCGGCCATGGCGGCGAAACCAGCTGGGCGGAAGAGGGAATACTCACAATGCGCGAAATTGAATCCTGGACTAATTACTCCCGCATGCCTGTGTTTATGACAGCTACCTGCGAATTTAGCCGGTACGATGATCCAACCAAACCTACTTCGGCAGGCGAGCGTGTTTTCCTGAACCCGGCAGGTGGCGGAATTGCCTTGTTTACAACTACCCGGCTTGCAAACGCAGGTACCAATATTGGCCTTACATTGTATTTTTACGACACCCTTTTTTCAAAGTTCAACGGCGAATACCCGCGCTTTGGTGATGTTATATCCTATGCCAAGAATAAAATGGGTGGTAGCGATGCCTCGCTGGTGCGTAACTTTGTATTGCTTGGTGATCCGGCTCTGCGGCTGGCATACCCTGAGTATAGTGTTATCACAAAACAGATTAACGGGCGCGATCTGAACCAGGTTTCGGATACTATTCCTGCTATGGAACCTGTGGAAATCAAAGGAATTGTTGCCGATGGATCAGGAAACAGACTTAGTGGATTTAATGGTACAGTTGAAGTTAAGATTTTTGATAAAGTGCGTACTCTCAAAACTTTAGGTTCGTTGCCCGGCGACTATCCCGATACATATAAGGTTCAGGACAATTATATCTATCAGGGCAAAGCCACCGTAACCAATGGCGAGTTTACAGTTAGCTTTGTTGTTCCGCGTGATATTGATTACAGTTATGGCCCGGGCAAAATTTCGTACTACGCACATGATGGTAACATTGATGCGAATGGATTTTGCAAGCAACTTGTGATAGGGGGTTCGGGAACCGAAAATATTGATTCCGAAGGACCACAGATTTCAGTTTTTTTAGATGATCTGAATTTCAGAAATGGCGGAATTACAGGCAAATCTCCTTTGCTGATTGCAACTTTAAGCGATGTGAGCGGCATTAACACCGTCGGAAACGGAATAGGCCATGATATTGTTGCCACCATCGACGGGGATAATTCATCATCCATTGTGATGAACAGTTTTTATAATGCTGCACTCGATAGTTACCAGTCGGGGGTGTTGAATTACAGACTTTCGCAGCTTGCTAATGGAACCCATACACTTACGATCAAAGCCTGGGATGTATTTAATAATTCAACTGAAGTAACCATAACTTTCGAGGTGCAGGAAATAGTGGTGAATGTTTTTCCAAATCCTTTCAGAGATGAAGTTAAAGTTGAATTTAAAACCAGCCTGATCGTTCAGCCAATGGAAGCTCACCTCGAAGTATTTAATATAAACGGATCACTCATGACTAAAACCGTTTCACAGCAATTCCTGCAACAGGGTTATAAGGAAGGCAGCCTTACCTGGGATGGACGCAGAGCCTCGGGTTCAAAAGTTCCTCCCGGTATTTATCTTATTGTTTTGAAATTAAACGATGGTAAGTCCGAAACTATTAGGTCAAGCAGGTTGATTAAAGTGAAGTAGGGGGGGTGAAGGGTTTGAAGGGTTTGAAGGGTTTGAAGGGCTAAAACGAGTTCACGACTGCACGACTGCACGACTTCACGACTGGACGACTTCACGACTGCACGACTGGACGACTTCACGACTGCACGACTGCACGACTGGACGAATGCACGACTGAACGACTTCACGATTGGAAGAATTGAATCTATACATGGAATTCGAGCCTTGGAATTTGTTACCCGAAACTTGTTACACTGAGCGGATTCGAAGTGCTTCAAACCCGAAACTTGTCACACTGAGCGGAGTCGAAGTGCTTCAAACTCTTCAAACTCTTCAACCCAGTTTCACATAAAAAGCCATCTCCAGTGCAATAACATTTTATAATCCTCGTTAATGTTTAGAATAGTAATAAATAAGTAATTTCGCATCTTTATTTTAAAAACTTATGACATTCGGTAAACCATCAATTTTCACGCTTTTATTGCTTACAGCAGTAATTTTTACAACGAAAGCTCAAATAAATCCTGATAATTATATTGGTCAGTTCAATCCCATCACTACTGCTGTGCCATTTCTGATGATAGCACCTGATGCCCGCGGAGGATCCATGGGTGATGTTGGTGTGTCTTCCGAACCTGATGCATTTTCGATGCACTATAATCCGGCAAAGTATGCATTTATCAAAAAAGATATGGGTGTGGGTATATCCTACAGTCCTTGGCTGAAACGAATTGTTAACGATATAAACCTGGCATACGTAAGTGGTTTCAAACGGATTGATAAAGAATCAGTTGTGGCTATTTCGCTGCGTTATTTTAACCTTGGCGATATCAATTTCACAGATGCAAACGGATGGTCGATTGGGAACTATCGACCTAATGAATTTGCCGTGGATGCAACATACGCCAGGTTTCTAACTCCAACCCTCTCGATGGGTGTTGCCGGAAGGTATGTCCATTCGAATCTTACACAGGGTCAGGATGTTGGCGGACAGGCTACCAAACCGGGGAATTCGGTTGCTGCCGATGTTTCGTTGTTTCAGCGTTTTCCGGTGCAGTTCGATAAAATTTCCGGTAACTTTTCTTGGGGTTTAAATATTTCAAATATTGGTACCAAAATGTCATACAGCGACGATAATACCCGCAAAGATTTTATTCCTACCAACCTGAAAATAGGTCCAACACTGACCCTCAATATCGACGATTACAACCAGATGTCGTTTATGGCCGATTTCAACAAATTGCTTGTGCCAACGCAATCTATTGATAGCAGTGGTATAATCATTGCCGGTATGGACCCGAATGTTTCCGTGCCTGTTGGTATGATACACTCATTTTACGATGCACCGGGTGGTTTCAGCGAAGAGATAAGTGAAATAAATATTTCAGCCGGTATGGAGTACTGGTATGCTCAGCAGTTTGCATTAAGGGGTGGGTTCTTTTATGAAAATAAAAATAAAGGAGATCGTAAATATTTCACCCTTGGAGCCGGTTTCAGGTATAATATAATAGGCATTGATTTCTCATACCTTATACCCATTGCTAACGAGAATCCGCTTGCGAATACGTTGCGTTTTTCACTGCTGATCAATTTTGACTCGCCGTCGGTGAAATAAATATTCCCGGTACGAAATTTATTAAAAAAAAGGTTGCCTGGTAAGGGCAGCCTTTTTTTTTATGTCTGTAATTCGGAGTTCAGGCCAGCAAAACAATGGCATAAGCCGAAATACCTTCCTCACGGCCTTCGAAGCCTAATTTCTCCGTTGTAGTTGCTTTTACCGAAACCTGCCCCAACTCAAGGTTTAGTATTCCACTCAGGGTGCTTCGCATTTGTTCGATATAAGGAGCAATCCGGGGCAACTGCACGGCAATGGTGGTATCAATATTCTGTATGCTAAATCCTGCCGAAGCCAGAAGTTTACTTGTTTCAGCGAGAAGGATTTTACTGTCAATTCCTTTATATTCGGGATCGGTATCAGGGAAATGCTTCCCGATGTCGCCCAGGGCAGCCGCTCCCAGCAAGGCATCGCAGATGGCGTGAATTACCACATCGGCATCCGAATGGCCTAACAAACCTTTGTTGTGGGGGATTTTAATTCCTCCTAGCCAAAGCTCGCGGCCTTCGGCAAAACGGTGTACATCGTATCCAAATCCTATGCGCATATTTTGAAGGGGTTGGGGGTTAGGGGTTCAATGTTCGACATTCGATGTTCGATGTTCGAGGTTCAAAGTTCGAGGTTCAAAGTTCAAGGTTCAAAGTATTAGGTCCAAGGTTCAAAGTTCGAGTTTCAAACTGCAATCAAAACTTGTTCTTTAGGGGTTCTCCCTGGTTGCTGAGCGAAGCCGAAGCACACGGGGAGATGTCCGAAGGACAGAGGGGTTATTTCAGGGTTCAAGGTTCAACGTTCAAAGTTCAAGGTTCCGGCCGCTGACCGAAGCCGAAGCGCAATGTTTAAATGTTCATTTATTCAAATGTTCAAATGTTTCTGTACCACCATTCCTATCAATCAAAAAAACGCTCTTCAAAGTTAATAAGAAAAAGCTTCTTTGTGGCACGTGTAACGGCGGTATATAACCAGCGGAGGTATTCGTGGTCTATCATTTCATCTTTCAGGAAACCTTTTTCGATAAATACTGCATCCCATTGTCCGCCCTGGGTCTTGTGGCAGGTAAGTGCGCTGGCGTGTTTCACCTGTAAAGCATTGTAATACGGGTTTGTCTTGATAGAGGCCATGCGTTTGCGGCGCGATCCCTCATCCATATAATCTGCCATTACTTCATTAAAAAGCCGCTGGTTATCCTGGTAATTCAGTGCAGGACCTTCGGAACTGATTGTGTCGAGCAGCAGCTTTACATCAAACGACTGTTCATCCGGATAATCAACCATGCGAACGGTGGCTTCCGCAAACCTGAACCCATAAAGTTCCTCTGTTCTCCGTAAACTCTGAACTTCAATAATATCGCCATTGGCAATAAATCCTGATTTCGACTCATCGGGCAGCCAGAAGTAATTATTGCGTACTACCATCAGGTGATCGCCTGCCGCCAGCTCATTTTCATGAAACAAAATACGCTCCCTTATAGCCTGATTGAACAGGTTGGCACGTTTGTTCGAGCGGG
Organism: Bacteroidales bacterium; assembly: GCA_038249635.1. Taxonomy (GTDB): domain Bacteria; phylum Bacteroidota; class Bacteroidia; order Bacteroidales; family UBA4417; genus UBA4417. Next base: position 9,864 of record JBBSDG010000037.1, on the reverse strand, counting down.
TGATTACCACCGTATTTTCGCGTCCGTAATCGCTGAAGGCTTGTTGCATGGCATCGGGCATATCTATGCCGGTAATACTTATCACATCGGGGAATTCGTTTTCCTTTCCAAAAAGCGGCAAAGGAAGTCCGCTGGCCTGTTGTATAATTTTTGCCCGGATCACTGTAGCTACCGACAAAATCCCCGATTCGAGCGATTGACGTACCACATCCGAAAGAATAAACGTATCCAGGTCGAGATAAAATGACTCCCTGAGTATCTCTTTATCCAGCGCAGGGCTTTGATTTATACCAACCGGCGGAAGCTGGCACGAATCGCCAAGAAACAGCATTTTGCAATGATCGCCTGAATACACATGACCAATCAGGTCTTCGAGCAGGTTACGCGATTGGAAGGCACTGCTTTCGCCTGATTGCCGGTCGTCGGGAATCATGGAGGCCTCATCTACAATAAAAAGCGTTCGCACCGATTTATTGGGAAGTACCTGAAACTGAACATGTCCATCGCCATCCATAGCAGGCCTGTACAAACGCTTGTGAATAGTATAGGCAGGCATTTGCGCGTAAAGCGAAAGTACTTTTGCCGCCCGGCCTGTGGGCGCAAGCAATACTACATTGTATCCGGCTACGGGTAAAGCTTTTACCAGGGTACTCACCACAGTGGTTTTACCGGTTCCGGCATAGCCCTCCAGCAGGAAAAGCGGAAATTGCCCATGCTCCGACACAATAAAGTCAGCAAGCCTCTTTATCAGGTTTTGCTGGCCTTGAGTAGGAGAGTAGGGGAACTCCCTGAAAATGCGATTGCTGAATTCGGCGGCGGTGATCAATGGGTTTAAATGGTTAAAATGAAGTTAACGATCGACAAATGTAAACAACTCAACGGAATCAGATTATACTGATTGTAATTATTTTTAACCCGTGAATTCGGAAAATTTTTGAATTGGGATCCGATTTACTGAAAAATGGAGTAATTTAGCAGTAGCGATTATTCTCCATACATGAACAGAAATGAAAGCGGTTGATGTATCATTTTGAATGCTGACAGGTTATACGTATAAATAAATGAAGTTTTAATATTTGATGTATGAAAACACAACTGAAAATAGTATTGGTGGAGGATCTTCCTTCGGATGCTGAATTTGTAAAACGCGAGCTCAATAAAAGCGGAATTGATATTAACTTTCGGGTGGTTGAAACCCGGATAGACTTTATAAAAGCAATAGACGAATTTAAGCCTGACATAATTCTTTCCGATTATTCATTACCTACATTCAATGGGTTACAGGCACTCAAACTAAAAGATGAACTTGCGCCAGACATTCCGTTTATACTGGTAACCGGCTCCAACAACGAAGAAGTTGCTGTTGAATGCATGAAAGCCGGAGCCGATGATTATATTTTAAAGGATAATCTGAAACGATTGAGCCAGGCTTTAAAAGCGGCACTTGCGAAAAAAACGATCGTACGACTCAAGAAAGAAGCCGAGGAAAAGCTTAGCGTACTTTCGCGTGCTGTAGAGCAAAATCCGGCTCACATACTGATTACTGATATCGATGGTAAAATTGAATACGTAAACAAACGGTTTACCGAAACTACCGGTTACAGCCTCGAAGAAGTTCTGGGTAAAAATCCACGTATCCTTAAGTCGGACAATCAATCCATTGGATTTTACAAGGACTTATGGCAAACCGCTTTATCGGGCAAAGAATGGATGGGCGAAATGCTGAACCGCAAGAAAAACGGAGACCTCTACTGGGAAAATTTAATGATATCTCCCATAGTTAACGAAACCGGTCAAATAACGCATCTGGTCAGTATCGGTGAAGATGTAACCGAAAAAAGGCAGATGATTGAAGACCTGATTGCTGCCAAAAATAAAGCTGAAGCCACTGATAAGCTTAAAACAGCATTCATCAATAACATTTCCCACGAGGTGCGAACCCCTCTTAACGGCATTATGGGATTCAGCGAAATGATGGTGGAAGATGATATTTCGATGGATCAGAAAAGGAACTATAACGAAATTATCAAAAAATGCGGTGTCAGGCTTTTGAATACCATTAACAACTATATGGATAGTTCGCTTATAGTTTCGGGCAACATGGAAGCGCATAAAAAACCCTTTTCACTCGATGGCCTGTTAGATGAAATAAAGGATGAATTCAACGAACGATGCACTGAAAAACATATTGGTCTGTCTCTTCAAAAACCGCACAGGGCAGGCGATATTAAGATAAATACCGATCAGGAGTTGTTGCGCAAAATACTATCGCATCTGCTCGATAATGCCGTAAAATTTACAACCGAAGGAACTGTTTCATTCGGATTCAAATACAAACCGGGAATCATTGAATTTTTTATTTCGGATTCAGGTTCTGGTATTGATGGTGATCAGACAGAGGAGATTTTCGATTATTTCACTCAGGCCGATACCTCGCAGATACGTGGCTATGAAGGCAGCGGACTGGGTTTATCCATCGCCAGAGGATTGTTGGAATTGCTTGGCGGTCAGATAAGAGTCGAAACATTGAAAGGTAAAGGGTCATCATTTTATTTTACATTGCCCGACGGCGTACTTGGTGCAGTTGCGGCAAAAGAAGTTGATACTATTAAACAACCCGAACGTAAAACAGCCGCTTTAATTCTGGTGGCCGAAGATGATGAGTTTAATTATAAATACCTTGAAATAACACTGAAACGGGCCGGATACCTTGTTATACGAGCCGAAAACGGGCGTGAAGCTGTTGATATCTGCCACCGGAATACGGATGTTAACCTGATACTTATGGATATGAAAATGCCGGTAATGGGCGGACTGGAAGCAACCACCGAAATCCGGACTTTCCTTCCCGTTCTTCCTATCATAGCACAAACGGCTTATGTGTCTTCCGCCGATGAAAATGAAGCCTATAAGGCCGGATGTAACGAATTTCTTACAAAGCCGGTAATCAGAGATAAACTGCTTACGGTGCTTCAGAAGTTTTTGGTGCCGCAGGAGTGAAGAGTGAAAAGTGAGGAGTGAAGAGTGAATAATGCCCTTCGACTTCGCTCAGGGTGACAAATAACGAATAGTGAATAACGAATAATCCGAATCCAGGATTGAAATTGTAAATTATTAGTTGCCAGACGTACTATTCCAGGGTTTTTTACCCTGAAAAAGTTAATACGCCTCTATGGCTATTACTATACCGTCCATACGGGACATTAAACTGACTTGTATGTTGATATCTAACAATAGCTATTTGCTGTGCTAATAATTTCCGGGACTTTAAACTGCCTTTTATGTTGCTGTTTACCAATATATTGTACCTAAATGACTGCCTCGAAGGGACAATATATTGCCAGAAACTTTAGTATCTTGTTATAAGTAGTCCTCATAATTTGATTAATTTTCGTTTTTGGAAATAATTGGTTTTAATTTAGAATCCCGAAAGAGTTTGAGGGAGTTATTTAGAAAATTTCACTCATATAAAGATTAATACAATTTCTTGAAACCAATACCGGTAAAGCCGGGGTGCGAAACAGATCCGTGCTCCGGCTGTTTTTTAAGTGTTTAATATTCAATACGTAGTGTGATGTTGTAGCGATTTCAATTACAAAATTTATCCAGGATCATCTACATACAAAAGGCATAATCCTCTACACCTAATTTATTATTACACCATTAATTTTGTGAGTAGTAATTAATTGATAATTAAGAAAACGGCACAAACATTACCAAACATTAAAAACTATGAAAAAAATTACAACCCTTTTTCTTGCTCTGCTTCTTGCTGCCGGCACCTTTGCCCAAAACGTAGGTATTAATTCCGATGGCTCAGCGCCTAACAGTTCAGCTATGCTGGATGTAAAATCCTCAACAAAAGGTTTACTGGCCCCGCGCATGACGGCCGCTGAACGTGGCGCCATAGGCAGCCCCGCAACCGGTTTACTGGTTTATCAAACCGATGCTCCTGCCGGGTTTTATTATTATACCGGTTCAGGCTGGTCGCTGATAGGTACAGGCACCGGTAGCGGAACGGTTACCAATGTATCTGTAGTTACAGCCAATGGAGTAAGCGGATCTGTTGCAAATCCCACTACCACACCAGCCTTAACGTTGAGCCTGGGCGCAATTACCCCTGCATCAGTAGTAGCAACCGGCACTGTTTCAGGATCAAATCTTTCGGGAAACAATACCGGCGATAACGCTGTTAATAGCTTGTATTCGGGATTATCAAACTACACACATCCAACAGGTGATGGCAATCTTCATGTAATTGCAACAGGTACCACCAATTCGGGCAAAGTACTTACTGCAGGTGCAACAGCAGGGACTTTAAGCTGGACAACCCCGAATACCGGCACATTAACCAATGTAACCGGAACTGCACCTATCGTTTCCAGTGGAGGGAATGAACCTGCCATTTCAATTTCAGCAGCTACCACCAGTGCTGCCGGAAGTATGAGTGCTGCCGATAAAACAAAATTAAATGGAATAGACGGCTCCGAAACCAAAGTTACCGCTGGCACCAACATAACCGTAACAGGTGCAGGTACAACAGCAAACCCATATATTGTTAATGCTACAAGTAGCGGTGCTCTGGTTGCCGATATGAAACTAAGCACCCGTGCCGCAGACCATAGCGGTTGGCTGGTGTGCGATGGACGATTGGTAAGTACTACCACTTATGCCGCTTTGTTTGCCATAGTGCAATATAGCTACGGTGGCTCTGGTGCCACCTTCAAATTGCCCGATTTACGTGGTCGTGTTGCTGGTGGTATTGGGCAAGGAACAAGCCTTACTAACCGTGTACTAGGGGCAAATGTGGGGGCAGAAACACATACTTTAACAATTGCCGAGATGCCAGCTCATACACATAACGTTTATGACCCAGGGCATCAGCATTCAGTAAGGGGAACTTTTGACTATACTGGTGGAGGTAGCACTATTGCAGCTTATGCTCCAGGCAGTAATTCAGGACTTGACAGATATAATAACACGACAACGGCATATACGGGTATTTCTTTAAATAATGCAGGCAATGGTAACGCTCACAACAATATGCAACCAACGCAATTTGTGGGCAACTATTTTATCTATGCCGGGCAATAGGTTGCGCAATCTATAAATCAAATAAAATGTGATTTTTAGGATTAAAAGGATGAGCAGGATTGAAAAATGCAAAAAGTCTCAAGATGGCATTAATGCAGAAAAATCTAATACGTATATTATTAGTGCTAATCAGGGCTATGGTGATGACTCTACTTGCGCAGCCAAAATGTGTCATGAATATAAAGATAGCAATTATGGCGATTGGAATTTACCTTCCCAGTATGAGTTAAACTTTTTGTAACTGCAACAAATTGTGATTGGAGGTTTTGCTAGTAATTGGTATTATAGTTCCAACGAGGGCAATATCATCGAAGTGTGGCTCCAGCTCTTCGAAAGTGGCATCCAGATCAGACCCAATAAAAACAGCCCAGGTTATGTGCGTGCGATTCGAATTTTAAACAATCTAAATAGTTGGACTAAAGTGGCGCACCCACTGAACTTTGAACTTTTATACGTTCGAAACGCAAGTACCTCTTAAACATTAAATCTCTGCCCTTCCCTGCCCGATGCAGGCGGGGACTTCGCTCAGGAATTTGTAATGCTGAAACTCTGAAAAAAATAAAACTATGAAAAAAATTACAACTCTAATCCTTTCCCTGCTTATAGCAGCAGCAGCCCCGGCCCAGGGCATATATAACAATGGTGCCCGTATCGTTTGCCAAACAGGCAGCTACTGGGTAGTTGATAATGGGGCGTTTACACTAACCAGTGCAAGTACTGCAAATCCGACAACTTTTGCCAACCTGAGCATCAGCAACGATGCCTCGCTAACGATTCCTTCACTTAATTACCTTACCGTAACCGGCATGCTTACCAACAGCTCAGGCAACGATGGATTGGTAGTTAACTCCGGTGGCTCGCTTATCGAAAACACAACCGGTGTTTCGGGAACGGTAAGCCGTAATATACCGGCCGGTGAATGGCACCTTATTTCGGCACCAATATCCGATGCCGTTTCGGGCATGTTTACCGATTATTACCTGCAAAAGTTTACCGAATCGGCTAACGACTTTTCGGATATTACCTCTACCACGCAAGCGCTTACTCCTGCAATGGGGTTTGCTTTGTTTGGAGATGCAAAGTATCCGTCCGCTGTTTTTGCAGGCCCATTAAATGCCGGGACTAAAAGTTATACGGTAACCAAATCCGGATCACCCGGCGAAGGCTGGAACCTGATTGGTAATCCTTATCCATCCACCATCGACTGGGATGCTTCAGCGGGCTGGACAAAAACCAACGTTAATGCGGCAACTTACGTTCATATTAATCCCGCAACCTGGGCATCCTATGTAGGTACTACCGAAACGAACGGAGGCAGCCGGTACATTGCTCCCGCCCAGGGATTTTTTGTAAAGGCAAGCGCTGTAGGATCGCTGGTAATGACTGATGCCGTTCGTGTTCACAGCGGTACATCGTTTTTTAAGAGTGCCCAAGTGGTTTCGAACCTGATACGGCTACAGGTATCAGGCAACGGCTATAAAGACGAAGCCGTACTACGATTCCTCTCTGAATCTTCAGCTGAATTTGATGGCGATTATGATGCTCATAAATTTTTTGGCGATGTGCCTGAAGCTGCGCAGATTTATACTATTGGAATTACTGAATTAGCCATCAACTCTATGCCCGTTGCCAATACTGTTCCATTAGGAGTTAGAGCCGCAAGCGGTAGTTACACAATTTCCGCCACCCAAATCAATGATTTGCCATATGCTATATTGGAAGATACCAAAACCGGAGTTTTTACTGATCTTTCAGCAAAACCATATACGTTTACTTTTACAGCAGGCGAAAATGAGCAACGCTTTATTCTTCATTTCACCGAAATGCTTTCAATTGATAAAGGTCAGAAAGCTATGGCAACCATCTACAGCTACCATAAAACGGCGTATATCAAAATGAATGACACTATGAAAGGCGATATCTTTATCTACAACATTACCGGACAGTTGGTTGCTTCCCGTTTATCAGCAAGTGGAATGAACGAAATAATCCTTCCGAATACAGGGGCTTATATTGTGAAAGTGATATCTGCTAAAAATGCTGTTGTGAAAAAGGTTATCATAAACTAACCTGGCCACTGTTTTTTAGCCTTTAATTTTTAAACTTTTTCTTTAAACCCTTTTCGGATAACCAAACAACAATAAACTATGAAAAATCTGACCCGAATAGTGATTATAATATCATTCTTACTCATCAGCAATATTCTTAGCGCCCAAACGCCACCGCATCCTAACGGCGGAAAAGTGCCTGGAAGCGGCGGAACGACTAATGCTCCTGTAGGTGGCGGCGCACCCATAGGCAGTGGAAACCTTATCCTTTTTGTGCTGGCAGTGGCGTATGCGGGGAGGAAGTTATATGGCAACCGCCCTAAAGTTGATGCTGAACAAATGCAATCAGAGTAAGAAAAACCCGCAATTATATGACTGCACTACTGCACGACTTCACGACTTCACGACTGCACGACTTCACGACTGCACGAATGCACGAATGCACGACTTCACGAACGCACGAACGCACGAACGCACGACTGCACGAACGCACGACTGCACGAATCGAATCTTAAATATTTACCTTGTATTTGCATCCTGTAATCATAGAGCCGAAACCCTTCATACCCTTCAAACTCTCCAAACCCTTCAAACTCTTCAAACCCGAAACTTGTCACACTGAGCGAAGTCGAAGTGCTTCAAACTCTTCCAAACCCGAGACTCTTCAAACCCTTCAAACCCGGAACTCACTTCTAAAGAAAACAACTTGTACATCCCTAATCTGGACAAGCCAGAACCAAAAATATTTCCCACAAAGTCACTGAGAACACAAAGTAGCTTAGTGAACTTTGTGTCTTCGTGGGATAAACTTTTTTGCCAAAAAATACACTAATATTATTTCTAAGGCCCTAAACCATTGTGTGGAAAATATTAAAAAGGTATCAGCATGCTAAGAGCTTCGGGCGGAAAGTGCTGGCCGAGAAGCGTGCTTCCGCTCTAAGGAGAAAATCGTGGAAACGCAGGGAAAGGAAAAGGAACTGGGAGCGGTACGTTAGCCGGTTTCAAAATTTCCTGGCTAATCCGTTTGGCAAAAAGGAATACAAACACCGTCATTATATAAAGCATCTGGAAGTAGAAACGGATGATTCGGACATGGCTGAAGTGTTGAGAATACAGGCTCAACTGCATCACGAAAGTTCTGGAAAAATATCATGGCAAAGCCGGAACCGGAAAAGAGACTGGGCACAAATTGGAAGCAGGCTTAAGAAATTCGTGGTTAACCCTTTTGCCGACAAGGAATTAACATCGGAACAGCGCGAAAAGCAACGTATAAAAAGATATATAAAACGTGACCGTGCCTCATCCCGGCAAAAATTGTGGGTAAAATTCAAGGCTAATCCATACCGGTTCTTTTTCCATAGCAAAAAACATAAATCAGCCGACGGTGGCTGCCAGTATCTTTATAAAATGTCGAGAACTGAGCGTAGGGAAATAGCCCGGATGAAACGTGCAAAAGCCCGCGAATCATTCCGGTTAATTTTTTCTACACCCGAATTACGCAAAAAATTCGGTTTTTCATACCTGCAATCTACAGCCTCATTTCTTTTAGCTTTTATTATTGTATATGTGATTTACCAAGTGATCACCATTATGATGGCATCCTCATTCCGCATTCCGGTGGTGTGGTATTATTACCAGTTGCAATTCCCGCTATACACCTATTCGCCACTATACACCAGGTCAGCCCTTGTTCTCATTTTTTCGATAGGACCGATTATTTCACTCCTGATAGCATTTGTTTTCCTGAAGTTGTTCTTTACTAAAAGGTCTTTCCTGAAGCGTTTTCAACTCTTTTATCTTTGGGGTTTCATTTGTGGAATAAATATGTTTTTCGGGGCTTATATAGCCGGATTTTTTACACGTACTGAGTTTATTTACACTACCGAATGGCTTTTCCTGAGTGATGTGTTCGACACCGAGGAATTAATTTTTACGGTAATTTCTTTTGCCTTACTGCTTGGTATAGGTCGTACGGTTACACCCTTGTTCCTGGAGTCGTCGGGTTCGGTTACCATGATAAAACCTGAGTACAGGGTGTATTTTTTTCTGAGCCGTGCCATTTTACCCTGGTTATCGGGTGTTGTAATTTTATTTCTGATCACACTGCCTGCGTATTATATTCCGCTTATTCTTAAAACCATAACTCCCGGACTGGTGCTACTGCCTTCATTGTTCCTTTATAATTCGCCGAAGTATGAAAATATTCATAGATCAGGAGTTATACAGCGTAATTATTTCAGGTGGAGCGTGGTTATTGCTGCTGTAGCCTTGTTGTTTTTTTACCGCATTTTACTGAGCTGGGGGCTAAAAGTGATGTAAACTAAAGCATCTGCTAAAAGTTATTTTAGATTCTTTGAGTACAGAACTTATCAACAAATTGCCATTCTGTTATCATTCGTGGTAAATCATCAATTGTCCTAATTCGTAAATCCTTATTACTCACTGCGCTTCGTGAGATCGTTTAGCTAAGTTCGTAAATCGTAAATTCTTTTTTTATCAGGGCTTTTTCCTCAAAATTAAAATTTAGATACTAGATCGACAGATGATTGCATTGAATGTTACGCTGTTTTTAGTGTGATTCATGGTTCGCCGGGTAATGGATACCTGCCACTGTTAATTGATAATCAACAATACTTTGGTTAATTGGCGAATTATTATAAATTTGTTTTTTCAAAATTGAATAACATCTATGGCTAAGCATTCCCGACACCATCACCGCAGT
>JBBSDG010000036.1:0-18196 GCA_038249635.1 Bacteroidales bacterium | reverse complement strand
TACGAAAAAGAAACGCCCGAAACCAAAGATTTCAAAAAGGTATTTCTCAATCCTAAAATTGTGGAGGAAAAAGGGGAGGAGTGGACTTTCAGCGAAGGATGCCTGAGCATTCCTGATATCCACGAAGATGTGTTGCGTAAATCGGATGTCAGGCTAACCTATTACGATGAAGAATTTAATTTTCATGATGAGTGGTTTACTGGTATCCTTGCCAGGATTATTCAACATGAATACGATCATCTTGAAGGGATATTGTTTGTTGATAAAATACATCCACTTCGCAAAATTATGATTAAAAGGAAGTTACAGGAAATTTCAAAAGGAATAACAGAGGCTAAATATAGAATGATTTTCCCGCCTAAAAAACGTTGAGGGGATTTCTTCTTGGTTCATAATTGGCTTTCGGAGATGAAAAATTCAATATTCCTGCTTTCTGTCATAATTTCAATGTCTTTGTTTTCATGCACATCTTCGCGCGATAAAATGTCGGGGAAGATTTCTGAAATGGAATCGGAAATGAAAACCGTTCAGAAAGTTGATTCCGGTTCGGTAAAAGAACTGATAAGTGCTTATCTGAATTTTGCCTCTAAATATGCTAAGGACAGCCTGGCACCGGAATATCTTTACAAAGCCGCCGGACTGGCGAATGGATTAAACCGGGGAACCCAGTCCATTGATTTATATGAATCGATAATTCATACCTACCCTGATTATAAAAGATTACCTGATTGTTATTTTATGGAAGTATTTGCTTATGAAAATGTACTGGGGAATATTGGCAAGGCTTCGGAATACTACAATAAATTTCTTGAAAAATTTCCTGATCATTCCTTAGCCGACGATGCACGGGCAGCCCTTAAATATCTTGGAAAATCATCGGATGAAATGATTAAGGAATACGAAAAGATGAATGCGTCGGGGGATTGAGGGGATTGATGGGATTGATGGGATTGATGGGATTGAGGGGATTGATGGGATTTAGCGGGATTGATGGGATTGAGGATGGTTTGTTGGGTTTGAGAGTAGATTGATAGGATTGAAAAGATTGAAAAGGATTGATTTTAATTCGATTTCAAAACGATTGCATCCATTAATCATTTACTTTTTTACTAACTATTTTCCTTCATACATTTTAACTATTTCCCCTTAACTATTTCCCTTTAACTTCTGCATCAATCAATCTTTCACCGAAAAATCTTCTGTAAGCATAGTTTTTAAACCCGAAGCTTTTATATCCAGCGAAAGCTCTCCGTTTCGGCAGTATGAAATGCGACCGGTTTGCTCGGAGACAATAATTGCGATGGAGTCGTTTTTCTCTGTAATTCCAATTGCGGCACGATGTCGCAAGCCAAATTCAACCGGCAGGTCCATTTTGCCCGAAACAGGCAGAATACAACGCGCTGTTTTAATTTTATTATCGCTGATAATAACAGCTCCGTCGTGCATTGGGTTATTCTTATAAAATATACTTTCGATAAGCTGATCCGAAATCAAAGCATCCACAGCCAGGCCGGTTTCTTTATATTCCGAAAGATCGTTTTTACGCGAAATCACAATCAGCGCACCAGTAAGCGTATGCGACATACGGTGGCAGGCCTGTACTACAGGATCTATGTCGGCCAGGTTGCTGTTTTCGAGTTGAAGTTTTGAAAATAGCGACCGAAACCTGTTACGCGTAATAAATCCCGGAGAGCCTATAGCGAGTAGAAATTTCCTGATTTCGGGCTGAAAAACCACAATAAAAGCAATAAAACCTACCGAAGTGAACGCCCCCAGCAAATCGCTGAGCAGATCCATCTGTAGTGATTTCACTATTCGCCAGATGACGAATATAGCCAGAATGCCCAGAAAAATATTTACCGCAGCAGTACCTTTAAGTAGCTGGTAAAGCGAAAATAACAATAATGCAACCAGGAGCACATCGATAACATCGAGTATTCTCACATTCAGAAAAAGAGGCAGAAATATAGTGATCATTTAATTGGATTGTATAATGTGCAAATATACTTACTGACCGGCAATTTTTCACCGAAAAATCAAAATACTTGCCGATGTTCTGTTATCGGTATCGGAAATGAAATATAAGTGATACTATTTTCTCTTTCCTCTTTTTCCGTTTTCCTCTTTTAATCCTGCAGCTCATCACACATTCCGGCCAGCTTAATTACCTGGACAGCCTCCTTTACATCGTGAACCCGCAAAATATCAGCACCATTGATCAACGCAATCATATGCAAAGCCGAAGTGGCCGACAATGCTTCCTCAGGAGTGATTTCCAGTATTTTATAAATCATTGATTTGCGCGATATGCCTACTAAAACCGGGCAACCCAACCGCTTAAAATTATGAAGGTTTTTAAGTAATTTATAGTTATGATCTATTGTTTTCCCGAATCCAAATCCGGGATCGAGTATCACCTGCGTAATGCCAGCCTGATGGAGAGAGTTAAGTTTTTGATTGAAAAAATCGCCGACTTCTTTGGTTACATCATCATAAACCGGGTTTTGCTGCATGTTGGAAGGTGTTCCCTGCATATGCATAAGTATGTATGGCAACCCGGCAGCAGCAACCGTCTGAATAAGGTCTGCATCCATGCGGCCACCCGAAATATCATTCATAATTCCGGCTCCTGCTTCGGCAGTAAGTTTTGCTACTTTTGCACGGTATGTGTCAATAGAAAAAACTATTTTTGGATATCTCACGGCAAGTAATTCAAGAGCAGGAAGCAAACGGGCGATTTCTTCCTCCTCCGAAACATTCAGCGCACCGGGACGGGTTGAAACAGCACCAAGATCAATAACTGATGCGCCGTCCTGTATCATTTTTTCGGTCTGCGAAATCCATTCATCCCTTTTTGTATAACGGCCGCCGTCGAAAAATGAATCCGGCGTTAAATTTAATATGCCCATAACCAGCGGTTTATCAATATTGAGTTCAATATCGCCGCATTTCAGGGTTTTATTTCCGGAAAAAGGTGTAATTTTATCACGACTAAAAATCATGGTTTCCTAGTTGAAATCAGCTACAAAGTTATTGATAATATGCCGGAAAAAACATTTCAACAATTCGATACTGCTCTTGATTCGTGCCGCAAGGTATTTACAGCTAAAATGCTAGATTATGGTACCGCCTGGCGCATTCTGCGGACTACTTCCATCACCGATCAGATATACATCAAAGCCAGCAGAATCCGCAGCATAGAGGAAAAAGGCGAGAGCAAGGTGGATGAAGGAATCAGGTCCGAATTTGTTGGTATGATCAATTATTCGGTTATGGCTCTAATTCAACTCGAACTGGGTGCCGCCGAAGATGCTCGCATGGATAACGATATTGTTGGTGCAAAGTATGATTCGTATGTTGTTATGGCCCGCAACCTGATGGCGGATAAAAACCATGATTATGGTGAAGCCTGGCGGCAGATGCGCATCAGCTCACTTACGGATATTATTCTGATGAAATTGCTGCGCATCAAGCAGATAGAGGATAATAACGGTCTGACTCTGATGTCGGAAGGTCTCGATGCTAATTATCTCGATATTATAAACTACTCAGCTTTCGCGCTGATTATGCTGGATCAAAAAAACTAGGTTGTCATGAAATGGATCGCTAATTTTAGCCGAATTCTGATCGGTATAGTTTTCGTATTTTCGGGGTTTGTAAAAGGTGTTGATCCACTTGGAACTGCCTACAGACTGGAAGACTATTTTATAGCTTTTAACTGGTCATTTTTTATTCCGATGGCTCTTTTCTTTTCAATATTGCTTTGTACCATTGAGTTTGCAGTGGGAGCAATGTTATTGTTAAACCTTCGGATGAAGCTTACCTCCTGGCTTTTGCTGCTCATGATGGTGTTTTTTACGGCTCTTACTTTTAATGATGCACTCAACAATCCTGTTCCCGATTGTGGTTGTTTTGGCGATGCCATAAAACTAACAAACTGGCAAACATTTTATAAAAACCTGGTGCTATTACCCTTAGCTATACTGGTTTTTGTTTACCGGAAAAAATTCAAACCGTTTACCGGTTCCGGAAAACAATGGATGATTGTAACATTGATTGTAGCCATATTTGCCGGATTTTCATACAGGTGCTACAGCCATTTGCCGGCTGTTGATTTCACTGAATGGAAAGTCGGGCATAAATTATATCCCGAAAATCCGAAACCCGTAAAGTTCTATCTTAAATATAAAAACAAGAAGTCTGACGAAGAAAAGGAATACCTCTCGCCAAATTATCCTTACAATGACAGCGTATGGATGGCTAACTGGGTATTTGTTTCACAGCGTGTGGAAGACCCTAATTCGTACTATGGCAAATCGTTGATTATCACCGATACTATCGGAAATAATGTAACTGAAAGTATTATCAGAAATCCGGAATACCAACTGATTGTCAATTCCTATGATTTGTCGAAAGCAGATATTGGTGCTTTCGCAAAACTGAATGATTTCTGCGCCAAAGCTTATGCAGATAATATTCCAACCGCGGTTTTGGTAAGTGCTGAAAATTCAGTAATTAAAAAGTTTGTAACCGATAATAATCTCCGGCTTGATTTTTACACCACGGATGATATTGTACTCAAAACCATTGTTCGTTCCAACCCCGGATTGTTATTATTGAAAGATGGTGTAATCCTTAAAAAATGGCATCACAATGATTTTCCTGAGTATGATGAATTTATAAAATCACTTGAAAAAAGGTAAATAATCATAAACATGCGGAAATGGATTTCGATTAGAATCTTTTTATTAAAAGTATAGCTACTCTTATTGAAACCCTTCAAACCCTTCAATCCCCTCAATCCAACAAATGCTCCGTTACGCCCTTATCCGCCTGATGTATGGAATACTGGTTCTTTTCGGAGTGGTAACCCTGATATTTTTCCTGTTTAATGTTTTGCCCGGCGATCCTGCGCGGATGATGCTCGGACAGCGGGCTGATATTTCCTCCGTTGAAGCTATAAACCGTGACCTAGGCCGCGATAAGCCACTGGCAGTGCAATACCTTAGTTTCCTCAACGATGTATCTCTTCTTTCGTTTCACAATACCAGCGAAACCAACAGCGCTTTCTTTTTTGACGTATTGAAATATCCTTCTGCAATCCGGATAGTGAATTTAGGGAAATCTACAATTGTACTTAAAAAACCTTATTTGCGGCGGTCATACCAAAGTAAAAGACCTGTTTCTGAAATCTTATCCGAAGCGTTTATTCCAACAATAATTCTGGCAACAGTAGCTATGATTGCTGCTACCATAATTGGATTGATACTTGGCATTTTCAGTGCGCTGCACAAAGATGGCTGGTTCGATCGTATTTCGTTGATAGTGAGTATTCTTGGTATGTCGCTGCCATCATTTTTTGCGGCAATTATTATAGCCTGGCTGTTTGCGTATCTTCTGGCTGATTTTACCGGGCTGAGCATGTTCGGCAGTTTATATACCGTGGATGATTTTGGAAGAGGCGAATATATAGATATTAAAAATCTGATTCTTCCTGCTGTTACCTTGGCAATCAGACCTTTGGCAATTATTACCGAGCTTACCCGGAGTTCGATGTTGGATGTAATGTCGCAGGATTATATCCGAACAGCCAGGGCGAAAGGATTGAGCCTATATCGTATCATCACAAGGCACGCACTGAAAAATGCATTGAACCCGGTTGTTACAGCAGTTTCAGGCTGGTTTGCTTCCTTAATGGCCGGTGCTGTTTTTGTTGAATATATTTTCGACTGGAAAGGCGTTGGCGTTGTGATAGTTGATGCGCTCGAAAAATATGATTTCCCTGTAGTGATGGGAGCGGTGCTGTTTATTTCGGTTCTTCTCATTATTATTAATATTTTTGCAGACCTTGTGTATGGCGTTCTGGATCCAAGAATTCGCTATGCCTGAGACGTTAATGGAAAACAGTTACTGGAAAATAGTTAACAGAAAATAGTTAAAAGAAAATAGTTAATAGAAAATAGCTGCCTAAACATTTAATAGAAAGCAGTTTGGCGTTTGAAGAAATAGTAAATAAATCGTATAAAAACCTATGAAAATGAGAAAGAAAATTGTTGCAGGAAACTGGAAAATGAATAAGGATTTTCAGGATGCTGAAGATTTAATGTTCGAAATTGTGGATGAACTTACCGAAAAAGGTTCAGGCGATACCGAAGTTATCGTGTGTCCTCCTGCTGTTTACCTTGAAATGAGTTCAGATATTGCCGCCGAAAATGGATTTATGGTTGGCGCTCAAAACCTGAGTCAATTTGAATCGGGAGCTTATACAGGTGAAATTTCAGCTTCCATGCTTCACTCGATGGGGATTTCGCATTGCATCCTCGGCCATTCTGAACGCAGAACCTATTTCGGCGAAAACGACAAGATAATTGCAGCCAAAGTTGACCTTGCATTAAAAAACGGAATTACTCCTATTTACTGTTGTGGCGAAGTTTTGGCTGAGCGCCAGGCTGAAAAACATTTCGATGTAATCCGTAGCCAGGTCAGCGAGGCACTGTTTCACCTTGGTAAAGAAGCCATCAGCCAGGTAATTATCGCTTACGAACCGGTTTGGGCAATCGGAACCGGCGTTACCGCTTCATCAGCGCAGGCACAGGAAGTACATGCTTTTATCCGTAGCCTTCTCACCGAAAAATTTGGCTCCGAAGTAAGTGCCGAAATATCAATTCTTTATGGCGGAAGCTGTAATGCTAAAAATGCAGCCGAGCTTTTTGCAAATACTGATGTAGATGGCGGACTCATCGGTGGCGCTGCCTTAAAAGCATCCGATTTTGTAACTATTGTGAATTCGTTTGCATAAATATGGAATATGTCGAAATGATATGTCATCCATCGCAGGGTGCACATACTGCCGAGTTGCTGGTTGGTGTGCTTGCCGATGCTGGTTTCGAAAGCTTTACCGAAAACGATAACGGAACCCTGTCGGCATTTATCCAGTCTCCTTTATATACTAAGGAGCTTGCTTCCAGGCTGAGTTCGGGTGAATTTGTTGAATTTCTCGATTCATTCCTGATCAAAAAAATTGCCGATGAAAACTGGAATGCAGTATGGGAAAGTCAGTACGACGCTGTATTGATCGACAACCGCTGCATGGTTCGGGCACCGTTTCATCCAAAGCCGGAAGGTGTGGAGTTCGATATTGTGATCATGCCCAAAATGTCATTCGGCACTGCCCACCACGAAACTACCAAGCTTATGATCCAATACCTGCTGGGTATGGATGTTGCCGGAAAGTCATTACTGGATATGGGATCAGGCACTGCCGTTCTGGCTATTCTGGCCCGAATGAAAGGCGCTTTTCCTGTTTCAGCTTACGATAACGATGAATGGGCTTTTAATAATGCATTTGAGAATGTGCAAAGCAATAATTTTGCAGATATCGAAGTTTTATTGGGTGACAGTTCATTATTGGCTGGTAAAAAGTACGATATCATTCTGGCAAATATCAACAGGAACATTCTGCTCAATGATATTCCGGTTTACCGCGAAAGCCTGAACGATGGCGGAATGCTTATTATGAGTGGTTTTTACACCGAAGATCTGCCGCTTATCGAGGCAAAGGCCAAAGAAACAGGTTTGAAAATTGCTTCCAAACACGTTGACAATAACTGGATAGCCGCTTGTTTTATTTCATAGTGTGAAACTTTTAAACTGTTTTTGTCCGGGTTTCAGGTAACTTATGGATTGCTGCCAATCACGCTGATAAAACATTTCCGGATGTCGGCTATTGGTATCCAAACTTGTGTACTAAGAGAAAGAATGACAAAATGCTGAGAAAACGGATTGCTTTTTTTGCTTTTTTCTGCTTGCTGACTTCAGCTTTTCAGTTGAAAGCACAGGAGCAATCCGCCGCATTTTCGGCCGATACATCTAAATTTATAGAAGAACTCACGGCTCAGTTCCGCAACGTTGGCGATGCCGATGCCGCTGAGGCTAAACTTGCTTTATCAACCTTTACTTACCAGTGGACTTCCAACCTGCTTATGTACAACCAGAAAAAGCAGGCACAATCCATATGCATCGCATTAAATGAGCGTAAACTTCAGGTAGCACCTTATTACGTTCAGTATTTCAATATACTAACCTCTCTTGTAAAACAGAGTGCGGCTCCGGCAACCTACGATTTGTTTCATAAGAGTGTGAACTTTTGCCTGCTATCAAAAACACCTTCGCGCACACTGCTTAAATACCTCACTCAAACCGAATTGCTCATCGGCAGCAACGCTTTTATGAAAACCAACACCGAATCGTGGTATGTTAGGAAAGGAGCTTATAAATTCGCTTTTGATACGGTACCATATTTTATTTTTTCGGCAGGAAACCTGGCTTGTGTGGTACGAAACGACAGTGCCTGTATTTATGATACCAAAGGCAGCTACTATCCGTTAACACAAATTTGGGCAGGCAAAGGTGGAAAAGTTTACTGGGATCGGACTACCCTCGGACGGGATGTAGTGTATGCAAAACTGGCTGATTACAAAATTGATACCCGATCCATCACCTACTCTGCCGACTCGGTCATGTTTTATCACGGCGGTTATTTTAAGAAATTTCTGAAGGGGAAGCTCGAAGACAAAGCAATGGTGGATATTACTGCCGACAATGCCACCTTTCCGAAGTTTACGATGTATAAAGGTTCGCAGGTTTATATCAACCTGTTCAAGGATATTGAATTTTTTGGCGGATTCAGTATGCAAGGTTCACGAATTATTGGAACTCCTTCGGCGGATGGATTTTCGCGTATCGAAATAAAGCATAACAACAAGCCATTTATTACGTTAAGATCCACCGAATTTGCCATACGACCTGACAAATTTGCATCCGTAAGGGCATCGGCAGTGATACTGATCGAAAATGACTCAATTTATCACCCTTCGTTACAAGTGAGGTACAACCTGTCGAACAATGAACTGGTAATGAACCGTGGTGAGGAAGGCCTAGGCCAGAGTCCGTTTTTCAACTCATTTCATCGCCTTGATATGTACATTGAAGCTGCCTATTGGAAACTGAATGAGGATTTTATGAGTTTTGAGGATATAAAAGGTATGCGTACCAAAAGCGAAGCCCTTTTTGAATCATCAGATTATTTTTCGGCGTATCGTTTTGATAAAATGCAGGGAATTGATGATGTAAATCCAGCTATGTTGGTTTCGGCTTATGTTCGCAAACGCAATACCGACAGGTTTTACGCCGAAGACTTTTCCGCATGGGCAAAAAAGCCGATTGAACAAGTTAAAGTTCAGCTTATTAAGCTTGCCAATGCAGGATACCTTAGCTATGATATCGATAATTCCTTTGCCGTAGTTCAGCCCAGGCTCACCGAATACCTTGCAGCCCGATCGGGAGTTAAGGACAGCGATATTATTCAGTTTAAATCATTAGTTGAGAAAGGTTCCAATGCACAACTCGACCTCAAAAGCCTGAAACTCTCCATCGAAGGAGTGAAAAAGGTGATGCTGAGCGATTCGCAATATGTATATGTGGCTCCCCGCGACGGTAAAGTTATTATATCCAAAAATCGCGACTTCTCATTTAAAGGTCGTGTTCATGCCGGACTTTTTGATTTTCTGGCCAATGAATGTACGTTTCAATACGATAAGTTTTCGATGAATATGCCAAAAATTGATTCGGCTATGATGATAGTTCCCGCCTGGGATGTTGATGCAAATGGTTACAGACCCTTTGTGAAGGTTAAGAATGTGCTTGCCAATATAAACGGGGAATTATTGATAGATAATCCTGATAGCAAATCGGGTCGGAAAATGCTCCATCAGTTTCCGCTGCTAATCAGTAAGGATACCAGTTTTGTGTATTTCGAACGGAAAGATATAGCAAATGGAGTGTATAAGCGGAAAGATTTCTTTTTCATGATAAATCCGTTTACCATGGATAGTATAAACTCACTGCCTCCCGGCGATTTGAAGTTCGATGGAAAACTTGTTTCAGCCGGTATCTTCCCGGATATGACTCAGATTATCAGGGTTCAGCGAGATTATTCACTTGGTTTTAAAAGTTTGATAGCGGAACCAGGTTTGCCGGTGTATGGAGGAAAAGGATCGTATTCGGATACGCTTAAGCTCAGTAACTCCGGTTTGCGCGGTTCAGGGCGATTAAAATACCTCAGTTCAGTTGCCGAGTCTGATGACTTCCTTTTCACCCCCGATTCAACCTTAGCTACTGTTAAGAATTTTCATCTCGCTAAGGAATCAGCCCTATATAATGTTCCCGATGCACGGGTTAAAAATGCTATTGTAAAATGGATGCCTGCCAGCAATCTGATGACAGTTCAGAATCAGAAAAATGATTCCATTGCCATGTTCGATCAGAAAGCAAAGCTTAACGGGAAAATTGCCATTACTCCCAATGGCTTGAAAGGCAGCGGTCAGTTATCCTTCGAGAATGCTGAAGTGAGTTCGAGAAATTATATCTTTAGTCCCAATTCATTTGTATCCGACACCTCCGATTTTAAACTTTTTACTGACGATCGTAAGAAGGAAGCCATCCGTGTTCATGTCTATCGTGCAGCCATAGATTTTGCATCCCGTGAAGGTCATTTTACCGCCATTGGGCAAGGTGCTTTAATGGAATTCCCTTTTATTCAATACAATTGCGTTGTTACCGGTTTCGATTGGCTGATGGACAAAAAACAATTCCAGCTAAACAACCAGACCAGTTTCTCGCGCGAAAAATACTTCCAGATGAAGCCAGAAGAACTTCTGGCTTTCAATCCAGGGAAGGAAGTTTATACCTCCACCGATCCGAAACAGGATTCACTCAGTTTCTTTGCCCTGCGATCGCTTTATGATCTTACTACCAACCTTCTGGAAGTTGAGGATGCCCGTATCATTAAAGTGGCTGATGCTGCCATATTCCCATTCAACGGAAAGCTCTCCATTGGTAAGGATGGTCTTATTACCGAGCTTAAACAGGCTGAGATATTGGCTAACCGTACCAGTTTGTACCACCGGTTTTATAACGCCAGCGTAAATATTGGCTCCCGAAAACTTTATACCGCACATGGTTTATATGACTATACTCCTTCGGATGGCGATGTTACAACACTCGAAATGAACAGTATAGCTGTAAATAGTAAAGGTTCAACATTCGCGGGTACTGCTATTAACGATTCCATGAATTTTATGCTCAACAAGTATTTCCGTTTCAAGGGAAGAATGGAAGTAAATGCTTCAACAAAACTGATCTATTTTGAAGGAGGTTTCTCATTCGTTCACGATTGTTCAAATTTGAATCAGGAATGGGTTGAGTTGCGATCAGAACTGGATTCTAAAAATATTGTGATCCCGATTCCTCAAATAGTTGAAAATACCGGAAATGGGAAATTACGAACTTCCATTTACTATTCAACTACTGAAAATAACGTTATGCCCGGCTTTTTCGATAAGGCTGAAAATATTACCGACCCCGATATTCTTAAATCCGGTGGATTTTTATCATACTCACCCAAAACATCTGAATATATTTTAGCTGATTCTGCCAAAATCCGGAATCCGCAATTGCCTGGTAATATGCTATCGCTAAACACAGTGCGCTGCATATTAACAGGCGAAGGTCAACTTCTGATCGGAACTAACCTGGGTAGGCTACAGATGAAATCAGCAGGAGTAATCAACTATTATTCGGTTGTTGATTCCACTTCGTTGAATATGCTGAGCGCGCTCGACTTTTTCTTTTCGCCCGAAGCTATGACCATAATGGCTGATGCCCTCAATGCATCAAAAGCGAAAGGTACTGATGTTACGGGACAGAATTACACGCGTTCGCTGCGCGAATTTGTAGGGAGCGATGCTGATAAAATACTTTCGGAATTAAGTCTTTACGGGCAATACCGCAAATTCCCCGATGCGCTCGATCATACCCTCGTGATGACAGGCCTGCAGATGAACTGGAATAAGGACCTGCGTTCGTACATCAGTAAAGGTGAAATTGGAATAAGTAATATCGGTAAACAGCCTGTAAATAAACAGGTTAAAGGAATTGTTGAAATCGGGAAACGACGTTCAGGAGATATTATCAACATTTATCTGGAGCCGGAAGAAAATCAGTGGTACTTCTTTTCCTATTCCAACGGTACCATGCAGGTTATTTCGTCCAATAAGGCTTTTAATGATAAACTGTCTGGCCTGAAAGAAGGCGATCGACTGATAAAAGCGGATAAAGGGATGCCAAGTTTCCAGTTTATTCTGGGAACCGGTGATAAGAAAGCTACATTCCTCCGTAAAATGAAACAGGCTGCGGGCGAAGACGAATAAGCAGCATTCAGGATTACCCGTTTTTTAGGCTAAATGCAATCTGCCTTATCGCCTGGGGTTAATTCCTGCATAAATTTTTATAAGTTTGCTGCTTAATAAATATTCTGGTTCAGACTAATCAGGTTCGGAATTCAATTAATTGACGAAACTATAACTATGAATGAAAATTTACTTCTGGTTGCCGGAGGTGTTTTAGCCTACCTGATGGGATCATTTTCGTCCGCCGTTTGGATAGGAAAATGGTTTTATAATACCGATGTGCGGGCTCATGGAAGCGGGAATGCCGGAGCCACCAACACTATCAGGGTGCTGGGTACCAAAGCTGGTGTTATAGTGATGTTACTCGATATTGTGAAAGCCTGGGGTGCAGTTATGCTAGCGCATCCATTTGCTGGCGACAGCCTTTCTGCCAACCAGTTAATTGATTATAAGATTCTACTGGGTGCTTTGGCAGTACTCGGGCATGTTTTTCCGGTTTTTACAGGTTTTAAAGGCGGTAAAGGCGTTGCATCGCTTGTGGGTGTTATCATTGCTTTATATTCGCTCGATATCTTTTTAATAGTTCTGGCCTGGTTCGCGCTGGTTTTCATTGTTACGCGTTATGTTTCCCTGGCTTCAATAACAGCTTCTGTACTTTTTGCCATTCTGGCCATTTTTGTGTTCCATGAGCAAAATATATTACTTATCATTCTGGCTGCATTAATAGCCATATTTATTCCGATTACTCATCATAAAAATATAAAGCGGT
This sequence comes from Bacteroidales bacterium, assembly GCA_038249635.1. Classification (GTDB taxonomy): domain Bacteria; phylum Bacteroidota; class Bacteroidia; order Bacteroidales; family UBA4417; genus UBA4417. The sequence goes on along the minus strand of JBBSDG010000036.1, from coordinate 5,179 downwards.
TGCTCAAAGGCGAGGAAAGTAAACTTACGTTCAGAAAAAAACAAAAATTATCTGAATAGTTCATTTAATGTTAATATCTTAGTAGCATTAAATGTTAAAATTCAATTTAAGATTCTTATTTTTACCACTCGAAAATCATTAGCTGTAAATAACTGAAATACATAATTATATGAAATTTATTACCAATAGTCAGGTCCTACTGAAGAAGCTTCAGTTCCTCAGCGGAGTTATAAATTCAAACAATACATTACCCATATTGGATGATTTCCTGTTTGAGCTTGACGATACCATGCTGAAAATGACCGCCACCGATCTGGAAACTACCCTGATCATGACACTTGAACCCTCCATGGCGGATGAATCCGGTAAAGTTACCATTCCGGCCAAGCTACTTCTTGACTTCTTGAAATACCTGCCGGATGCACCTATAACATTCAACATCGATACCAATACCCTGGGCATCGAAATACTTTCGAGTGAAGGTAAATACAAGCTTACCGGTCATAATGCCGATGATTATCCTGAACTGCCTTTGTTGGACGAAACCACAACCTTCGAACTTTCATCCACTATATTGGCAGCCGGAATTACAAAGACTGTTTTTGCCACCGGAAATGATGAACTCCGCCCGGCTATGGGAGGCGTTTTCTTCGATATAATGCCCGATTACATCACATTTGTTGCTACCGATGCACACAAACTGGTTCGCTACCGTCGCAACGATGCAAAATCGGGAATCTCCACATCGTTTATCATTCCCCGTAAACCTTTGAATGTTCTCAGGAATTTACTTATTACCGAGGATGTTGATGTTAAGGTTGAATATAATGTTACAAATGCCGCTTTTGAATACGATGGAGTGAAGTTATACAGCAGGCTTATCGAAGGTCGTTATCCTGCTTACGATGCCGTTATTCCTAAAGATAATCCAAACAAACTCACTGTTGACAGAAGCTTGTTCATCAACTCGGTGAAACGCCTTTCGCCTTTTGCTAACCAGTCAACTCACCAGGTAAGGCTGCGTATCAGCGGTCAGGAATTGCTGATGAATGCCGAAGATATTGATTACTCGAACGAAGGTGTTGAACGACTTGCCTGTACCTATGCGGGTGATGATATGGAAATCGGTTTCAACTCACGGTTTTTACTCGAAATGGTAAATAACCTCGAATCTACTGAAATCTTATTCCAGTTATCGGGCCCGACCCGCGCCGGTATTATTGTACCTGCAAATCACAACAATCCTGACGAAGATATTCTTATGCTGGTAATGCCGGTAATGCTTGGACAAAACTAACCAACAACAAAACCTCTATATTTGAAGCCCTGGTAGAAATACCGGGGTTTTTCGTTGAGAAGCAGCTTTATAATTTACCTCATGGAGAATAAATCAAAAACTTACAGATTTTTTCATTTCCCGGTAACGAAGATTTTTATCGGACTGTTTGCAGTTGTTTTAGCTACAGCTCTGGCTCAGATTGGCACACAGGCAATTATAAAATATACCGGGCTTGACGAGGATTTTCAAGGATTGATTGTAGCAGTAGTTTCATCTGCAGCGGCGCTGGCCGCATATATTTATCTTTTCAGATTTTACGAAAAGCGAAAGATTGAAGAGTTGTCAACAATACACTTCTGGCGCAACTCAATATCAGGTGCATTAATTGGGTTCCTGTTGATTAGCATTGTTATATTAGTAATGTATTTAGGGAAAGGATATACAATTCTTTCCTTTAATCCCGTTTCATTTTTGATTCCGGCTTTGGCACTGGGGATTTCGAGCGGAATTTTCGAGGAAATTTTATTCAGGGGAATTATTTTCAGGATTACAGAAGAAAAATTGGGATCAATCTGGGCTCTGGCAATTTCTTCATCTTTCTTTGGTTTTGCTCACCTGGCGAATCCCAATAGTACATTGTTTTCGGCTGTGGCCATTTCCATTGAAGCAGGACTGTTACTGGGAGCAACCTATATTTATTCGGGAAATTTATGGTTACCGATTTTTCTTCATTTCGCCTGGAATTTTTCAGAAGGTGGAATTTACGGTGCCATTATTTCTGGAAATGACATAAAAAAGTGCCTGATAAATGCGAAATTCACAGGTTCTGATCTTCTTACCGGCGGAGCATTTGGTCCTGAAAACTCTGTACAAGCGATGATCCTTGGATTGTTAGCCGCATTTATTTTTTTATGGCTTGCCAGGAAGCAAGGTAAAATGGTTAAGCCTTATTGGCGCTGGACTAAGCCTACTGCATCTGAAAATGCCGTTCAAATATCTGATAGCCAGGAAATTTAAATGAAAAAAGAATGGAATATAAAATAAAAATCCCGATCTTGAAACCAGGACTTTTTTTGTGTTCAAATAGAAATTAAGTAATTTTATATCATGCTTTTGAACTTTCAATAACTTCCCCTAATTCCATCCATAGCAAGGTTTTATCATCAATAAGTTGAGTTATTTCATTGTATTTAACCGACAGTTCTGTAATACTTTCGGGAGTTTCTTTACCTGAATTCATCCTTTCCATTGCCAGTTCCTTCTCTGATTCCAATGAATGAATTTCTTTTTCAAGAATTTCGAAATCCTTTAGCTGCTTATAAGTAGGTTTTGATGATGGTTTTTTCTCTTTTACAATCTGTGTTTCAACTTTCACCGGTTTGCTGACACGCTGGGCCAATTTCTGCTCTTTCATGCGCCATTGGTAATAATCGGTGTAATTGCCATAAAAATCCTTGATCTTTCCTTGTCCTTCAAAAACAAAAACATGATCGCAAATTTTGTCGAGTAAAAAACGGTCGTGGGACACAATCAATACGCAGCCTGCAAAGTCCTGCAAAAACTCTTCAAGTACCTGAAGTGTGTATATATCTAAATCATTGGTAGGTTCGTCGAGGATCAGGAAATTCGGGTTGCGGATAAGTTGAAGCAAAAGGTATAATCGTCTTCGTTCGCCACCGCTCAATGCACTGAAATATGCCTGCTGAACCGGGTACGAAAAATCAAAATGCTGCAGAAACTGCGATGCCGACATGCTTCCTTTGGTGAGTTGAATTTCTTCGGCTACATCTTTTACGATATCGATAACCCGTTTGTCTTCCTTAAGCACCAGTCCGTTTTGAGTGTAGTAGCTCATTACAACGGTCTGCCCGATCGATATTTTGCCCCTATCAGGAGCAAGTTGCCCTGAAATCAGATTTAAAAGTGTGGATTTACCGGTACCGTTCAGTCCTACAATTCCAATTTTTTCGCCTCGTTTAAATATATACGTAAAATCATCAACGGCTTTAAAGTCGCCGAAGTTCTTGCTCAGGTTATCAATTTCAATAATTTTTCCGCCTAAGCGGTTGGCGTTTACGCCAAACTGAATGGTTTTATCTTCACGCTTAAATTTTGCCTTGCTTTCCAGATCATCAAATGCAGATATCCTGGCTTTCGATTTGGTTCCCCTGGCTTTTGGCATGCGGCGGATCCATTCCAATTCAGTTTTGTAAAGATTTTTCGATTTTTCGGTTGACAGATCTTCACTAAGTTGCTTTTCGGCTTTTTTCTCCAGGTAATAAGTGTAATTCCCTTTGTAGGTATATATTGAATTTTGATCCATTTCAAGAATGGTATCACACACATTATCCAGAAAATACCTGTCGTGAGTTACAAGGAGCAAGCTCAGCGACTCCTTCGAGAGATATTCCTCCAGCCATTCAATCATCTCAAAATCAAGGTGATTAGTTGGCTCATCCATCAGCAAAAGATCTGGATTGCCAAGCAAGGCTCGGGCCAAAGCAATTTTCTTACGCTGTCCGCCCGAAAGTTTACCAACAGGAAGCGATAAATCGTTGATGGCAAATTGTCCCAATATTTCCCTTGCACGTGTTTCGTAATCCCAGGCACCCGAAGCATCCATCTCCGACATACAATGGATCAGGCGATTATCACTTTCGGTACCCGGATTGTGTTTTACTTCTTCGAGCGCAAACTCATAATCATGTATTACTTTGATAAGTCCTGTTCCTGTCGAAAAAATTGTATCGAGTATGGTTTTTGTTTCGTCGAGTTGGGGATTTTGTTGAAGGTAGTCGATATGAAGATCCCGACGTTTTATAATGTTCCCCGAATCAGGTGCTTCGAGTCCTGCAAGTATATGCATTAGAGAACTCTTACCCGTGCCATTCCTGGCAATAAGGGCTACTTTCTGGCCTTTGTCGATGCTGAAACTGATATTCCTGAAAAGGATTTTTTCGCCGTAAGCTTTTGATAAATTGTCAACCTGGAGATAATTCAATGAAGAAAATGTTTGTGATAAATATTTTGCAAAAGTAGCAAGATTCGATGAATAAAGAGAGCCGATATTATCAGGAAGCAGTTTCGGCATCGGAAGCCATTTAAAAAGCACAAAAAAAAAGCTTCCTCACGGAAGCTTTAGTAGTAGTTTCAATGCTGGTTATTGCATTTTAACATTGATAGCTTTAGGTCCGCGACGATCTTCAACAACTTCGAACGTAACTAGATCGTCATCCTTAATTTTGTCAATCAGGCCGGTAACATGTACAAAAACTTCTTTTTGAGTTTCATCATCAACAACAAAGCCGAACCCTTTTTGCTGATTAAAAAATTTTACTTTTCCAGTAGACATTGTAATGGGTATTAGTAATTATTTAATTGATAGTTGAATACAAAAATAGGATATATTTCTAATAATTGATACTTTTTATCAATAATATTTTAAAGTATTGATTTACAATATTATATAAGTGTAAACTTATTGTTTGATACTGGTATGCAACTCAAACAGATAAAAAATAAGATAGTAATGGCTGTTTTTATGGGGTAATTTACAATCATTTCTGCATCAGCCATTCTGTAATTTTTCGGGCATCTTCGGCTGAATTTCCACAATACAATTCATCAGGTTTAAATCCAATACAAACTGCCGGACGGGTTTGACGACCGAATATGGCGCATTTTAAATCATCCGTCAATTGTATGCATCTTATCCCGGCAGGTTTACCATCAGGCATTCCCGGAATAGGCGAGCTTATTGAAGGATATATGCAACATGCGCCACAGCCGGTTCTACATTCCATAGGAGGGTTTGAAGGGTTTGAAGGGTTTCAGGGTTTCAGTCTTCAGGTCGCTGAGCGGAGCCGAAGCGCCGGGTTTCAAAATTCAAATGTTCAGATG
>JBBSDG010000035.1:0-18230 GCA_038249635.1 Bacteroidales bacterium | reverse complement strand
CCTTGTCCCCTTGTCCCAATCAATCCCATCAATCCCATCAATCCCATCTATCCTCTCAATCCAATCAATCCAATCAAAACCAAATTTCTTTATTAACCTTAAATAGTTATTTTTGCAACGCATAGTAACATCACTTTGTTTTAGTGTTCAACGCAATGCCATTAGATTTATAATCCTGAGTTTTTTCCGAAAAACACCAGGCAAGAAATCAATTAACCGCTCATACATCTCATTTTCAAACAAATAAATATAAATGTACTCCTTTATCGAAGGTAAAATAGCTGACCTTAATCCCACCACAGCCGTGCTGGCCTGCCAGGGGATAGGCTACTCCATTAATATTTCGCTCAATACATATTCGCAGATTAACGGTAAAGAGTCGTGCCGATTGCATACTCATCTTATAGTACGCGAAGATGCCCTTATATTGTATGGATTTGCCGATACAGGCGAAAGGCATGTTTTTCAGCAGCTTATATCCGTTTCGGGGGTTGGCCCAAATACAGCCAGGCTTATTCTGTCGTCGCTTACTCCTTCCGAAGTTGCCGATGCCATAGCCAGCGAAAACGTAAAACTGCTCCAGTCCATCAAAGGCATTGGCGGTAAGTCGGCACTTAGGATCATTATCGATCTGAAAGATAAAATTATGAAGGATCTGCCGGCAAGTGAAAATATAATTTCTTCGCACAATACAGGCAAACATGAAGCGTTATCTGCATTAGTAATGCTCGGTTTTAACAGGCCGGTTGCCGAGAAGGCCCTGGATCAGGTAATTAAAGTTAACGGAGGTGTCCTCCCGGTTGATCAATTGATTAAAAATGCGCTGAAAATCCTTTAATATTAAGGTACAGCAGCATTTTTGTTTATGTTACAATACTAAAAACTAATCAGCTAACCATCACTTGTTGGCGGCAAAAGATAAAGAATCCAGCGGTTTGAAGCAATACACCAAATACCTGTCCAGGCTTTCTTTCTTTATAATTCTTATATCTCTGGTGTGGGGTGTAAGTGCTTCACTTGGTATTTCCCCTGATAAACTGGAAGCCGGTCATTTCATTGCTCCTCCCGATAGCATTAAGCCTGACTCCACCCTTCTTTTTCCCATTCCCGAAAGTCAGAATCCCTACGATGTCAATCCTTCGGGTGGCTTATACCTGAAGGAGCCAGCCAATGTGAAACAGGATGTTATTTACAATCCTTTATATAATGAATATACGATTACCAATAAAATAGGCAATCTCGATTACTGTAACCCTGTTTCATACAGTTTCGATGAATACCGCAAATGGGATACCCGCCGTGCGCTCGACAACTACTGGCGCGAGCGGGCTAACACCACTTCGGGGGCAACCAGGCTTGGGGTTATACCTCAGATTCGCGTTGGCGGCGAACTTTTCGATCGTGTATTTGGCGGCAATACAATAGATATCAGACCACAGGGAAGCACTGAACTTATTTTTGGCGTACTTTCGAATAAACGCGACGATCCCTTTATCAGCCAGGCTTTAAGACGCACCACGAATTTTGATTTCAGCATGAAAATCCAGATGAGTGTGCAGGCCAAGATAGGCGACAAAATCGAATTCAATACCAACTACAACACGGAGGCAACTTTCGATTTCGAAAATAAGCTGAAACTGAAATACGAAGGCAAGGAAGACGAAATTATCAAGCTCATCGAAGCTGGTAATATCAGCATGCCTATCAACAGTACACTTATTACCGGGAGCCAGAGTCTTTTCGGTTTGAAAACACAGCTGCAGTTTGGCAAGGCCACCGTTACCGGAGTTTTTTCGCAACAGCAGAGCCAGGTTCAGAATATAACGGTACAAGGCGGTGCACAAACACAGAAATTTTCGACCCGCGCACTCGATTATGAGGAAAACAGGCACTTTTTTATTGGTCAGTTTTTCCGTGAAGAATATGAAGGTGCTGTTGCAACGCTTCCTGTAATTACCTCCAATATCAACATCACAAAAATTGAAGTTTGGGCTACCAATATAGGTGCCGCAATTACCGAAAACAGGAACCTGGTGGCCTTTCAGGATATAGGCGAAAGCAAACCTTATAATCGCAATATACTGGGGACTTCGCAACAGCCTTTTCCGGATAACGGAAACAATAATCTTTTAACACAGCTCGACACGGTTCAGGCCAGGAATATTAATGTTGCTTCCGATTATCTGATCACGCAGAAAGGATATGTACCGGGTATTGATTTCGAAAAAATTGAGAGCGCCCGTAAGCTCTCCAGCTCCGAATTTATGTACAACAGCCGGCTTGGATTTATTTCGCTCAACACCACCATCAATCCCGATCAAACTCTGGCAGTTGCCTATCAATATACCATTATCGGTGATCCAACCAATAAGACTTACCAGGTGGGTGAATTCTCCGACCAGGGCATTGCTACGGCAAGCTGTTTATTCGTTAAACTGTTGAAAAGCACTGCGGTAAACACCCACATTCCCCTGTGGAACCTGATGATGAAAAACGTTTACAACCTGGGTGCGTACAATGTAAATAAGGAAGACTTCTTACTTAATATCCTTTATACCGGCAATAGCAACGCTGTTCCTACAGGTTTCTTTACGGATGATAAGCTTACCAACCTGAAAGGTGTTCCGCTTATTGAAATATTCGGATTTGATAAACTCGACCCGCAACTTAATCCTGCCAAGGACGGAGTTTTCGACTTTATTGACAATGCAGCCCGCAACGGAGGTACTATTCAAGCCTCGAACGGAAGGATATTTTACCCGGTGCTGGAACCTTTCGGCAGTTACCTCCGCAAAAAGATTAATAATAAATCACTTGCTGACAAATATTGTTACGACTCGCTGTATTCCATGACCAAAACCGGTGCTCAGCAATATCCTGACAAGAATAAATACATCATGCAGGGACAGTACAAGTCGGAATCAGGATCCGAAATATCGCTGAACGCAATGAATGTACCACAAGGATCGGTAAAGGTAACGGCGGGCGGCGTTCAGCTTGTCGAAAATTCGGATTATACGGTGGATTATACCCTTGGCCGGGTGAAAATCATCAACGAAGGTGTGCTTAATTCAGGAACTCCTATTAATATACAGCTCGAAAATAACTCTATGTTCAATGTTTTTAGCCAGACATTGCTGGGAGCGCATGTTGATTATAAAGTGAACAAGGATTTATTACTCGGTGCAACTATACTTAACCTTTATGAAAGACCCATTACACAGAAAACCAATTATGGCGACGAGCCTATTTCCAATACCATCTGGGGATCAAGCATAAATTACCAGAAAGATGCTGCATGGATTACCAAAGCGGTTGACAAGCTCCCGTTTTTCAGCACTAAAGCCCCTTCAAAACTACGTCTCGATGCTGAATTTGCCCAGTTTATCCCCGGTCACTCTAAGGCTGTAGGCAAGGCAGGGACTTCGTACATCGATGATTTTGAAGGTGCAAAATCAACTATTTCGCTTACCAATATTTCATCCTGGTCTATCGCCAGCACACCGCAGGGGCAAACTACGCTTGCTATGTTTCCCGAGGCTGCACCTGGCACACGCCTGGCATACGGCTACAACCGTGCAATGATGGCCTGGTACACCATCGACCCTACAGTATTCTATGATAAATCGAATTCGCGTAAGCCTAAGAATATTTCCAACGATGAGCTTTCGAGAAACTCAACCCGCGTGGTTTATGAAAATGAACTGTTCCCGAATAAGGAAAATCAATACAACCAGCCACTGAACATCAATATGTTCAATATGTCGTATTTTCCCGAAGAGCGCGGGCCATATAATTATGATGCAGGCGATAAACGTCAATTTGCAAGCGGTATTGATAAAGATGGTAAGCTTATTAAACCTGCTAGCCGCTGGGGTGGCTTGATGCGTAAGATGGAGACCTCCGATTTTGATGCTTCCAATGTAGAGTATATCACTTTCTGGATGATGGATCCGTTTACAGAATCATCAACAGCGTTAGGACAAAAAGGAGGAGATTTGTATTTCAACCTTGGCGATATTTCGGAAGATATTTTACGCGACGGCCGCAAATCCTATGAAAACGGCCTGCCAACCTCTGAATTGGTAACGGATGTTGATACCACCGAATGGGGACGAGTACCTACAAAACAGGCACTTACACAATCGTTCGACAGCAAAACCGGTTCGCGCCCCTTTCAGGATGTAGGGTATGATGGATTGTCAACAAGTGATGAATTGTCATTTTTCGATATAAATTATCTACAGAAGATTATTAGTCAGTATGGAACAGGTTCCGCAGCATACACCCAGGCCAGTGCTGACCCGTCAGCGGATAATTTCCATTCATTTATAGGAGGGGATTTTGATGCCGATCCGTCGAGCGGTCCGGGCGGAAGCATTACCCAGCGGTATAAATTGTACAACGGACCCGATGGCAACTCGGCTGAAAACGAAAACAGCAGTGCCAATTCCATAGGGCAACGGAATCCGAATGTCGAAGATTTAAATAACGACAATACCCTCAGCGACCAGGAGCGGTATTTCCAGTACGTGGTACATCTTCGTCCCGAAAAAATGGTGGTAGGCGAGAATTACATTACCGATATGTTTGAATCGGGCAAATCAAATCCATTTAAACTGGCCGATGGATCGCCCGGCGGGGTAAAATGGTACCAGTTTAAAATTCCGGTGCAGAAACCGGATAAAGTAGTTGGCGGCATACAGGATTTTAAATCGATACGGTTTATGCGTATGTTTTTTAAAGATTGGGATACAGCGGTAGTCTGCAGGCTTGCCTCTTTCGAACTTGAGCGTGGCGAATGGCGAAAATATAACAACAGCTTACTCACTCCGGGCGAATATATTCCCGATCCCAACCAGGACGGTACATCTTTCAACACCTCCACCGTAAGTATTGAGGAAAACGGAAGCAGGGTGCCCGTTCCGTATATAGAACCCCCTGGGATTAAACGCGAAATTAACTATGCAACTACCTCCACTGCCCAGCAGCTGAACGAGCAATCGATGGTATTAAAAGTATGCAACCTGCTGGATGGCGATGCCAGGGGAACCTATAAGACCACCGACTTCGATTTCCGCGATTACAAAAACCTGAAAATGTATCTTCATGCCGAGAAAAGCATTCAGGAGCAGGCAATGAAGGATGGTGATCTAACAGCCTTTGTTAGGTTTGGATCCGATTTCACCAACAACTATTATGAATATGAAATACCACTCAGGCTAACCAACTGGGGCACTACCGACCCTAATGCAATATGGCCTGCAGAAAATGAAATGGATATTGAGCTTGCCAAACTTGTAAATGCCAAAACCACACGCAATAACCTGATGAATGCTCCGGGTTCGGTTGTAAGCATCTCGAACCTGTTCACCATCCCCGACGGAGCAGACGGCAAAAACAAAATTACCGTTGTTGGTTCGCCAAGTATGAGCGATGTGCGAACCATGATGATCGGTATCCGCAACCCAAAACGCAATCCTAAGGTATTTAATACCGACGACGGGCAGGCTAAATGCGCCGAGATATGGGTAAATGAATTGAGGTTGACTAATTTTAACGAAAAATCAGGCTGGGCCGCTAATGCACGAATAGCTACCAATCTTGCCGATCTGGGTAACGTAATGGTATCAGGGGCTTACAGTTCGCCGGGATTCGGAAGTATCGAAAAGAAAGTAAACCAAAGGCAGAAAGAATCCGTAAGCCAGTTTGATGTTGCCACTAACCTCGAACTGGGTAAATTCCTGCCCGAAAAATCAGGCATTCGCATACCTATGCACTACGATTATTCGCAAACTGTGATGAACCCGCAATTCAACCCGCTCGACCCGGATGTGCTGTACGCCAACCAAACCGAAGGGATGAGCAAGTCCGGAAAAGATTCGTTGAAACAGCTCACAACGGATGTAACCAAGAGGCAGAACCTCAATTTCATGAACGTTCGCAAGGACAGAGTAGGCGCAGCACAAAAACCGCAGCTTTGGGATATCGAAAACTTTGACCTGTCATATGCCTATTCCGAAATCAGTCATCATAACATCGACATTGAATCGGATAAAAAGAAAACTTACCGCGGAGGGCTGGGGTATAACTTTACAGTAAATCCTAAAAATGTTAAACCTTTTCAAAAAACAGTAAAATCGAAAAACCTGGCTATTATCCGCGATTTTAATTTCTATTTCCTACCCAAACTACTTTCGTTTCGTACGGATATGTACCGCGATTACCAGAAAAGATTATTGCGTAACAAAAGTGCCGCCGAAATCATCATTCAGCCAAATTATACCAAGCAATGGGACTGGAACCGTATTTTCGATATCAAGTACGACCTTACTCAAGCCATTAAATTCGATTACAGTGCCAACGTAAATGCCTTTATCGTTGAGCCACCGGGAGGATATGAGAAACAAAACAGCAACTACGAAAATTACCGCGATACGGTTTGGAATTCGATAAAGAGCCTGGGCTCAATCAATCGGTTCAACCAGATGGCAAATATTAATTATTCGGTTCCTTTTAACAAAATTCCAATACTTAACTGGGTAACTCTTACTGCCCGTTACGGTGTAAAATACCGATGGGAGGCATCACCTACTTCATTGCAGGCCCGGTTCGGAAATACCATCGAGAACTCGCGCGACATTCAGTTAAATGGCGGATTCAGGCTGACCAGCCTTTATGATAAGGTACCTTATCTTAAAAAAGTCAGGCTCGAGTTGCAGGGCAAAGGCCAGTCGCAACCAGGCAGGTTACCAGGCAGGGAAATGGGGAACCCTAAAGATAAAGGGAAAGAAACTGATGCTAAACTTGCGGGTAAGGCGAAAAATGCCGCCGCAGCCGACAGCCTCGAAAAACCGAAAAAAGATTATCTGAAGATTATAGGAAACTATACATTGGGCATCTTAATGTCGGTGAAAGACGCTAATTTCACATACACCAAATCCAACGGCATACTACTTCCGGGCTTTTCCCCTTTACCCGGCCCACTTGGCAACAACTGGAGTTTAAATGCACCCGGACTTCCCTTTATTTTCGGAAGCCAGAACGATATAAAGGAGAAAGCGGCAACCTCGGGTTGGCTTACAAAGGATACCTTACTCAATAATCCGTATATCACCAGGGCTAACGAAAATCTTACCCTACGCGCAACCGTTGAGCCGGTGCGGAATTTTAAAATTGATGTAACTGCCGACCGTGCCTATTCCACCAGTTATCAGGCTTATTTCAAGGCTAATGGCAGCGGTTCCTTCGGTAAACCTACATCTCCGCAGGAGCGAGGAAATTTCAGCATGTCGTATATTATATGGCGCACATCTTTTTCAAAAGACAACAGCAGTAATCAGAGTCCTGTATTCGAAAAAATGCTTTCGTACCGCTTAACCATGGCTGAACGCCTGGCAAATGAAAATAAAAATTATAACGGCGAGGTTGATTCACTTGGCTACCCGGTTGGTTACGGGCCTACCCAACCCCAGGTACTTATGTCTTCGTTCCTTGCAGCTTATGCCGGTAAGGATCCGAAAAAAATTAAATTCAATCCTTTCCCTACCATACCTTATCCTAACTGGCGTGTTACCTATAATGCAACACAGGGAATTGAATTCCTGCGTAAATATTTCCAGTCGTTCAATGTTTCACATGCCTATCGCTCTTCGTATTCAATAGGCGGTTTCCTTACGGATGTGAACTATATTGAAAAAGATGGTTTCTCTTCGGTGAAAGATAATGCCGAAAACTTCATTCCCAAAAACCGGATGGATGTTATTTCGCTTACCGAGCAGTTCGGACCACTGATCGGGTTTGATGTAACCATGAAAAACAGCATGCTTGGCCGGATTGAATTCAAGAAAACACGAAATCTTGCCTTGAGTTTTGTTAACAACCAGCTTACCGAAATGCGTAGTAACGAACTGGTGATAGGCACAGGATACAGGTTTAAAAGTGTTCCGTTTAAAGTAAAGTCACTTTCGACCGGCAAAACTGTAACCATGAAAAGCGACCTGAACGTTAAACTTGATTTCTCGATCCGCGACAATAAAACCATATTGCGTCGGATTGAAGAGGACAACAACCAGATTTCGACCGGAACCATGCAGACATCCATAAATTTCTCGGCCGACTATATGGTGAGCCAGAAACTGAATGTTAGATTGTTTTACGATCAAACCATCAGCAAACCACATGTATCGCAGCAGATACCTACATCCAATACCAATGCAGGCCTTTCATTACGATTTACGTTGGCGCAATAAAAGCCAAAAAAACACTAAGGCCAAAACCGGTTTTCAGCCTGTTTATTCAGAATCATTCTAATTTTAAAACTTATGGTTGCAGGTTGTTAACAATGTGTAATTTTGACATCGAAAAAAACAATAACAATGAATATACCTGAGAATCTTTATTACACCAGTGATCACGAATGGATCAAGGTTGAAGGCAATACCGGCACAGTAGGTGTTACCGATTTTGCACAGCACCAGTTAGGCGACATCGTTTTTGTAGATGTGGCTTCAGTTGGCGAAACCCTGGCCGAGGGCGACACATTCGGAACTATAGAAGCGGTGAAAACTGTTTCGGATCTTTTCATACCTGTGGATGCCGAAGTGATCGAATTTAACGATGCGCTTAACAACGAGCCTGAACTTATCAACAAAGACCCGTACAATGCAGGCTGGATCGTTAAAGTTACCATTACTGACATTGCAAAACTATCGGACTTGCTCAGTGCCACTCAGTACAAAGCGTTGGTTGAAGCATAGTCGCATTCAGCACAATACTGTCCTGATGATCTGTTTCACATTAACAATATAAGTGTGGAATAGGTTTGTGAGCAGTTAGAGTTGTGACTGCATTTGAGTAGAGGTATCAGCCTGAAAAAGAATTGCCTGTAGGTTTAAATTCATCAAAATAACAAAGACCCATCCCAAAACCGGATGGGTTTTTTATTAACAGTTATTAACATTTGTATTTGTGTTTATTTTAACGCTCGTAGATTTGATGACAATTCCATTCCATTTCACTAACTAATCCCCCTACAACGTATGAAAAAAACAGTTGCAATCCTGATTGTGTTATTTATCGTAGCCTCTGTAAAGGCACAGAATTTACAGGTTCATTACGATTTCGGTAAAGACCGCAAGTATGTTACTTCCACCGTCGAGATGTTTAAACCCGATAAGTGGGGAAGCACTTTCTTCTTTATTGATATGAACTACGATGCCGATAACGGTAAAACGATAAGCCTGGCTTATTGGGAAATTGCACGGAGCATTAAATTAGGTAAAAGCCCTTTTGCTGCTCATGTTGAGTATAATGGTGGTTTCGGTCAGTTTAAAGCCGGATCAAATAATTTAGCTTATCCAATAAATGATGCATGGCTTGCCGGGGTGGATTACAATATCAATAATGCTGATTTTACAAAGGGGATTACTTTCCAGGCTTTGTATAAATACATTAAGGATAAAAACGATGCGTCATTTCAGCTAACAGCTGTTTGGTATATGCACATGCTGAATAAAAAAGTGACTTTTGATGGTTTCGCTGATTTCTGGCGCGAGGATAATTCTTTCATCAACAGCGATTTATCCGTTTCAAAAACCAAATATGTATTCCTAACCGAACCTCAGATCTGGTATAATTTTACCGAAAACATTTCTGTGGGTTCCGAAATAGAGATAAGCTCGAATTTCTCTGGAAACAAAGGATTAATGGTGAATCCCACCCTGGCTGCAAAATGGAATTTCAAATAACTCTTAAAGCTAAAACCAAATGACTGAAACTTTAAACAAGTATTTTGGCCTTAAGGCTAATAATACCAACATACGCACGGAGGTTATTGCCGGTATTACCACCTTTGTAACTGCCATGTATATTATTGTTGTAAATCCGGCTATACTAAGTGCAACCGGTCTTCCGTTCAATGCTGTACTTACTGCAACGGTTCTGCTGAGTGCCTTTTCAACCATCATGATGGGCCTTTATGCAAATAACCCGATTTTAGTTGCACCCGGTATGGGACTTAATGCATTCTTTACCTTCTCGGTGGTAATCGGCATGAAATTACCGGTCGAAACAGCGCTGGGAGCAGTATTCTGGGCTGGGGTTTTCTTTTTACTGCTGTCGGTTTTCAACGTTCGTACACTCATTGTTAAATCCATTCCAAAGCAAATCAGGTATGCTGTTGCCGCCGGTATCGGCCTTTTCATAACCCTCATCGGTTTTGCCGATGCCAAGTTTATTGTATCAAAAGGCACTCCTGTTTTGGGAATGGCCCAGCTTGATATGATTGCACTAACTTTCGTAGTCGGACTGATGATTACGTCAATACTTGTTGCAAAGAACATTAAAGGTGCGCTGATTATAGGTATCGTTATTACAACCATACTCAGTATACCCATAGGTCGTTTTTATGGCGACGCATCAGCCATTAATTTTGGTGTGCCTACGCTGGTATCATGGAAAGGTGTTTTTTCAGCCCCCGATTTCAGCCTGATCGGCAAGCTCGATTTGGTCGGCTCGTTAAAATGGGCTGTGTTTCCGGTAACTTTTGCCATTTTGTTCACAGATATGTTCGACAGCCTCTCAACATTTGTGGGTGTTGCCGAAGCCGCAAACCTTATGGATAAAGATGGTGAGCCACGAAATATCAAACAATCACTTATAGTTGATGCCGTTGCTACTGGTCTGGCCGGAGTTTTAGGCACTTCGTCGGGTACCGCTTATATCGAATCGGCTGCCGGTGTGCAGCAGGGCGGACGAACAGGCTTAACTGCTTTGGTTGCCGGTTTGTTATTTATCCCGTTTATGTTCCTCTCGCCATTGCTTTCCATAGTTCCTATGATTGCAACTGCACCGGCGCTTATTCTTGTAGGAGTGTTTATGCTTAAACCCGTACTTAAAATTAACTGGGTTACCCTGGATGATGCCATTCCCGCATTCCTTGCCATGGTAATGATCCCTTTTACGTTTTCAATTACCCAGGGGATTATCTGGGGATTCCTAAGCTGGACGATTATCAAAATTGCCATGGGCAAATACAAGGAAATCTCAGCTACCCTCATCGTTATTGATATCCTCTCCATTCTGCTTTTGCTATCGATGGTATAATTACTGAATTATTATTTGATAAAAGTCCGGATGCATTAGTATCCGGACTTTTTTTATACTTTTACAGGATTAAATAAAATATTCCGTAAAAATCAGAACACATGTTTGACTTATTAGTTGTTTAACAATCAAAAATTAAAATTTATGAAGGTTTTTAAGCCAGAGGTTTTCCAGGGTAAATTATCCAACAAACATTATTTCGAAGGCTGGTACTTTAAGCATGTTTCTAAGGATCTGGAGCATGTTTACTCATTTATACCCGGCGTTTCGTTGAATCCGGAAAATCCACATGCTTTTATTCAGATTATTAACGGAATAACAGGCATAACACAATACGTTGAATACCCGCTTTCGGCATTCAGTTACAGCAAAAAAAAATTCAAGGTTCAGGTAGGCGAATCGGTTTTTACAGCCGACAACATCTTGCTCAACATCCACTCGCCATTGATTAAAGTAAGTGGCCGCCTGGGCTTTTCCGAAAGTGTGAAATACCCGTCGTCACTTTTGTCGCCGGGAATTATGGGCTGGTATTCCTTTGTGCCTTTTATGGAATGCAGGCACGCGGTAGTTTCGGTATCGCACAGGATTGACGGAAGCCTTACAATTAATGACGAACTTATTGATTTTTCGGGCGGAAAGGGATATATTGAAAAGGACTGGGGTAAATCATTTCCTGAATCATGGATATGGTTTCAAAGCAACAATTTTGCGAACTCCGATGCCTGTATTATGATGAGCATTGCTAAAATTCCATGGCTGAGAAGTCATTTTACCGGGTTTATTGGTTTTTTGTATAATGAAGGCCATTTTTATTCATTCAGTACTTACGAAAAATCCGAGATCACCCACCTTAGCCGTGAGGGAGATAAACTTCTGGTTATTTTCAGGAATAAAAAATTCCAGCTCGAAATTTCAGCTCATCTCAAAAAATCAGGAATTCTGCTTGCTCCTAAACAGGGAGAAATGAGCCGCAGGATAAAGGAAAGCGTGGATTCGGTTCTGGATGTTGAATTATCGGACCTCGAAGGACACGAAGTATTTCACGACATAGCCCACAGGGCAGGACTTGAGGTTATTGAAGGGATTTTTGACATTGTGAAGATTAAGAAGAAGAAAGAGGCAGTTAACCAGTTTTAACAGCATTTTTGGATGATTGATAATTTATAGGCAAGTGTTCAGATATTAAATATGAATCTCTTTGGAATGGAGATTTTTAATTTATTCCGAAACTGAAGTTCTTTCGTGAGAGATTTAAAATCTCTACCCGGTTGGTTTATCAGTTCAAAAAAACCTATATCAGCGTTATTATTAAATATTTCTCCCGAGTTTGAATGCTTTTTCTTTTACAGGAAGCGCGAGTTCGTGCAATTTACGGGTATGGAGCAATTTTTGAAAATATTCCGGCAGTTTGCTTAAAGCAGCAATCCCTCCACAGTTCGAGTGACCAAAGACTAAAATATTCTTAACTTCATGAGCCTGTATGGCAAATTCGATAGCCGAAATGGCAGCCAGGTATTCGCCTGAAAGCTGTTACGGAGGAACTATATTAGCAACATTACGGATACTAAACAATTAACCGGATCCGATTGCAGTAATAATGGATGATACCAGCCGCGAATCGGAACAACCTATAAACAAGGTATGCAGTTTTTGTTCCCTACCAAGTCCAGCAAACAATTGCTCGTGCATTTCAAAGTCATTTTGCCGGAAACCAACGGCTCCTTCAAGTAGTTTTTTCATTCCAGTTACAAAACAGAGTAGTTCATTGCAAATCCCAACTCATATAACAACAGGATATTGGTTTGATTTTTTTACCGTGATTTATTTCAAAAACAGCAATTTCATTTTGGAAATGTTCGGAAGAAATATCGAAGTAACTTGTGATTTATCCCTAACCTACAATCAAATTGGTATAAACAGGCTTTTTCTTCGCATCAACATGAAGGCTAAAATATCAAAAACGAAATCCTGACGCTAACTATTTTTTCGATTATTAATTTACACTAATAAATTTACATATATTATTTTTTAGGGGGTACAATCGTATTTTTAATACTTATTTAATTTTTATACTGTTTTTTATTGGGGGTACTTCAATTTTTTTATACTTTTTTTAGGCCATGTTAATTTTTTAGTTATTTTTGCGAAAAACTTTTAATGATAATTAAAGTCTCGGTTATGAAATTCAAATGGAAAATAACTTTTGTTTTGCTGATTTTGTTTTTTTTCAGCACAACAGCCTTGTATGCTTCTACGGAAGTTGCAATTGATTCGGGAGCAACAGCATGGATGCTTACTTCCACAGCCCTCGTTTTATTAATGATACCTGGCCTTGCATTGTTTTATGGCGGACTTGTACGCACCAAAAACGTACTGGGAACTATGATGCACAGTTTTGTTGCCATGGGTATTATCAGCATACTTTGGGTTATGGTTGGATATAGCATGAGTTTCGGCGGTAATGTGCTGGGTGGCTGGTTTGGCTGGAATCCCGACTATTTCTTTTTAAAAGGAATTGATAACAGTATTCTGCCTGCAGGAATTCCTGAGTATGTATTTTCGATGTTCCAGGGTAAATTTGCCATAATTACACCGGCTCTTATCGCAGGTGCAATTGCTGAGCGAGTAAATTTTAAAGCGTATTGTTTCTTTATAGCCATCTGGAGCGTACTGGTTTATAATCCGCTTTGCCACTGGGTATGGGCCACCGATGGTTTCCTGTTTAATATAGGTGCAAAAGGTGCCATCGATTTTGCAGGAGGAACCGTAGTACATATTTCGGCAGGTGTGAGCGGACTGGTTGCCGCTTTATTCCTTGGTGCTCGCCGTGGGTATCCTTATCAGGTAATCCGGCCTAACAATATGGTGATTGTAATGCTGGGAGCAGGCCTTCTTTGGGTTGGTTGGTTCGGATTCAATGCCGGAAGCAGCATTTCGAGCGGACTTAGCACAGCCCAGGCCTTGGTGGCCACACAAGTAGCTGCAGCTGCCGGTGCACTTACATGGATACTGATCGAAGGTTTCCACCAGGGCAAAGCAACCGCACTTGGTTTTGCCAGCGGAATATTGGCCGGACTTGTTGCCGTTACTCCGGCAGCTGGTGTTGTTCAGCCTTTTGGCGGTGTAATTCTTGGCGCAATCGCTTCAATAATTTGCTACATGGCTATTCAGTTTAAAAATAAACTTGGCTATGACGACAGTCTTGATGCTTTCGGAATTCACGGCGTTGGTGGTATAGTAGGAGCACTCTTGCTTGTATTTTTCATTCGTCCATCGTGGATGAGCGAAGCTGCAACTGCCGCCGGTGGAAGCTGGACAGTTTGGAATCAGCTTGGAATACAGGCACTTGCCGTTGGTATTGCCGTAGCTTATGCAGCAGTAATGACATTTGTTATTATCTACCTGCTCAATAAAGTTATTCCTTTTAAATCAACCGAAGAAGAAGAAATGACCGGTCTCGACAAGGCGTATCACGGTGAAAGAGGATACGGAATGCTTAATGCGAATTAAATTTCGGTGCATGGTGCGTTGTGCATGGTACTTAGCCTCAAGGATCAAATCCCAAGGTACAAGAACCAAATTCCAGGAACAAGGAACCAAAATCAAGAAACCAGGAGCCAAGCACCAGACTCAACTGTTAAAAGGTAATACTAAAAAGATAACACAATCAACAATCCCCCATAATCCCGTATCATGAAACTAATAACAGCAATAATCAGGGAAGCACAACTCGACAAAGTACGCGAAGCACTTATCGAAGCCGATATAAAACGAATTACCGTGTGCCGCGTTTCGGGGCACGGACAGCAGCGGGTGGAGGAAATGTACCGTGGACAGATCATAGTACCCGACCTTATCCCTAAAATAAGGATAGAAATTGCCGTTAACGAAGAATTTGTAAACATAACTGTTGATACAATTCTTGCTTCGGCTCGCACCAACGGCCCCGGAGGAAGTGTAGGCGATGGCAAAATCTTTATCACCTCGCTTGAAGAGTGCATTCGCATACGCACCGGCGAACGAGGTGGTACTGCAATATAGAATTTTGGTTTGATGGGGTTCAAATCAGGTCCGGGAATTTAGTTTTCCGGACTATTTTTTTGCGTGGTAAGCTAATCCCGGAAGACTCAGTTCTTGGCATATGCAAACTGTTACCATTATGATTTATTGATAATTACAGGGTTTGCCAATATCTGATTTTACAAACTGCTGCTTCAATTAATAGTCTATTCATTGCAGCTCTGTAATTCTCTTCCGTTTAACAGGTAAGATTCTCATCAGTATAGCTTTTATTATCCAGGGAAACGCCGGAAACCAACCGGTCTGGGTTCTTGTAAGGGAAATTATTCAAAAAATTTGTCCTTGTTCCAGTTTTTAGGATTGTTTTCAATATAATTCCGGATACGTTCAAAGGAATCGGCATCGCGGATAATATGGTCGTGGAAACGAGATTGCCAGGCAAAATTCGGGCAGATTAAATGTGCATATTTGGTAACAGCCGATTTATAGGATCCCCAAATAGAAGAAATGGTACCTGAACCCTGGATTTGAAACCGTAATTGTCCCTTGGTTTTGTTGGTAGGGGCGGGAACGGTGATGGCATTTGGGGCGTTTGGGGCGATGGGCGCGGCGGGGACGGCGTAGAGACAAGGCAATGCCTTGTCTCTACCATCCCCGTCCCCGAGGCCATTGCCGTTGCGACCGTCGCCATTATTCATTTTATCAATTATCAATATTCCATGAATATGGTTTGGCATTACCTGAAAATTATCCAATTTAATAAATGGGAAATGGGTTGGTATTTCTAATCAATATTGTTCCGCCAATTTGCCCGTTTCATTCAGATGCATTTCGGCATTGATTATTTCACCGAAATAATGCCTTCGGTTTTTGGTACATATTGTAATAAAATATACACCATTTGAACCATAATCCCAATTTTGTAAACGGGAAGAAGATATCCGATATTTGTTCCGAAACTTTTCAGCCATTTCTATGGATTGTTTAACGAATGTTGGGGCAAGGCAGTGCCTTGTCCCTAATCCGGATGAAAATAATCAAACACAATCTTCCCCTTTGCCAATCCTGCCACCTTTTGTATTTCGTCGAGCGAAGCCTCTTTTATTGCTTTGACCGAACGGAATTTGCGCAGCAATAATGTTGAGGTTGATTCGCCAACACCGGCAATTTCAGTAAGTTCGGTTTTAATGGTTCCTTTTTCGCGGCGTTTCCGGTGATGGGTAATACCAAAGCGATGGGCTTCGTCGCGAAGTTGCTGAATAATGCGTAGCGTTTCCGATTTCTTGTCGATATACAGGGGCAGCGAATCTCCCGGATAATAAATTTCTTCCAGTTTTTTGGCAATACCGATAACGGCTACTTTGCCATGAAGACCCAGTTTGTCAATACTTTCCATCGCCGAACTGAGTTGTCCTTTTCCGCCATCCACAACAATGAGCTGAGGCAGAGGTTGGTTTTCGTCCATCACGCGCTTGTAACGGCGGAAAATAACTTCTTCCATAGATGCAAAATCGTCAGGACCTTCAACGGTTTTTATATTAAAATGACGATATTCCTTTTTATCGGGTTTACCATTGGTAAATACGACCATAGCAGCAACAGGATATGATCCCTGGATATTTGAATTATCAAAACAGTCGATACGAACCGGATGCTCCTTTAGCCTCAGATCCTTTTGCATCTGCTCCATAATCCGCTGCACATGGCGTTCAGGATCCACATGCTCAAGTTGTTTGTGCTTTTCGAGCATGTAATATTTTGCATTGCGCTCAGAGAGTTCGAGTAGTTTTTTCTTTTCGCCGCGAATCGGAACGGTGTAAGTCACCCCGGGAAATTCAACATCCGGTTTAAACGGGACAATAATTTCGGGTGAATCAGAATCGAACCGTTCTCGTAACTCGGTAATGGCCAGCAGTAAAAGATCTTCGGGAGCTTCATCCAGTTTTTTCCGGATTTCAACGGTATGCGCCTGTATAATGCTTCCGCTGATCACTTTCATAAAGTTGATATAAGCGGCAGTCGGCTCATCCACATACGAGAAGATATCAATATTATGTATCGAAGGGCTTACGATTAACGACTTGCTCTGATAGCGATCGAGTAATTCTATTTTTTCTTTTACAACATGTGCTTTTTCAAACTGATAGGTATCGGCATATTCTTTCATCATACCAGCCAGGTGGTGCCGCACGGATGAAATATTTCCCCGGAGAATGTTCCTGATTTCTGTAAGCGACTGTCCGTAATCTTCCTCCGTCTGAAGACCTTCGCAGGGACCTAGGCAGTTTTTCAGGTGAAATTCGAGGCAAACTTTATATTTCCCGGTGCGGATATTGGCAGCACTCAGGTTAAGACTGCAAGTTCGTATCTGGTACAACTGCCGGATCAGATCAAGCAGCGTATGCATCATTTTCACGGAAGCATAAGGGCCAAAATAGTCAGAACCATCATTAATACGATGACGTGTCGGAAAAATACGCGGGAAAGCTTCCTTTTTGATGCATATCCAGGGATACGTTTTATCATCCTTCAGCATCACGTTATAACGCGGCTGGTACTTTTTGATCAGGTTATTCTCCAGCAGTAAGGCATCCAGCTCGGTTTCGACAACTACTACCTGTATATCCACAATCTTCTGAACCAGTATCCTTACTTTTCCAACCTGCGATTCATCGCGCCTGAAATAGGATGATACCCGTTTCTTCAGGTTCTTGGCCTTACCAACATAAATAATTTTTCCTTCTTTATCGTAATACTGATACACCCCGGGACTGTCAGGCAGCTCGCGGACGATATTTTCGATATGTAAGGAATGCTTTGACAAGAAAGGGGTTGGGGGTTAGGGGTTTGAAATGTTTGAAGGGTTTCGGGTTTGAAGGGTTTCGGGCTTGAAGGGTTTCGGGTTTGAAGAGTTTCGGGTCACAAATTCCATGTCTAGATTTAATTCTATTCGTCTATTCGTTCCGTCGGCTGGTCATGATGTGGTGCAGTCGTGAAGTCGTGCGTTCGTGAAGTCTTGCTTTCGTTAAATGATTTCAGTTTTGAAGAGTTTCGGGTCACAAATTCCATGTCTAGATTTAATTCGATTCGTCTATTCGTTCCGT
>JBBSDG010000034.1:0-18237 GCA_038249635.1 Bacteroidales bacterium | reverse complement strand
TTTCTCTGCTCGTCTTTGCTTCATTGTCAAATATGACCAGAGTGTTATTGTGAAGCAAATATAATAATTATATTTTACATATTCAAGTCGTTTTGTGTTTATTTTAATTTAGTAAAGTAGAAGTAAACACATATTGAATAATATTCGCACCCATCTGCAGCGCTTTCGTTCGTTTTTCGATCGAATCTTTATGTACATCCGGATCTTCCCAGCCGTCGCCCAGATCGCATTCGTAATCGTAAAAACAAACCAATCGTCCTTCCCATAAAAGCCCGAAACCCTGCGGAGGTTTGCCATCATGTTCATGGATTTTAGGCAGCCCGTTTGGGAAATTATATTTCTGATGGTAAATCGGGTAATCAAAAGGCAAAACAACAAACTCCAGTTCTGGAAAAACCTTCTTCATCTGTGGACGGATAAACTTATCGATGCCATAATTATCCGAAATATGCAAAAAGCCACCAGCAATCAGATAGTTGCGTAGATTAACTGCTTCCTGGTCGTTGAAAATAACATTTCCATGACCTGTGAGATGTACTAACGGGTAATTGAATATTTCGGCACTACCTGCATCAACCGTGGCATATTCAGGATTAATATTGGTTTTGAGATTTTTATTGCAGAAATCAATCAGGTTGGTGAGCGAAGTAGGATTGGCATACCAGTCGCCTCCGCCATTATATTTAACAAGCGCTATCTGAAAAGTATTCTGAGCAAAGCTGCTGATACTATACGCAAAAACAAGCACAATAAGAATTATCAGTTTTGGCATAATTATTCGTTCACAACATTAATAATATGACATGCAACAATTGCTGCCGTTTCAGTCCGCAGCCTTGCCGGGCCTAGGCTAACAGGTTTAAACCCGTTTTGAAGTGCCAAATCCATTTCTTTCCGGCTGAAATCACCTTCGGGACCAATTAAAACAGTGCAATCGCCCGATTGGTAGGCATTTTTCAGATGCTCCGGCTGATGTTCTTCCACATAAGCCACAAACCGGGATCCAGTCTGGTTTAACCGCATAAAATCCTCAAATTTCACAGGCTCATGTAAAACGGGTAAATATGTCTTTAATGATTGCTTTGCTGCCGAAACTATAATTTTTTGAAGGCGGTCAATCCGTATCTGCACTCTTTCGGAATGCTCGCAAACCAAAGGAGTTATTTCATCAATACCTATTTCGGTTGCTTTTTCGAGGAACCACTCGAACCTGGACATATTTTTAGTAGGTGCAACTGCCAGATGAAGCCTGAACGGACGCTTCCCATATTCAACCTGAACCGCAGTAAGCATAACCGGACAGCTTTTTGAATCCTGTGCCAATATCTGACCTTCGTACAGGTTTCCAATACCATCGGTCAGATAAATTGTTTCACCCGTTCGCATCCTGAGCACTTTAATGCAATGCAATGACTCCTCGCTGCCAAGGTTAATCTGGCAGGGAACAGTTACAAATACAGGGGAGATAAAATACAGTTGCATATTTCTTTATACTTTGCAAAGATAGCAAACATTGGGCAATTGAAGGCATACAGGCTGAATTGCACTGTAGTTAATGAGAAAACACCTAATTGAAAACGGCTTGAAAGAATGTACTGCCTGGTATAAAAAAAACCATCAACCTGAAAGATTTAACTTCCCAGTTGATGGATCATTTGAAATTACTTTACTAATTTATTTCGCTTCAGTTGGAGCAGCACCAGCTTTTTCACCTTTAAAGTCATAGCCTGCTTCAGTAATAGCAGCACCTATGGCATCAACAGTGGTTTTCGACGGATCGAAGCTAACAATAGCCGTTGAATCAGCAAACGAAGCTTTAATACTCGAAACACCTGCAACTTTGGTTACAGCTTCCGTCACCGTATTTTCACAACCGGTACAGGTCATGCCTGATACAGCAAGAGTTACAGTTTTGTTGCCAACAGCTTCCGTGGTAGCCTGAGCGTTATCGGTACTTGTTGATTTGCCTGCGCAGCCAGCTATAAAAGCGGCTATAAGTACTACAAAAAATAAGTTTTTCATGATTTTAAGTTTGGTTTACAAAATTACAGATTTTACTGTTGCAAAGTGTTAAAATTCTCAAAGGGTTTGAAGATAAAAGTGTTGGATGACCGAAGACCGAAGACCGGAGAAAATAGAAACAACCAGCTATAATTCCGGGATCGCCCATTTTCACATTTCATTTTTTCTATTTTTCACTCTTCACTCTTCACTCTTCACTCTTCACTCTTCACTCTTCATTCTTCACTCTTCACTCTTCACTCTTCACTCTTCACCATTCACTCCCTACTCCTCCAGTCCCGAAATATCTCCAATATCCTGTCCTAAAACCCTTGCTTTTATAACTCTCCGCATAATTTTACCGGAGCGCGTTTTAGGAAGCGAATCTGCAAATTCAACAAAAGCGGGTTTGGCAATCGGACCTATTTCTTTGGCTACATGAATTTTGAGTTCTTCGGCTAGAGCAGGGCTGGGAGCAGCGCCATTTCGCAGTATTACCGTACAATGAATGATGTTGCCATGCAGTTCGTCAGGCAATGCAATTGCTGCGGCTTCAATAACCATAGGATGGCTTACCAGTGCACTTTCAATTTCGGCCGAGCCAAGCCTGTAGCCGCTCACTTTAATTACATCATCAATACGGCCAATAATCCAGTAATAACCGTCTGCATCCTTGCGAGCCGAGTCGCCTGCCAGATACCAACCTTGCTTGGCATATTTCTGCCAGTATTTTTCAATAAAGCGGTCGGGATCGCCAAGTATGGTACGCGCCATTCCCGGCCATGGATTTTTTATTACCAGATTGCCTTCTTCACCGGTTTTTACTTCTTCACCGGCTTCATTAACTATAGCTACTTCATTTCCGAAAAAAGGTTTTGTGGCTGATCCTGGTTTCAGTGGCATGGTTGGAATAGGGGTAATCATAAAACCACCGGTTTCGGTTTGCCACCAGGTATCCATAATCGGGCAACGGCTTTTGCCGATAACTTCGTAATACCATTTCCATGCTTCCGGATTTATAGGTTCGCCAACGGAACCAAGCAATCGTAAGGAACTCAGGTCGTGGCGATCGGCCCATGATGAGCCGAAACGCATCAGCCCGCGGATGGCAGTTGGTGAGGTGTAAAGAATGTTAATCCCGTATTTTTCGATAATGGACCACCAACGGTTTGGATACGGATGGTTTGGCGCACCTTCGTACATCATGATGGTTGCACCGTTTACCAAAGGAGCATAAACGATGTAGCTGTGGCCGGTAACCCAGCCCGGATCGGCGGCGCACCACCAACGGTCGTCGGGCTTAATATCGAATACCATCCGGTACGTGGTTGCAGTGTAAACTGCATAACCTCCGTGTGTGTGAACAAGTCCTTTGGGTTTACCCGTTGTTCCGGAAGTATATAAGATAAAAAGAGGGTCTTCGGCATTGGTTTTTTCGGTGCAGCAGTTGGTATTGGCAAGCGGCATGCCCATAAGGTCGTGATACCAGAAATCGCGGTCATTTTCCATGTAGCACTCTTCGCCGGTACGTTTCACAGTAATGCATACTTCAATAGTAGCCGAACGTTGCATGGCTTCGTTAGCTATCGTTTTAAGCTGGGTGGCCTTGCCCCGCCTGAAACCGCCGTCGGCAGTAAGCAGAATACGGCTTTTTGCATCCTCGATGCGTTCGGCAAGGGCTTCAACGCTATAACCACCATATACCACACTATGAACGGCACCTATCTTGGCACAGGCAAGCATGGCAATTACAAGTTCGGGTATTTGCGGCATATAAATAGTTACCACTTCACCCTTTTTAGCTCCCATCGCCCTAAGCACGTTCGAAAACTTCACCACTTCACGGTTTAAAGCATGATAGGAATAGGTGCGCACATCACCTGGTTCGCCTTCCCAGATAATAGCCATTTTATTTCGTGTAGCGTTTTTCTGATGCCGGTCGAGGGCATTGTAAATGATATTTATCTGGCCACCTGTAAACCACTTGTAAAATGGTTTCTCACTGTCGTCGAGTACTTTATCCCATTTTTTAAACCAATCCAGCCGTTTAGCCTCCGTGGCCCAGAATTCTTCCCTGTTTTCAATGGATTTCTGGTAAAGCGCATCGTAATCTTTAATGGTAGCTCTTTTAACTACTTCTTTCGAAGGATAGTAAATTTGATTTAATCCGGATTCAGGTTGGCTCATAGCTTAAAGGATTACTATTATAATAATTTTATTGGAATGATAAAGATACAATTTTAGTTTATGATTCAGCTTTTATAACTGTTGATGGTACATAAACATCAAATGGTTTTTTGTAGAAGAGCAATTGTTGCAACAAGATAATTAACACTATTTTTCTTGTTTTGTTTGATTACTCCCTGCGTGTTTTTCTGCACTTTGAGCATTTCCGAATGGAATTAAATACATATTGCCATCAGGATAGTCTGGATTTAATTTATTAGAATTTATACCGTATTCTGCCAAAAATAACTTTTTTTATCGGGCATAGTACTAAAATGATATTTCTTCCTATATTTGTGTTTAATACACGGGATTACTAAACGAAAATGTTGGGAGAATAAATCCCTTAAAATTCCTGGCCATCCTGAATCGAGGCATAACTGGTTTTTTTGAATAGCTATTGCTCTGACCTGTAAACTGTAAAACGCTTCTTGCCGCTCCCTGATTTTTTTTAAATTTTAATGGTGAAAACTGCTGATAATAAACAAGCATAAGGTAGATATGCGTTTAAAATGCTGTTAGTTGAAGTTTGGGAAAATATCCTTTTTATTCACTTTGCGGGATTTTAGTGGCTACTTCAGGATGCTGATACTTTTCGAAAATAATTCCCTTTGCGTATTAATAGCTTTATGATTGGAAAAACTATAAATAACTACCTTATTGAAAGTAAGCTCGGCGATGGCGGGATGGGTGAGGTTTTTTATGCCAGGCACAATAAAGTTGACCGGGAAGTTGCAATAAAGGTATTACATAGTCATTTGTTTCAGAACGAAACCATCCACAACCGCTTTAAGAATGAGGCCAATGCCCTTATTAAACTAAATCATCCCAACATTGTTAAAATTTATGATTATGTGGAGCAGGAGAATTTTGCCTGCCTCATCATGGAATATATCAGCGGTTATACGCTGGATGTTTATATCTCGAAATTTACCGGTCCTTTACCTGCTCCAAAAGCTACTTTCATTATGTGCGCTGTGCTTGATGCTGTGCAATATGCTCACGACAATAAAATTTTTCACCGCGACATTAAGCCTGCCAATATCATGATCAGTAAGGATGGCAGCCGGGTAAGCATCATGGATTTTGGTATCGCCAAGCTTACGGATTCTAAAAATTTTCAAACTACACATGCAAACACTCAACTGGGTACTCCATTTTACATGAGTCCGGAGCAAATAAAAGGGCTGCCATATACCCGGATGAGTGACATTTATTCCTTGGGCGTTACCCTTTTCGAGATGGTTACCGGCAAGTGCCCTTACCATAAAATTACCAGCCTGTTCGAGTTGCAGTTGCAAATTGTAAATGAGCCGTTGCCTGAAGCGAAATTGTATTATCCTGATGTAAGTAACCGGCTGCAATACGCCATATCGAAAGCTACACAGAAATTACCGGAAAATCGTTTTCAGACCTGTAATGAGTTTAAACAATATTTACTCGATACCGAAGAAACTTTTATTCCGGCGCAGTCCGTTCCATCGGGTAAAAATCAAAATAAAGGCAAGCGAAACCTGAAAGTTTACATTTTCTCAGCAATTGCCCTTCTGCTTGTCGCGGCTGCGGTAGTATTCTATGTCGCCAACAATCCGATTGCCAAAACTTCGTCAGCAGAATCGAATCAGCCGAATATCCCTGCTGACAGCACCGGAAGTAAAATCAGCGATGCTGCTAAACCAGTTGAGAGCGTTCCTGCTTCGGCGAGCACAGATAAGAATTTAGCCTTGCTGAATATTTATATCGCAAACAAGGAAAAGGAATCAAAAACAAAGCTTAGCCCAAAACTAAAAGCAAAACTTTATAGCCAGGTTGGCAAATCGGATCATATACTTACTCAGGCAGAATTGGCAGCTCAGTATGATCCATATTTTATTGCTCCTGCTGCCGCCAAAATGCCTTCAGATGATCAGATTATTGATGATTTCTGGGATAAAATTCCAGGTATGCCATGTAAAATTCCGTTCGAAAACAGAAACCAGATCAGTGGTATTTATTTCGACAAGCCAGCTTTTAATGCCTACAATCCACCTGATGAATTGCTGTTTGTTGCTCATTTTGCAATTACTGAAGCAGGCGAGAAGGACAAAAACCAATGTTCGCTCCGATTAATGTACTCACGATCAGGAAACAGTTATTCCTGTAATAAATAGCCTGCTATACTATATGCGCTTCGAATTCTTCTTGCTCTTTCTTAAAAAGTTTTTATTATGAAGATTAAAATTACGCACCCACTGATTTTAGGTTTTCTTTTTTTGTCATTTATCGCTGAATCCCAGGAGACTTCCAGCGGTTTACGTACTAACCTGCAAACAAAGGAGGTTGTTGCTGCTTATTATACGAACTCCGTATATTCGAGCCGCAAAATTTATTACAGCCAATACTCCATTTTCGCCGGTGCCGATGTAAAAAAGGCCGATACAACTTATGTGGTTTATCTGAACTTTAATAAGGACAATAATACCATCGAAATCCGGCAAACCGACAAACTGACCGGCAAATCAAAATCGGAGACCATAAAATTTAATGTTCTTTCCTATCTTACCAAACCATCGGTGGCCAAGGCCATTTACTGTGTTAAAGATTATTTGTTTAACGACACCTTATTAAGTATGACGAAGGACAACAATGCGACTATTCTGTTTACCATTGCCGATACTTCCAACCCTCAGATATTTCTGCATCAGTTGGTTTCCATCGACGGGAATTATAAATTCGACCTCGATAAATTCAGGAAATCATATTTAACGCCTCACAATTCACACTCGAAAGATTACTGGGAATGGTATGCTGCCGGCAAGTTGAAACGCCGGCAGGATTCATTGATATTCGAAAAAACGAAAGGAGAGAGGATGGCTCTTTTTGCTATGATTGAAACTGAAAACAGAAATCTGGATGCTGATAAAGATACATTGGTTACACGCCTGGATGAAAAATGGCGGGAATTGAAAATGAAAGATGTTCCTGCAAATCCTAAATCCCAAAAGCTCTTTACCGATAGGATGAATAAGATTTTTCAGGATTATTTTACCAAAACCGATAGTTTTAACCTGATAATTCAGGTGGAGTATAAGATAAGGTCGCGGGTTGACCATTCCATCGAAATAGTTAAAAAGATTTCACCATGCTCAAATAATCATTTCCAGTTTTGGTTCGAGCGGGAACTCATAAAGGTTGATACTACAGCTATAAAGCACCTCTCTTTGGAAAATGAGAAATACAACTTGTATTCGGAGGACTCACTCAACAACATTCAGTATAAACACGACAAACGGAGTGAAAAATTAAAATCGCTTATGTCTGATCTGAAGATTTCCTACGATTCTGTCTTCATTGCTAAAAAATCAGGATTTAAAAATGAGTTGAAACTCTATCCGGTTAAGATTGAAATGCCAACGGTTTACGAATACACCTTCAATTATAAATCAGAATCGGAACATCAGAAATGGATCCTCAAAAACAAAAAGCTGAAAGATCCCCTTGATTCGATTGTGACGGATACAAAAAACCTTGCTTTTTTTAACAGTAAGTATCCAAAAGCGAAAAATGGTAAATATAATGTAAGGCTTAACTCCACACTCATTAACAACTACCGTTTAGGCCCTGATCTGGATTATGTAAAACGAAAATATAAGTTTACTTCGCATGTTGGTGTCAGTTACGGAACAATGATAACAAGTGAGAAACACGTGGAAGGAGACCCGACCTTTGATCGGAAATTAACGTATTGGAACGTGTTTCTAATCTATCATCACATAGGGGTATTCGGTGGCTTTTCTCCCAACAGTTCGTCTGTTGCCGACAGCACGGCTTTGTTCAATTATCGCGAAGGCGGCATATATATTGCACCTGGCAACTATTTTTATTTCAAACTGGGGCTGGCAAAGGATACCCGGCTGAAGTCAAATGACGATGGTAATAAAATCACTGTTATGCCATTGGTAGGAGCAAGCCTTATTTTCCCGGTGTTTCATATGGAGGGAGGATATAATGTGGCATTAAATTTACCTTATGTTATGGCAGGCTTTAATATTCCGTTAAACCGATGAAGCCTTCTTTTGCACAAATAAAAACAAATTGAAATGCCAGACTTCAAAACTTGCAGCAACGGGCATAATTACGACAGTATCCAATACACTGTTTGTCCCTATTGTCCGGTGTGTAATCCTGATGCCGATTACTCCAAAACGATGGATGATTTTAAAAAAACAGTTTTGTTGGATGAAAACGGCAGTGCACAATTTGATAAAACAGTAATAATTGAAGAAAATGTGGATTTGAAGTCCAAACAACCAAGTGAAACTGATTTCCAGAATCCATTGAACAAAACTATCATAGTTTTAAAAAATGAAAACAGCATTTCTTCCCCAAATGTAAAAATTGAGAAGCGGAAAATCGTAGGCTGGCTCGTTACTTTCAGCCACGATGAGTT
This sequence comes from Bacteroidales bacterium, assembly GCA_038249635.1. Taxonomy (GTDB): domain Bacteria; phylum Bacteroidota; class Bacteroidia; order Bacteroidales; family UBA4417; genus UBA4417. Next base: position 9,581 of record JBBSDG010000034.1, on the reverse strand, counting down.
AGGCCAGGATTACAGATTATATGCCGGAAAAAACAAAATAGGTTCTGTTGCAGGTTGTGATATCGTGATTAACGACTCATCGGTTTCGGGTGATCATGCCACTATTTTGTTCCGCGACAATGAATTTTTTATTAAAGATAATTTTTCCACCAACGGCATCCTGATAAACGGGAAACGCCTGGAAGATGGGAAATTAAAGGATGGTGATGCGTTGGAACTCGGGAATACTTCATTTACTTTCAAAACTTTATTTTAGGTGAAAATAGATAATTATAAAATAGTAGTCGGAAACGCAACAGACGTGGGAAAGGTACGCTTGTACAACGAAGATTACATGGCTCACTTTGGCACGGCGCATGGTTACTGCGTTATTGTGTGCGATGGCATGGGTGGTCATGCGGCTGGCGATGTAGCCTCGCGGGCTGCTGTTGATGCAATAAAGCATTATCTGCAGGATGGAAGGATTACCAAAACCGATACGCCAAATGCACTTCATAATGCTGTTGAGTTTGCTAATTTCCGACTTCGCGAAATGGTTGCTCAAAAACCTGAGTTAGCTGGTATGGGGACCACTTGCGTGATTGCCATGATGAAAAATGCGGAATTGTACGTGGCACATGCCGGCGACAGCAGGCTGTATTTGATTCGTGATAAAGGAATTAAGCAAATCTCCAGAGATCATTCAACGGTTCAGGATTTAATTGATGCCGGGCTTTTAACGCAAGAGGAGGCATTGCAGAGTGAAAAGCGGAATCAGATTACCAAGGCAATAGGGATTTTTGAGAAAGTAGGTGCCAGCGTTACGGCTGAACCCATTCAATTGCTTCACAATGATAAAATATTGCTGTGCAGCGATGGCCTCACCACACACGCCAGTGAAACAGAAATATCCGAAATTATAAATTCAAATGAAGATGTTCAGTTAGCCGCATCCAAACTGGTAGAAAAAGCGAATGAAGGAGGCGGAACCGACAACATCACGGTTCAGTTAATACAATACATAGGGAAACCATCGCCACTGAAGAAATTTAGGTTTGGCAGAAATATCTTTTATGCAACGGTTTCCTTATTATTAAATCTTTTCTAACCAATAGTTTGAAACCAGAAACAAACAGGAATCTTTTCTTATAACAGATTATTTAAAAACCTAACTGTGCAGATTTTGAATATTGGCCGCAACATTTCAAACACCATCGTTTTGAACGATGATATGGTGAGTCGCCAACATGCACAGTTGATTATATTGAACAACGGACAAGTTTTAATCAAGGACCTTGGAAGTACCAACGGCACTTTTGTAAATGGCAATCGTGTAAGGGAGTGTTATCTTAAACCGGCTGATAGTGTAAAATGTGCCGGTTTATTGCTCGAGTGGCCGCACTTTGTAAGTGGCAATAATACGGCAAATGCCCAAACAGAAAATGCAGTTCAATCTCATGATGCCGATGAGTTATACAGTGCCACAAGTTTCGGGGATATCCAAAAATTTACGTTGAGAGATACAATAAAATATATTGCATCAAGGATTTTTAATGTGGGCGATTTGTTTAGGTCCGAATGGGATAATAGAACAACAATACTTTTCTTCTTTTTGGTTCCGGTAATAGTTTTTTCGCTGGGCGGATTACTGCTTTACTTCACATTTCAGGCAAACTCATATTCACTGCCAGAACCATCACTTCTAAAAATATTGTTGCAAAGTTTCGCTATACCTGCTTCTTGCTTTGGAATTTCGCAGCTTTTAGCCTTCAGCCTGCTCACCATCAAAAGGGAAACAAGCTTACGAAAAAACCTTTTAGCTTCATCAATTTTTTTATTTTTAGAATTTATGATTGTTGCCGTTGCCACAATAGCTGGTATATTACTCTACTTGCTCACTGATGAAGGTGTAAGCTTACGGTTTCTGTCCGGCCCGCTTAGAATAACACCAGGTTCAGGAATGCACATTTTGTTCGTGTTTATCTGTTTGGCAGCATTCAGCTCAATAATCATAATCACAATTACTTTGATCATCTTTATCTACAATTACTTTCGTAGTATTGATGTTTCGAAAGGAATAAGTATCCATTTAACGGTGTTGACGCTGGCTGTAAGTTTGCTGGCACAATTTTGTTTTGTATATCTAATCATTGCCTTCATCTGATCATTAACCAAATAATCACTAACCAATATAAAAATCATGAAAACAATATCTGTAGGCAGAGATTCCTCCAACGACATCGTTGTTGACAATAAAATCGTTAGCAGGCATCATGCTCATTTTCTGATCAACAACCAGGGGCAGGTTGTAATCAAAGACCTTGGAAGTCCCAATGGAACCTTTGTGAATGATAAAAAAGTTACCGAAACAGCACTCGAAAAAGGAGATGTAGTGAAATTCGGTAATGTTGTTTTTGATTGGCAATCGAATTTGCAGTTACTGAACCAGCAAGTAGATACAGATCCTGTAGGCAAAGAAAAGATTGACGTTTCAAATAATTTGCATATCAGCGCCTTTATTGCTGCCGAGCTGCCTGTATTGGTCAGGAATGAACTTGCTACACTTTCGCCACAGTGGCAGCAGGAGTTTGCCGAAGAATATACCCGGAATAAAAAATCACTTGGAATTGCCTATCTTTTTCTCATTATAGTTTTCTGGGCGCATTATGGTTACCTCAAAAAATGGGGACTTCAGGTTGCTTTCTGGCTCACAGCCGGAGGAGCAGGTATATGGTGGCTGATTGATCTTTTCAGGCTTCCCGGTCTGGTGAAAACCTACAATACCGATTTGGCAATTCACGTGATGAGGAACCTGAAAGTAACAACCCGTCCGGTGCAGAATAAAACGATGATGGGCGATTGATATATTTTCTGATTCATTAAAGCGGTATTGGAACTATTGATTCCTGAAAGATCTGTAAGATAGAAATATATTGATAGCAGATAAGCGATAGCTATGCTGAATGCTCAGGATTTGCTGATTAGCATAAAGGAATTGTCCTTTCGGATGAGTGTTTAGGCTGATTGTAAAATTTAATTTCGATTTTAAACTATGCCGGATAAGATTTGTTGGAACTCACGCTGAATATGACAAAATTAATGCAAACAAAATTTAAGGGAAATGAAAATAAACCCGATAAGAAATGAAAATGACTATCATTCAGCGTTAGTTAGGCTTGATGAAATATTTGATGCAAAATAAGGAACCGAAAAAGGCGATGAACTCGAAATTCTTTCGATCCTGATGGATGCCTATGAAAACCAAAATTCCCCAATCGGGATGCCCGATCCCATTGACGCTATTAAGTTCAGGATGGAGCAAAAAGGGATGAAGCAAAAAGACCTGGCGGATGCAATTGGCTTTAGCAGCAGGGTAAGCGAGGTATTGAACAGGAAACGAAAACTAACATTGGAAATGATCAGAAGGTTAAGCACATCCTTAAATATTCCAACAGATGTATTGGTACAGGAATATTAATAACTAAATAGGCGCTAAATTCCTGATTTTTAATTATATAGAATTCAAATCAACGTTGATTCTGCAACATGCTTGGAGCATGTGTGGATAATTTAGGGTCCGTAAATCAATGTGAGTAAGAAATTAATTTTATTGTCGAAGGTAACTCTTTACTCAGATCAACCTGTCCGCTATCATCACAAACATCACAAAAAGATAATAGACATTTATCAGCACAAATGACTTCCCTACATTAAACAACTTTTTCCGGCTAAGCAACGGAATAAAAATCACTATCAAAGCAGCCGAAAGAAGGATAATAAGGGAAACGCTCCAGATTTCAGTCTGCAATTTGAAAAGCGGCATTGCCAAAGCAGATATTGCGGTTGCCACAATCCATACAAAAGTTAACCGCTTAATCTGTTCATCGGTTAAAAGTTGAGTCAGCGACGGCAGCTTTGCACTCTCATACTGTTTGCCAAGTTTTAACAAAAGCAACCAGAAATGCGGTATCTGCCCCATAAAAAAGAAAAATCCTAAAGCCAGCGCTCTTGGATCTGTCAGGCTTCCACCACCGGCAACCCAGCCCGCCAGCGGAGGCAAGGCTCCAACCATTGATCCCGGAACAGCGGCAAAAGCTGTAATTTTTTTCAAAGGTGTGTAAATCAGGTTATACCACACAAAGGTTGAAACACCAACCAGCAAGGTTAGTAATCCGGGACCAAAATACAATACCAGGCAACCCGAAAGGAAATAGGCCGAAGCAATAACAAATGCTCCTGATTTGCTGATACGGCCTGATGGAAGTGGCCTTCCGGCTGTTCGCTTCATGATTTTATCGGTTTCGGTTTCCTGTAACATATTAAATGCCGAAGCACCACAGGCCAGCAGAAAGATTCCGATAAATGGCAGAATAAAGCCACGGTCGAATTCGCCGTGGCTAAGGATATAGCCTGTAAATGTGGTAAATGCAACAGCTACCGAAATACGTACTTTCCCCAGTTCGCTGATGATTTTCAGCAGCTCTCCGGCACTATTTCTTCTCTTCACTTAGTGTTTTGATATATTCGATGATTTTATCCACTTCTTCATCTGTTAACATGGCTTTATACTCAGGCATGGATCCTTTTGGATAACCTTTAACGATATCCTCATTGGGATAAAGTATTGATTTTTTCAGGTAAGCTTCATCAACTGTAATTTCGCGTTCTTTACCGTTGGTTTCTACAATTGCTTTATGTCCGAAAATTCCTTTGTAAGAAGGGCCAACAATTTTAGTTCCGTCCACGGAATGGCAAGCGATACAACCTTTTTGCTCGGTGAGTAGTTTCCCGGCAGCACCAGGCACAGCAGCCACGGTTGAATCAATTTTTGGTGGTCCGGCGGCATACCATTTATCAAAAGTTCCCTGGTCAACCACTTTTACAATGGTTCCCATATACGAATGGCGCAAACCGCAATACTCAGCACAAAAAAGATCATAATCACCAGCAACAAGTGATTTAAACCACATGTAATTATCTTTGCCCGGAACAACATCTGTTTTAATCCTGAAAGCCGGGATATACAGACTATGTATCACATCTACGGAGACCATATTCAACACAACGGCTTTGTTAACAGGCACATAAAGTGTATCTTCAATCTGCCCGTTTGCATATTCAAAACGCCAGCTCCACATTTGCGCGGTAACTTTTATTTTCATAGCATCGGCAGGAACCTTACGCTGAGGTAGATAAGAACTCCATCCCAGCCAGAACATAAATAATACAAGGATAATCGGGATCACGGTCCAGATGATTTCCAGCTTTATGCTTCCTTCAATCTCCGAAGCAACAGGGTTTTTCTTCTTGTTGTATTTAACGATGAAAGTAATAATCACCGCAGTAATTCCGATAAGGAAAAAAAGGGAGATGCCAAGTATAATTGCAAATACAACATCTACTTCTCCAGCAAAATTTGAGTATTCTGAAAACATAGTTTTTATCGGTATAAGTAGTCAAAAAATGTTATAATGATCACCACCAGGTATATGGAGAAAACGAGTATTACCATGAAGCGGTAAATTTTTTCATCGAACTTCAGGTGCATAAAGTAAAGCAAAACAATGGTCGCTTTTACTGAAGCTATCAGCATTGCAGCAGCAGTGTTAAAAGGGCCCAGGTGCACACTCGTAATGGTTACCGTGAGTATTGTGAGTATTATAAGGCTCAGAAGCACAACTATATGCGACTTATACGATGAGATATGATCTTTATGTTCGCTCATGGGTTTAATGTATTAAGTAGAATAAAGGGAACAGGAAAATCCAGATCAGGTCGACAAGGTGCCAGTAAAGTCCTCCGTTTTCAAGCAATGAAACGCGGTTTTGATTTACCGATCCGTTCTTCACTTTCACGTAAACTACTCCTAACAGAACCATTCCGACTATTATATGTATGGCGTGAAGACCTGTCATGAAAAAGTATAGTCCGAAGAAAAGCATATCACCTTTGCTTAGGCTCATCAAAAATGCGCTCCCAGGATAAATATCATGGTGTATCTTGGCTCCCCATTCGAAGTATTTATTTACCAGGAAAACCAACGCCAATATAAGTGTGATGCCAATAAAAATAAGCGTCGCCTTCTTTTTGCCCAGTTGCAGAGATGTTATCGCCATGGCCACTGTCATACTACTTATCAGCAGGATAACGGTGTTGATAAAACCCATGGTTACATTTAGTTCTTCAGCTGCAAGGTGAAATTCGACCGGATGCCTGTAGCGATAAACTGAGTAAACAATGAATAACCCTCCGAAGAGTAAGATTTCGGTAAAAATAAACAGCCACATGCCCAGTTTTGATGCAGCAGGATCGAAATGATCAGTATGCGCTACGTTATGTTCTTCCATCGGCTGGCTATTTGGAGGTTAATTCATAAGGTTCGTGATCGATCACAGGAATTTCTTCAAAGTTTTCGAGCGAAGGTGGAGACTGAATTGTCCATTCCAGCGTGCGGCCACCCCATGGATCGTCCATTTCCTCGGGTGTTCCTTTTTTTGCACGAAGCAGATTCACCACTACAATTGTAAGTGCTATTCCGAGTATCCAGGAACCAATGGTCGAAATAAGGTTAGGCGTAGCAAATTGAGGAAGATAATCGTAATACCGGCGCGGCATACCCATGTATCCCAATATAAACATCGGGAAATACAAAATATTGAACCCGATAAATAATAACAGTAAGCCGCGGTTAGCTATTTTCTTGTTGTACATCTTACCGAACATTTTCGGATACCAGTAATGCAATGCTCCAAAAAATGCCAATCCCGACCCTCCGAATACAATGTAATGGAAATGTGCGACTACAAACATGGTGTCGGTTAAATGCACGTCGGTTGATAGACTTCCAAGAATAAGGCCGGTAAAACCACCGATCATAAAAATGAAAATAAATGCCATCGCCCACCAGAATGGCGGTTCAAGTGAAATGGATCCTTTGTACATGGTTGCTGTCCAGTTAAATACTTTAATGGCGCTTGGAATAGCAACCAGAAAAGTAAGGAAAGAAAATACAAAACGTGCCGTTTCGCTCATACCCGAAGTAAACATATGATGTCCCCAAACCAGGTAACCCACAAACGCAATGGCAAGGCTCGACATTGCAATGGCTTTGTACCCGAAAACCGTCCTGTGCGAAAAGGTTACAATAATTTCGGTAATGGCTCCCATGGCAGGCAAAATCATAATATAGACTGCCGGATGCGAATAAATCCAGAAAAGATGCTGGTACAGTATCGGGTCGCCACCTTGGGCCGGATCAAAAAAGCCTATATGCAGCATACGATCGGCTACTATCATCAGAAAGGTAATACCTATCACCGGGGTTGCCAGCAACTGTATCCATGCTGTACCATACAACGACCAGATAAACAAAGGCATACGAAAGAATCCCATACCCGGCGCCCGCATCCTGTGAATGGTAACAATAAAGTTAAGACCAGTAAGAATGGATGAAAAGCCTAAAACAAATGCTCCGAAAACAGTTAATACCACGTTGGTATTTGTCTTCAGACTATAAGGAGCATAAAAAGTCCAGCCGGTATCCGGAGGTCCGTCGCCTGTAAAAATTCCTATCAGAACTATAAGGGCTCCAAATATAAAAAGATACCAGGAGAACAGATTTAAACGTGGAAAGGCAACATCTTTAGCCCCTATCATAATAGGGATCATAAAGTTACCAAAAGAAGCGGCCAGTCCAGGAATAATAAAAAGGAATATCATAGTCAAACCATGCACGGTAAACAGCGCATTATAAGCCTGCGGACCCATAATCTGTTGCCCCGGTGCAATAAGCTCGAGTCTCATAAATATGCCCATAACTACTCCTGAAAAGAAGAAGAAAAGCTGCGAATAAAGATACAGTAAGGCTATTCGCTTGTGATCGGTGGAGAAGATCCAGGAACGGATCCCGGTATACTTACCCTGGTATTCAAGGTAGCTGGGCATCCTATGTGTTGAAGAGTTTCCGGTCATGTATTGTTTTAGGATTATTGGTTAGCTGATTTAGATTTTTTTCTACGTCCGCGTATGAGCAGATAAGTGAGCAGTATAAGCGCAAAAAAGATGGTTATGGTTGCTGTTATCCGGGTAACGTCGAGCGAATATGTTTCGGTTTTACGGTCGTACGAATAGCAATATTTAAGAACTTTTATAATTGTTGGCGCTGATTTACCCTGAGAAGCTTCGATAACAGCAAGTTTAAATTCGAAGGGTACAAAACTGATTCCTTTCAGATACCTGGTAATCTTGCCATCAGGACTGATCATAATAAGTGCGCCCTCGTGCATAAACTCATTGTTAACAAACTTAAAGCCAAATCCCAGCGCCTTTGTTGCCTTGGCAATATTGGCACTGTCTCCGGTAAGGAATGTCCATCCAGCCGGATCTTTGCCTTTAAGCTTTTTCAGATAATTGAGCCTTTTATCCCGCCCGAGTTCCCAGTTTTCGCGGCTGTCGAAACTGATGGTGATGGCCTGGTAATCTTTCCCAAAGGCAAGTCCCGTGCCGTCGATCACTTCGGCAAGACCTGTCATAAGCGGGCTACAAATACCCGGACATCGGTAATATACAAAGCAAAGAACAGTTGGTTTGTTAATCAGTTGTTTAAGATTAACCAGTTTCCCAGTATGGTCGGTGAGCATAATATCGGAAGGAACATACTGATCGAGATGTTCGGTAATTCCTACCTCCAGGTCCTTTGCGTTTTGTGCAAAAGCAGTAACGGTGTTAAAAATTAAAACTGCCATGAGCAAGGGCAGTGCAAACCACGAAATGGTTTTTTTCATTTTACAGGTAATTATTTAAGCGATGAGTCTGAAAATTGTTAAACCAAAATATTTCATGAATTCCTGAAATCTTGCCAAATAAGGTAAGCTGATATAAAATGCATTTAACACTTTATTAACAAAAGTTAAGCGGGTATTGTTTATCGAAAAACCGAACTTTTGTTAACTTTAATAATCAGCCGCAATCCTTATTATTTAACTAAATGCTAATACCCATGTAAACAAGATATTAGCATTTATCTTAAAAGTAATTTCAGATGAACTTAAGGCAATTCATTAATGGATATGATGATGCTTACTTTCTTCCAGGTAAGGATGGTTTTCAGGAATCAGCGGAGCTTTTGCAAGTGCTTTGCTCACTGCGAAGAGGAACAACCCGGCCATTCCGGCAAGAACGCCCAATTCAATAATCCCGAACGAAGGTGATTTCATGAAAGCAGGCATTACCTGCTCATAAATATCGGTGTATAAACCTACGAGAAGCAGAATACAGATGGCATATACAACATTGATGTTCTTGTCTAACTTCTGCGGAAGCAATACGATAAACGGGATAAACCAATTAATGGCAAAGTTGAGATACATAAAAATCATCCAGCCATTATCCCAGCGCTTGACATAATAAATAGTTTCTTCCGGAATATTCCCGAACCATATCAGTGCAAACTGCGTGAAATACAAATAGCCCCAGATGATGCTCAGCCCGAACATATACCTCGAAAAATCAAGCAGATGGTATTCGTTCATATCCTTGAAATAGCCTTTTTTGTGGAGTATTATCGCGATAAGCGCAACCAGTGAAGTGCCGTGATAAAAAGC
>JBBSDG010000033.1:0-19478 GCA_038249635.1 Bacteroidales bacterium | reverse complement strand
GTTGCGCGTCCAAGCCTGCGTGAGTTATCGGATAATGCCTATTTCGATTATGAAATCAATAAAGTGGTGTATGGTAACTCTTTGCTTAAAATGGTGGAGATCAATAATTATGACTTGCGACTTGAATCCTTTTTTAAATCGGGCGATAATCTTTCAGTAAGTTTCTTTTATAAGGAATTTAAAAATCATATAGAAGTAGCCGATTTTGGACAATACCTGATCTGGATCAATAATGAAAATACAAGCTGGGTAAAGGGTATAGAAATTGAAGGGAAAAAAGATATTACAAAATGGTTGGAATTCAGGGCAAATATTACATTGGTTGATTCCCGCTCCGCATTTAACACCAGCTATACAAAACCCGATGGTTATGTAGTAGGCGGACGTGAAATTGACCGTACCATGCTTGACCAGGCGCCTTATGTAATAAATACTATGCTAACATATACCGCTAAAAAAGCCAGGCTAACTGCCAGCGTTAGCTATAATATCCAGGGCGCACGTGTAATAAGTACCGGATCTTATCAGGATATTCCCGATGTATATGAACTACCAAGAAACCTGGTTGATTTAAAGATTTCAAAGTCGGTTGGCAAGCATTATAGCTTTAGCCTGAAAGTGATTGATGTTCTTAATACAGCCATTGTAAGGGCTTATAAAATTAATAACAACTTTGATCTGGTTTATGATAAGTACAAGTATGGTACTAACTATGTTGCGGCTTTTGCTTACAAATTCTAGAAACTTAAACTGGGTACGCCCGGAATTGTTTGAAAAAGATCAATAAATCGATTAAAAGATAAAACCATGAAAAATATACTTCTACTTATTTTCACACTGTTTATAATTGTAAGTGCCAAAGCGCAGGATGCAATAAAAAACGTGTTTGTCGAAACCTACTATGTTTCCGACGCAAAGGATGCAACCGATACTAACGGTGGATTTCTTGAGCCAGGCTCGAAAACCTACCGGATTTATATTCAGATGAAGCCAGGCTGCAAATTGTTGAGTTTGTACGGCGATAAAAACAATACGCTGAAGATAAAGAGTACGGCTCCGATTTTTAATAATATAGATTATGGAGTGTCCTTTGCGAAAGATATGAGGGTTAGTGATCTGCGAAAGAATACCGTGGCTTTAGATTCGTGGTTAACCTTGGGCCAGGTAACAAAAAAGGCTTCAAATACCTATTTCGGTGTATTGAAATCGCAGGATAACGACGGTTCAATTATCGGTGGAGTTAATAACGATGGCGGTAGCGGCACTGTTCAGGGTGGTTTGCTTACCAACAATGATCCTTTGGCCGGTCCTGCAATCACTTCGGCCGACGGTATGGATACACTTGCAAATGTGCCATCCAACTGGTTTAGCAAGGGTTTTATTGATGTAGTTTCAGGCGAAGATTCAACAATTTTCGGTTCTGCCAGGTCAGGATCTGAATTTATCAGTAACGATGCGTATCTCTCAAATACCGGTGCTATCGGAGGCGATCCTGCAACCAATATGGTTCTTGTGGCTCAGCTGACAACAAAAGGTGAAATTTCATTTGAATTAAATGTACAGGTTTCCGACCCTGATGTAAATAACGGGTATCGCAGCTATTATGTGGCTAAAGGTATTGATAGTACATACAAAAGTGAACAAAAGATTATAAACGTTTCACCTTATCTTAAATATCCCATTGAATGTGGCTGTACCGACCTTAATTTCCTCGAGTACAATAAGAAATATTTATGCAGTGCCATGGATTCGTGCAAAACGCGTATTGTTTTAGGATGTATGGATACCAAGGCTTGCAACTATAATCCCGAGGCCAATTATAATGTGGTTTATATGTGTTGTTATCCTGGCTTGTGTTACGATCGCGACATTGCCCTGGCCTGCCCCGGAAATGGTGATCCGGTTCTGCAACTCGATGTTTATCCGAATCCGGCAAAAAGCCAGATAACCATACGTTCGTCCGAAGTTAAAAATAAGGAATCAAAATATGTTATTTATAATTATTACGGTAGAGTAGTATTGGAAAAGGAGCTTGGATTAGTTGATGGTAAGGTTCTGGATGATTTGAATGTTTCGGATTTTGAACCCGGCATATACCTGGTACGTTTATTTACCGGAAATACTTCTGACAGCCGCATGTTTATAAAGAATTAAGCGGGCAGTGAAAGTTGAAAATTTACCTATCGGTAAATGGTCGAAGCTGGTTTCCTGGTTCTCCCCTTGAAAAAGGGAGATGTTCGCCTCAGGCGGACAGTGGGGTACTTTAAAAAACATCTTACTACTTTAGGCTTCAGTTTGATAAAATACAGAAAAAAATTATAATCAAGTTTGAAAACCAATCTTTTACGCTTTTATCATCACAGCATGAAAATGAAAAACAAATATTCCGCATTTATTTTGATCGTCCTGGTTTCTTTTCTTGCAGTTCTTTATTCCGGCTGCGGGAACGATACTGATACGTCCACCCCTGAAACCGGCACCCTTACCGATATTGACGGTAATATATATAAAACCGTTAAAATCGGCGATAAATGGTGGATGGCCGAAAATCTGAAAGTTAAAAGGTACCTCAACGGCGATTCCATTGCTTTTGTAGCAAAAAATAAACCTGACACAGACTGGAGTAATTTGAAAACTGGCGCTTATTGTTCCATTGAAGAAAAATACGGGCATTTGTATAATTTTTATACCATAACCGATTCCAGAAATATTGCCCCTGCGGGTTGGCATATTCCCACAGATGTGGAATGGAAAGAAGTGGAGATGTTTCTGGCAATGAACAGCCTGGCTGCCGATTCGGTAAACTGGCGGGGAACCGATCAGGGCACTAAACTGAAAGTTGCGGGAGGAAGCACCTCAGATTGGGAAAATTCGTCGGATAAATATGGGATATTTGGAACCAACGAAAGTGGATTTTCCGCTATCGGCAGTGCCTGCCGCATTTTTAACGGGCAATGGGGAGAACCAGGTCATACTGCTTTTTGGTGGACATCTTCGTTGAACGGAACCGATGTCTGGTATCGTGGATTGGATTACAACAAAGCCAATGTTTTCCGGTATTCCGGATCTGTGAATTATGGATTCAGTATTCGGTGTGTTATGGATTGATGGGATTGATGGGATTGATGGGCTTGATGGGATTGATGGGATCGATGGGATCGATGGGATTGATGGGATTGGAAGGGATTGATGGGATTGATGTGGAGTAAGAAGCCAAATTTTCAGGTTTTCGAGGTCGCTGAAGGGTGGTAGTGAATGTTGGTTACTGAGCGAAGTCGAAGTAAGCCGAACCAGGTCGAAGTGTTAAACCCTTAAACCCTTTCAAACATTTTAAACTCTTCAAACTCTTCAAACATTTCAAACATTTCAATCCCATCAATCACATCAATCCCTTTCAAACACATCAATCCCTTAAATCCCTTCCAATCACATCAATCCCTTCACTCCCTTATTTTACTGCAATAATTATTTCATTTCTTATTACAAAGATACCTGTTGTTTTTCATCCCGGAAATCAACGATTATTCTATTTTATATAATCCATAAGATTATTAATATCAGTTATTTAAAGATTAGATGAGGATTTTAAAAAGTCCATTTTACCGGCTTAACAATTATTCTATTTACTGTTAATGCGGAGGTAATATTCAGTTAACATTGGCGGTTTACTTTTGCCTTGTCTATCAATAATGGTAGGCGTAAACAAAAGCAAATATTAACAAAATCCAAAAACTATGAAAAAACTTACAATTACGAAAATCGTTGCCGGTGCATTGATGGCAGCATTTTCAGTGTCAACAAGTTTCGCACAGACCAATCTTGGGTCCGAATGCGGATGCCCTCCTGTAGGAGCCAGAACGCCTGTTACTATGAGTTCATTAGGTGTTAATGCAAATGGTGAGCTTCTGGCAAACCAAACGCTTACCTGTGACAAGATCTACACGCTTGATCAGAAAATTTATGTTCCCTCCGGCATAACACTAACTGTTAATCCTGGTGTTGTTGTAAAAGGTGCAGCTGCTGCACTTCCTGCCAACGCAACTGGCCTTATCGTTGAAAGAGGCGGAAAAATTATGGCTGACGGAACACAGGCTTGTCCTATCGTTTTTACTTCGGTAGCTGATCCAATGGATGGCAGTTATTCCTTAACCAATGTTGGTGACTGGGGTGGAATGGTTATTTTAGGTAAAGCTACAAATAACCTTATTGTTGGTAATGCCTACAGCGGAGGAGCAAATGGTGTTGGCTTTATTGAAGGTTTCAGCGCTGCAAATCCAAGGGATCTTTATGGTGCAGGCGATGGTGCATTTCCTACAAATGACGATAACGATAACTCAGGTATCCTGAGGTATGTTTCTATCCGTCATGCAGGCGCTCTTATTGCCGATGCAAACGAGCTCAACGGTCTTTCCTTAGGATCTGTTGGTCGCGGTACTACCATCGAACACCTTGAAATTATTGCTTCTGCTGATGATAATATCGAATTTTTCGGAGGTACTGTAAATGTAAAGTATATTACTACTTTATTCGGTAATGACGATATGTTTGATTATGACCTCGGCTGGAAAGGTAAAGGACAGTTTCTGTTCGGTATGGCTGGCGACAGTATAACCGGTTTGCACACAACTGACAATGGTTTTGAAGCTGACGCTGATGATGATAAAAAAGCTCCTGCTTTACGTTCACACCCTGTTTTCTACAATGTAACATTAATCGGAAACGGTCATATTATGCCATCCGCTGACAATTCAGGTGCTGCTGCTATACAGGCAAAGGAACTTGCAGAAGGCGAAATCTACAACTCTATCTTTGCAAATTACAGGTCAGGCTTACACCTTGCTACCGGCAGATCAAACGCTACCAATAAAGGTGATGCATATGATAACTGGACAAATGCTAATAATGCATACAACACAGGCACAGGCGTAGCTGTTAAAAATTCACTTCTCGTTAAAAACAACACTTTTATTGGTTTTGGATCTGATCCTGTCAAATCATTCTACATTACTACAGGCGCTTTAACCTCGGGTAAAAATTCCTCTATCGCTTACAAAGCTGCAACCGCTGCTTCTGCTTCTGATATCGCACAATTTACCACAACCGACGGAAACTCTGTAGTTGCTTCAGTACCTGGTATTGATTACAACTGGGCCTGGAATGGTGCTGCACATACCTCTTATTCAGGGAATTCATTTCACGCAACACCTTCATCCAATATCACTTCTTCAGTTACTCCTCCAGCCGATGGTTTCTTTTCAACCGTTAATTACAGAGGCGCATTTGATGCTAATAAAGGAAGCTGGTTAAGTGAATGGGCTTTGGCTCAGGTTCTCACATCGGCACAATCAAATCCTACCGACCTCAATTTTGATGGTTCTACTGATACCAACGACTTCCTGATCCTTGTAGGTAAATTCGGACAACCAAACAGCAAATAGTTTTAAACAATATTTATAATACTTACTCAGATGAAAATTAAAAATTTATTTCTTGGGTTAGGCCTTGCCATGCTTGGTCTGTTCGCCCACGCCCAGAATGGGTTAGAGAGTGTCGTCGTCGAACGGTACTACGTTGCAACCGCTGCTGATGCAGCTGCCAGTACAGGAATTCTTCCTGTCGGCTCGGTAACATACCGTATTTATGCGGATATGCTTCCCGGCTACAAATTTCAGGCAGCCTATGGTGCAACTGTTATACCTGATATTTCAAATCCTTCAATAAAAGTTGTACATGCACTTAAAATTACTTCAACTTCCTCTTTCTTTAATAACGAAGACAGAGGGTCAACAAGCCCGACCTATACCAAAGCCCAGGCCGCTCTCAATACAGTTATGCTTGATTCATGGCTAACAGTAGGTGGCGCAGCTGCCGGTCAGTTTGGAGTTCTCAAAACGGAAGATAACGTAGCACTTGGTGGTGCAACTGTTCTTCACCCTGCCGGAGTGCTGGCAAACAGCGGTGGCCAGATGGGCATTGCATTAACTGCACAAGACGGACTTTGGGCAGGTGCTCCACAGAGTATTACCCTTGTTGGTCCCCAAATATCGGCAGGCATATCTGTTTTTGATGCTACAAGCCAGACCGGCGGTGATTTTACAATTACTGACGCAGCATGGAGTGCTTTAAGCGGGGCCGTTGGTCCTACAGCAACTAACAGAGTTTTGTTAGGCCAGTTTACAACCGATGGTGATTTCCATTTCGAACTAAATATCCAGATCGGAACTCCATCAGGCGGAACTGAAAAATATGTTGCAAGCAATCCTATAGCATCGAATGGTGAAATTACCATCCCAAGTCTTACACAAACCCTGTTGGCTAATCCTCCTGCCAATGTTGCTCCTGTAGTTAACATCACAGCTCCTGCTGCTACTATTACTGTTCCTTACACTACCGTTGTTCCTCTTAGAGCAACAGCAACTGATGCTGACGGTACTGTAGCCCAGGTTCAATTCTTTGATGGAGCTACCTCATTAGGAATTGATTTTACAGCACCTTATCAAGCTGCCTTTACTGCTCCTTCAGTTGACGGTTCCCACCCTATCACTGCCGTAGCAACTGATAATGAAGGCCTGGCCACTACATCCGCTGTTCGCACTATCAATGTAGGAAACAGCCCTCCAACTGCAAGCATTACTGCTCCTGCCGCTGGTACAGTATATATTGTAGGCGATGTTGTTACCATTAATGCTACTTCAAATGATACTGACGGTCAGGTTAATTCACTTCAGATTAAAGTTGACGGTGTTGCAGTAGGTGCTCCTGCAAACGGATTACTTGCTTCATTAACAGCTTCTGCTGCCTATACTTCAGTTTTAGGGGTTCATACATTAACCGCAACCGCAACTGACAATAATGGTGGAGTTTTTACTTCAGCTCCTGTATCAATTACAGTTAATGCTAACCAGCTTCCTACAGTTGCCTTAGGCTCGATAAGCGCTACACCGGCTTTAGGTGTTCCTCTCACTTTAACGGCAACTGCAAGTGATCCTGATGGTACAATTGCTTCGGTTGAATTTTACAATAACGGTGTGTTTATACCAGGAACTGTAACTTCAGCTGCAGGTGTTTACAGTTTAACATTTACACCTTCAGTTCAGGGAGCTACTTCATTCACCGCAAAAGCTACTGACAACAAAGGTGGCATTAAAGTATCTGTTGCTGTACCTGTTGTTATCACCGATTTGAGCGCTGCTTATTTACTAGGTACTGTTAGCCAGCCATGTAATATCGAAGCTGTATGTTTACCTATCACTACCAATGGTTTAACCGTAACAGGTATTAATGGTTTTAACTTCAGTATTGCATACAATAAGGCAAAAGTAAAACCTACAGGTAATGTAACTGTAAGCAATGCTTTGATACTTCCTTTCCTTGCAGCCGGTGCAAACGCTGAGGCAATTACTGATTATACCACAACAGTTGATGAAGCTAATGGCATTATCAACATTGGTATTAACTTCAATGCTACAGGTGGTGCAAATCCTGTTTTCACTGGCATTGGTCAGGTAGCTTGTGTTGAATTCAATAAAACTACTGCTTTCCAATCCGTTGATACAGCTGTTTTCTCCTTCACCGAAATCATTGAAAGTTACAGGTCAACACCTGCAGTTTTCAAAAGCGGTTCCATTGGTAAATTCATCACATACAAAGAAGATAAAATGTATGCAAGTCTGAAATTCTGGAGCGATTTAAGCCCTATTAAATACGATATAGCTAATCCTTCAACTTACCTTGCTTCAAATGTATTTGGTTGTGGCCTTATGATAAATGCAGTTCAGCCTGACATGGCCGGTAATTTTGTTTACAGCATCTTAAACGGTACTACTATTGATGTTAGGAGAGATATAGATAATACAACAAACGTTCATAGTGTTATCGACGAACAGGATGCTTATCTTACATCATTGGTTTCAGTAAAAGGCACATCCAAAATTAACTGGACTCCTTCAGTTATGCAGATGATTGCAATGGATGTAAACCGTGACGGTTTGATCACTTCAGGAGATGCTACTCAGATTAACCAAAGAGCAGTTCGCTTGATTGACGAATTCATCCAAGGCGAATTCATCCAACTTGGTGGTTTAGCCAGAGACTGGTCATTTGTTGCTAACACTAAAGTTAACAGTGATCTTTCTTACCTGAAATCAGTAACCTTCCCTGAAAATGACACCCATGGTTATTCAAAATACAAAGTTCCTGTAGTAGCTGTTTGCCAGAATGTTCCGGTTATTGACCCAACAGGTTGCCCTGTTATCAATAACGAAACTTATATTGGAATACTGATAGGTGATGTTGATGCTTCGTATGCAGGTATATCTCCTAATGGTACAATAAAGAGCGCAGAAGCTACCGGCGAAGTTGTTTTCAACCTTTTGGATGCTGTTAAAGATACTGACGGCAACCTGGTTGTTCCTGTTTCATTAAACTCAACTGATATAGTTAATTCATTCGGTTTTGATGTTGTATTGAACGATCAGAAAATGACCGTTAAATCGGTTGCTGCTTATGGCGTTAATCTTAACTGGAATTATTTTTCAGCAGAAAAAATGTTACAGGTTGCTGCATTTAGTCTGAACGAAATACCAACCCAGAACACTGCTACATTAACTGTAACCCTTGCAGGTGCAGCTGAAGATCTTACTATGGCTGACTTTAATGCAACTTTAGTTAAGATTAACGGTAAAAAGGTTACCCTGAAAGTTGTTGATGCTTCAATGCTTGGAGTAAAACCAAACACAAAAGCCAACAATGTTAATGTTTATCCTAACCCTGCTTCCGACAAACTGAATATTGAAGTATCTTCAGATTCAAAAGTTCAGATGTTGGATTTGAATGGCAAAAAAGTTGTTGCAGAAAAGAATGTAAATGCTAACCAGAAGGGTTCGATTGATGTATCGGGTCTTGCTAAAGGTGTTTATATGATGAAAGTTTACAACGCTAATTCGGTTACAACCAAAAAAGTTGTGATTAAGTAACTGTTTCTATATTAGTTTTTTATAACCCCGGCCCAAAGCCGGGGTTTTTTTTCGTTCAGTCAGTTTATACCTTTTGAAAATCCTTAACAAAATCATAATGTTACTTTTATATTCATTTTACATACCCGGGGTACTTTTGGGAAACTAAAATCTATGCTACCCATAACCCATAGCAGCCCGTACAAGAGCTATTCTCCGGCTCCCCTGAAAAAGGCCTCATCCTTTTCTTCTTCAATCCATGCTGCCAGGCATATCAGGGATGTAATCACAAATATTATTTCAAAATTTCTTATCACACTTTTCGCTGACTTCTACCCATCGCTCAAGCACTAAACCAACAGAATGAAAAAACAAAAACGACAGATTGATATACTTGTAATCTCGGATATTCACCTCGGAACGTATGGCTGCCACGCCAAAGAACTGCTTCACTACCTTAAAAGTATAAAGCCCAAAATTGTTGTCCTCAACGGGGATATTATCGATATCTGGCAATTCAGCAAATCATACTGGCCCAAGAGCCATATGAAAATTATAAAGCACCTGATCACATGGATGGGGAAAGGAGTAAAGACCTATTATGTTACAGGCAACCACGACGAAATGCTGCGCAAGTTCGAAGGAATGAAAATGGGCTCGCTCAGCGTTGTTAATAAGGTTGTACTCAATCTGCCCGACGGCAAAAAAGCCTGGGTTTTTCATGGCGATGTATTTGATGTTACCATGCAGCACTCAAAATGGCTGGCGAAGTTAGGAGCGATTGGTTATGATACATTGATATTGATTAACAGGTTCTTTAATTTTTTCTCCGAAAAAATCTTAAAAAAAGGCAAGCTATCGCTTTCGAAAAAGATAAAGGAGAGCGTTAAATCAGCAGTTTCATTTATTAATGATTTTGAGCAAACCAGCGCCGATATCGGCATCAGCAATAAATTCGACTATGTGGTCTGTGGACATATTCACCACCCGGAAATCCGCACTATCAGTAATTCCGAAGGAAGCATAACATACCTCAATTCCGGCGACTGGGTCGAAAACCTATCCTCGCTCGAATTCGTAAATGGCGAATGGTCAATATACAGGTTTAAGGAAAGTGATAAAGCCGAAATGATTTTGGATGCAGAAGAGGAAGAAGATGAATTAAACAGTTCCCGTCTTTTTGAGAATATGCTTCAGGAATTTAATATGATGCGTCAATGAAAATATTATACGCCATACAGGGTACAGGTAATGGACACCTGAGCCGGGCAAGGGATATCATTCCGGTATTGCTAAAAAATCATGATCTCGATATTCTGATAAGCGGCTCGCAGGCTGATATTGAATTGCCTTACCCGGTAAAATTCAGGTTTAAAGGAATGGGATTTATTTTTGGCTCCAACGGTGGAATCGACCTGGTGGAAACTTACAAGAAGAATTACATCAAAGTATTGCTGTCCGAAATTGAGAGCCTCCCTGTACAGGATTACGAACTGGTGATCAACGACTTTGAGCCGGTTTCGGCCTGGGCCTGTTACCTGAAAAATGTTCCCTGTATTTCCATCAGCCACCAGGCTGCTGTTTTGAATAAAAAAGCCCCGCAGCCCAAGGATTCGGACCTGCTGGGTAAAGCTATACTTAAAAATTATGCTCCTTCGGATGCGAAATATGGATTTCATTTTAAATCCTATGCCGATAATATTTTTACTCCTGTTGTCCGCAGGCAGGTAAGGGATCTGAAAGTTGAAAACAAAGGACATTACACGGTGTACCTGCCTTCGTACGATGATGACAGAATTCTGAAGGTGTTACAGCAATGTGGCGATACCCGCTGGGAAGTTTTTTCGAAGCATAACAAGCAAATGATGGGATTCAGGAATATTACCATCCAACCCATCAGTAATGAAGCTTTTATCGAAAGCATGGCTTCGTCGGCCGGGGTGCTTTGCGGTGCCGGTTTCGAAACTCCTGCCGAAGCACTTTTTATGAAGAAAAAGATTTTGGTGATCCCTATGAAAGGACAATACGAGCAGCATTGCAATGCCGCTGCCTTAGCGGAAATGGGTGTGCCTGTATTAAAAAGCCTTAAGCTAAAGAATTTAGATCAGATTAAAAACTGGATCGAAAACGACTTGGTTATTGATGTTGATTATCCCGATAATACGGAGGAAATAATTAATACGATACTTGCAGCTCATGTTGCTTCATCATTTGCCAACAAGCAGGAAGAAGAAAAACAATATACAGTTAAAAAATTCAGAAATTTGATCCTGAAAAAAATTGTGGCTCAGTTGTGAGTTGTGAGTAGTAAGTTGCGAGTTGTGAGTAGTAAGTTGCGAGTAGTGAGTTGTCTGTCGTGAAGTTGTGGTTTCGTGCGGTCGTGAGTTATAAGCTTAAGCTGACATAAGTTTGAAATGCTGATTAAACCAAGATTGAAAAGAGATAAACGGAGTCTAAGTTTTTATTATGGATTTTGAAGGGAAAGATTTCGGGAAGGACTTTAAATGGGGGGTGTCCACGGCGGCTTACCAAATAGAAGGCGGACATAATGCTCACGGCAAAGGCAAATCAATATGGGATGTTTTTTCGAATACAAAAGGCAAAACCTTCAATAACCAAAATGGGAACATAGCCTGCGACTTTTACAACCGCTATATCCAGGACCTGGATTTGATGAAGCGCCTTGGTATCCCGAATTATCGTTTTTCAATATCATGGAGTCGTATCATTCCTTCCGGTGCTGGGGCCGCCAACCTCCATGGCATAGCATTTTACAACCGTGTAATTGATTATTGTCTGCAACTTGGTATTGAGCCATGGATTACATTATACCATTGGGACCTTCCCTGGGAACTCGAAAAAAAAGGTGGCTGGACCAACCGCGATATTATAGGCTGGTTTTCGGATTATGTTGAACTCTGCATTAATTGCTTTGGCGATAGGGTGAAATACTGGCTGATACTTAACGAACCCATGGTTTTTACAGGTGCGGGATATTTTCTGGGTGTTCATGCTCCCGGTCGGAAAGGCCTCAGCAGTTGGCTGGCAGCCGCTCATCATGCCGCCATGTGCCAGGCCGAAGGAGGGCGGATCGTTCGTTCTATGTCATCAGAAGCGATTATTGGAACCACATTTTCTTGTTCATTAATTCAGCCTGAAGGTATTTCAATAAATGACGGTATGGCGGCTCATCGCGTGGACGCATTGCTGAACCGGATGTTTGTGGAGCCTCTCGCCGGATTGAGTTACCCGGTCCAAGATCTGAAACTATTGCAGCGCCTCGAACCCTTTATAAAAGACGGCGACGAAAGCAAGCTTGCCTTTGATATGGATTTTATAGGAGTTCAGAATTATACCCGGGAAATAGTTGCCACATCGAATTTCACACCCCTCATTTGGGCGAAGCTTATAGAAGCGAAGAAACGTAATGTTGAAACTACGGAAATGAACTGGGAAGTGTACCCGGAAAGTATATACCAAATGTTGCATAAGTTCAGCAAATACAAGCGCTTTAAAGAAATAATAGTTACCGAGAACGGATCTGCATTTCCCGACGTGCTTATAAACGGCAGCGTAAATGATGAAAAAAGAAGGAAATACCTTGAGGAATATATTGGCCAGGTATTACGTGCCAGGCAGGAAGGGGTAAAAGTGAATGGTTATTTTGTATGGAGTTTTACCGATAATTTCGAGTGGGCCGAAGGTTATAAGCCACGATTCGGCATGGTATATATTGATTTCGATACGCAGGAAAGGATTATAAAAGAATCAGGTTATTGGTTCAGTATGCTTATTCAGAGCTTCAATGGTTAAACGTATTTGAAAATGGTTTAAAAATTGTTTTTACGAATCCTGAAGGGATTTTAGCTTTATAGAACGTTGATTAATGTGCTAGGTTCGACCCCGCAGGAGTCGAAGAATGAATGCAAATTTCAATTCTATAAACCTGAGATACCTTCGGCATCCTGATCTTGAACAGATTTTAATAATCTCTAAATAGTATAATATCCCGGTTGACTAGATTGAATTATAATAAGCTTTTTCCTCATAAGGCAAGCCTCTTATTGATATCAATAATCATTTCCCTGATTTGGTCAATGCTATCGATAACATAATCGGCGCCGGCGTCCATAAAATCCCTGCGCACTTTTTTTTTATGAAACTCAAGTTCGTTGAAATCGAAATTGCTGTATTCTTCCTGGTTATGACCGGCTTTGTTTTCGGATATTTCTGCATCCAGACTAAAAATTTCTGAATTGATAAATTCTTCGGATCCAGAAAAATTATCTCTTTTGTTATAGATAGATTCCATAGATAAACATTTTAATTTTCATCCGTACTGTTTTTCATCCATTTTCTTGGTTTAAGTCCTGAACATTTTTAAAGCATCTTTAATTCAAACCTCATCAGCCCGACCGGAAATAGATTTTTAAAAGTTTGAACTCATCAGCAGTTATAACCGGTTACCGAACCGCTTTGCATACGCTGTAAATGCGCTGCACTTAATGCACCTGGTAAATCAGGAACTTCAGTAACCTCTTCCCTGATAACCGAAAGCTGAAGCGAGATAAAATTATTAAACATTTTTTCAATATCTGCTTCGGTGCATTCGCGGCCAATTTCTTCCAGCCATTCTTCGGCAATACGAGGATATTTTGTGAGTACGCGGATATGGTCGCGTATATCAATCCCAATCGGACCACGGGCTTCTTCAAGCGTTATATCGATGCCTTTTTGTCTGAAAACCTCAAACAAAACCACTGTTTCTGCAAAGCAATCATAATCTGCCATTGAGCCGGCTTCTTCTGTTATATTGGCTTTCAGGTAACTGGAGTAGTTCTTTTTTATAGTGTTGTTCATCTCTTTTATCTTTAAAGGGTTGTAAAATTTAATTGCCTCAGTCGAGGACGAAATCATCCTCCGAAACTTCTATTTCCATATCAGCATCAACCAGTTCAACCAGCCATTTGTACCTTCTTTTAATGATCAGCCTTATCTGGGTAAATCCCAAAACAGGGTATTTTAGTGTTGCCAGCATTTCATTATTTTTTAACATAGATTCTTTGTTTGATACAGTTGATTTATTTTATGATGCGAAAGTAGTTTCAGTATATTACTCCAATGTTGCATACGTATTATTTACATGTTAAGAATGCTGAAAAGTGGGCTGCATTCGTTACGGCTGGAAACCGGGTTGAAAGCTTTAATTGTGAAATAAACCTGGAATAGTATAAAAATATAATTCCGAACCTTCTCAAATAGTTTTACCAAATTCATCACGGTTAAAAGCTATTATTTATATTTTTGCCATTCCATTAGTGCGAAATCGTAAAATATCCTGTTATGACAAAGAAAGGCAAACCAATTCAGATCCAGAGCCCCGAAAATTACATTCGCACAAGAGCAAGGAGTCTTGCAATATTTGAATGCCTGGTAAATGATGATTGGAAGGATAATGGCATTGCTAACGTGATTGTTGCCCGGAAACATACAAATGGAAATGTAACAGTTGCGATATATCTCGTTGATTTATATTGCCTTGGCGTTAAGGACACCATGTATATGTTTAATATTGATGAAAATAAGTATCGCGAAAAGCTTCATAATTTTCCCGGTGGGAATGTGCTTTCCGAAATTGACTATACACTTGCTCATAACATTATTTTCGCGGCCATTGAGTTTGCCGGCGATTATGGTTTTAACCCGCATAAAACTTTCACATCTGTAACTAAATACATGCTCGAAGAAGATACGGATGAAATTGAACTTATTGATATTGAGTGTGGTTTGGATGGAAAGCCTGCTTATATTCAGGGGCCTTATGAAGACCCAGCTACGGTATCCCGTATTTTAAAACAACTTGATCGGACAGCTGGTAAAGAAAATCATAATATTACCATTCTTGCCGGTGAACCCAAATTTGAACCGGCCTTTGATGAATATGATGATGAAGATGATAATGAATTTGAAGATGACTTTGATGGCCTTATGAGCTACGATGAAGCTGTGAGTATATTCAGTGATAATATTGATGATATAGATTCTCTCGATAAAGGCGAAGCTAAATCTTTTTTTGAGTCGGTTGATGTGCTTTTTGATTCAATGATTGATAAGGCTAAATGTGAGCAATATTATGATTATTTTATGGATGATTTGGATATTGAGACATGGTCGGATAAAATACCTGATGAAATGCTGGGACTTCCATTAACTGAAATTCGAAATCCCGATTTATTGAAAAGCAAATTGAATCCTATTTTACAGTACACTGAAAAAAAGTTTAAAAAAGGTATTAAGTTGCTTGGGGAGTTGAAGAAAGATTTTGGGGATGTACCTCTTTTATATTTTCTCGAACTGCATTTTGAAGAAGATAAGGCTTTGGCGAATTTTAAACAGAAACTTTTACTGTATCAAGAAAAGTTTCCTCAATATCCTCTAATAAAGCTTACATCTATGATCCATAATTATTTAGATAAGTTGGATCAAACCCCCGATGTTGAAATTGTACCATTGCATGAATTGTACCCTCACAGGTCATATTTACAGGAGTTTGAGATGCAGCAATACCTTGTTTATGTTGTATTTGTTGTTGCCTTTGGGAACAACCATTCAAGGTTAAATGCTTTAGATGAAGCACTTATGGATCTCGATTTCCCTGATGATTTTATGGAATTAACAAAGAGTATAATTATTTCTCATAAAATTAAGGCTGTATCTTCTCTATTGGAAATATCAAGTTGATGAGAAGGTCGGTTTCGGATTATTTTTAGTGTTTTTTTTATGCTTTTTACCTTCCTAAACTGATCTTGTTGGTATTTCTAATACAGCCTTTTATTATCCTACGCCGAATTCCTGCTCGCATTAATGTTCCCGTATAGCGAACGCTGTACAATTTTTTCATACGCCTCTTCATGCTTCGTTTTTTGTTCGATTTTCTGCAAGGCATATTGCTGGATTACCAGCAGCGGAAGTACAATATGTTCCCTGATTTCAATTGAATTACGCGTAACCGGTTCTTCTTCCATCAGAATATCGTAACCGGAAATAAACAATACCATTTGCTTCGAAAGCTTGTATTCATCAAATAAAATATTCCAGAAATCCTTGTATTCTTCGTCTTTGGCAATATAGGCAGTAAGTTCAAAATAGCATTTTGATAACGACATCATACTATTAAGAATCAATGCCTTAAAAAACGGAACATTCCAGAATAACTTCTTTAATTCATCCGATTTTCCTTCATCAATCATGGTTTGTATGGCTGTTCCAATGCCAAAAAATCCCGGAATATTTTGCTTCAACTGGCTCCAGGAACCAACAAATGGAATTGCCCTAAGATCTTTAAATTCAAGTTTCTTCTGATCACCTCTTTTTGCCGGCCTGCTGCCGATGTTGGCTTTGTTATAATATTTCAGCGTACTCTTTTTCTCCAGGTAAGGGAGGAACATACTGTGATTTTTGAGCGCCGTGTATTTCTCATAACTAATGCGCGACAAATCCTCTATCAATTGCCTCGATTCGACGGAAATATCGTTTTCCTTTGCAAAAAAGTTATTGGATAAGCCTGCCGTAAGCAACTGCTCACAGTTAAAGATAAAATGTTCCTTTGTGCCATAAGTGCTGGTAATAGTCTGGCCTTGTATGGTAAGCTGAATTTCGTGATTCGCGATTTTCCGGCTTTGGGCGGCATAAAAACGGTGAGTCTTGCCGCCGCCTCTGGCAGGAGGACCGCCGCGTCCATCGAAGAAAATCGCTTTGATTCCATATTCATCACAAACTGCCGAAAGATTCTCTTTTGTACGAAAAATAGACCAGTTCGCCATCAGGAAACCGCCATCTTTGGTGCCATCCGAAAAACCAAGCATAATGGTTTGCTTGTTTTGCCTTTGGAGCAAATGCGCACGGTAATCCGGAATCTCGAAGAGTTGCTTCATGATGGATTCAGAGTTTTTCATGCCTTCCATCGACTCGAAAAGTGGAATAATATCAAAACTTATCTTTTCCTTTTCCCATCCGCACCAGCGGAAAAGTCCGTAAACAAACAAAACCGAAAAAATATCTTCGGAATTGCTGATTATATAGCGGTTGCAGCCGTCTTCACCGTTTTTATCCTGTATAAGTTCAAGCTGGGCTATGTTTATAATGGTATCTTTTATTAGTTCGTCGGGGTAAAGATCGGGATGAATGTGAATATCTCTATGGAGTAAGATGGTGGTAAGTTCCTCTTTTGAAAGCTCATCGAGACTCTTTTTAATCAAACCCGCCTTCCTTAGAATTTCCTCAACAGTTTTATAATGCACACTGTGATCTTGCCTGATATCCAGAGCCGCAAAATGAGTTTTAAATATATTAACCTTATCAATCAGGTTATCGAGTTCATCCAGGTAAAGGCTGTTGTATTTTTGAATAAGCGTAGTTTTAATTTTGTAAAGTGAATGAATAATATCTTCGTAGCCTATTGTTTTTGCCGGATCGAACATAGTGGTATAAATACCGGCTCTAAGTTTAGCAATAACATCTTCAATATCACGAAAAGTAAGTTTTTTTTCCAGATTTTTAAAATCGTCGTAATAACATTTCATAAGGGTCATACGCAGTTCATCGGCAACGTGCATAGTGATATCTGCCGTTACAAAAGGGTTTCCATCCCTGTCGCCACCTGGCCAGAACCCTAGTTTTATGATATCCGGATTATCGAAATCGCTGTTGCGAATGTCCTTTTTTATATGCGAATATAACTCGCCAACAGCATCATAATACAAATTCCGCAGGAAATAAATTATGTTTTTAGCCTCATCGAAAGGTGTCGGTTTTTTAGCATTGATAAGCGAGGTTAGTCCAAGTTGCTGCAGGGTTAGGTCGATACCATTAATATCATTTTCAGTAATCAAAAATCTCAGCTTACTAATAATATCAAGCACTGAAGGAGGATAAAACTGGGTTGGATGTGCTGTAAATACCAGACGTGTTCCGAAATTCGAAAGCTTTTCAGAAATATTTTCCTCATTTTTTTTGCCATCTATACGGTGAATGAAATCCTTGAGCGAAAGGTTTGTTCCATGTTTGTCAAGATCGGTAAACGCGGCATCTTCCACGCTGTCGAAAAGTACAATCTGCCGTTCAACATATTGGATTACCCTGAACATGAAGTCAATTTTTTCTTCTTCTGTTTTTATGGAAGTATTTGAACTGAAAAAAGCATCCAGAATTTCCATCGGTTCGTTTCCCGATTCAAGGCCCTGTTTGCAAATATGATGCATTAAAGGCAGAAACATTCCCACGTTACTAATGCCCTGAAACGGGAGGTTCAGGAATAAGCTGTTGTAAACATTGAACTTGTTCCTGACCGATTTGTCGAATTCTTTTACTCTGATGGGTTCAGTCATAATTGTTTTAATATTTGCGGAATAAGGAGTCCGGGTAATTTATTTTCAGGCTGTTTTTACAAATTTAGTCTATTCATATCGCATTTTCAGCATCAATCACTGTTTTACGACAAATATTGCAGGAATAAACAGTTGATACAAGCCAATTGTCAGATACTTTAAAATAAACTAAAATAGGGTCATATTGTTCCGTACAAGGCATTGTTTGCTTCTTTTATGGCTGTATTATATTTTGATGTGTTGGAAAGGTTAGACATCATAATAGTTCCATGCTTAATTCGAAAATTGAATTAGAATTTATTTCTTTGTCCTTTTCCCTTGATGGAAAAGTACGAAAAGATCAAGGCTTTATAACAATGCTGGCGTTTCTAAGCCAGAGGTATCTCCTCGCAATACAAGGCATGAAAAAGTAGTACAATTCCAAACAGTTTTAGTTGCTGTGTATTGCTACGCACATGCCATTCGCACAAACCTCCGGCTAAGAACCGCAGGCGCATTTTTATAAGGCCGATCCCTTCTAAGAGAGCTTGCTCCTATGGCAACATAGCGGAATAACGATTGGGCTTTTGAAGGTGATTTACAGGGTTTAAGGACCGGCCTGATAGAAATTTCACAACAGATGTAGATGAAGGTAAACGGCGCGGGCATGTGTGTAGCAAAACACCAGCCTCACGTGCCGCCCGGATATGGGAAACTCTATCAGACCCATCCCAATTTATTGGGATCACGAGCCTTTCCAAGTCGTACATCTGTGTGAAATTTATAGTAAGCCTATACTTTTTATTCGCCCATTGCTTATTTTTAAAGGAACTCATGAGACCACTTCGTTAAGTTGGTTCTTTTGTGTCATGACAAAAGAACAAGAAAAAAAGAATTTAGATTCATGCATTCTTTTCCCAGCACATCAAAATAATATTTAGCCTATATATCAGGAGTATAAAAACGAGAAATATTCACTATATTTGGTCAACAATTTCGGTTAAAGCATAAGGGAAAAATATTGTTCAGTGAGATATTAATAAAAGAAAGATTCAAACAGTTTTCCTGATACCGCAAATTGTAAGTTTAGAATACCAGATTTAGTCATTCGCTTTTTAATTACTCGTTTTTACTCTTTTATTTTTATGCATCAGAAATT